>CAZQYU010000285.1:0-4773 GCA_964597585.1 uncultured Thermoanaerobaculia bacterium
CCGGCGCTCTCGCGACGGTCGGGGTCGTCGAGGTCCCGCTCGAGCAGGCGCGTTCCTTCGGCGTCGTCCAGGTGGATCGTTCGTGGCGAATCGTCGCCTTCCACGAGAAGCCCGAGAACCCCATTCCCATCCCCGGCCGTCCAGACCGCGCACTGGTCAACATGGGGGTCTACTGCTTCGAGACCGAGGCCCTTGCCCGTGCCCTGATCGAGGATTCGACCCGACTCAGCCGGCACGACTTCGGGCACGACATCCTGCCCGGGATGGTGGCGAGCAAGCGCCTCCTCGCCTTCCCCTTCATCGACGAAAACCGCAAGGGCCAGGCGTACTGGCGGGACATCGGCACCCTCGACTCCTACTACGCGGCGAGCATGGACCTGGTCGCGGTCGACCCGGTGTTCAACCTCTACGACCGCGACTGGCCGCTGCGCTCGATCCCGCGCCAGCTGCCGCCGGCCAAGACCGTCTTCGCCCAGGAGGGAGAAGGCGGGCGGCGAGGCATCGCGCTCGATTCCCTTGTCTGCAACGGCGCGATCCTGTCGGGGGGGCAGGTCGAACGCACCATCGTCTCGCCCGAGGTCCGCGTGAACTCCTACGCCAAGGTGTCCGACTGCGTGCTGATGGACGGCGTCGACGTCGGGCGCAACTCGCGCGTCCACCGAGCAATCATCGACAAGAGGGCACGCATCATGCCCGGCGCCGTGATCGGGGAGGACCTCGAGCGCGACCGGAGCCGTTTCACGGTGACCGAGTCCGGCATCGTCGTGATCCCGAAGGGCGCCGTCGTCGACTGAGCGTCTCGAGCCGGCACGCTGGTGGGTCGCGGAACTCCCGCCAGCTCTGCGCGTCCCACCGGGCAGGAGGTGCACCATGGCCGACGTCGCCCCTTCGAGCCTCGCTTTCCTGCTCGAGCAACGCCCCGCCGAGGCGCGCACGCTCCGCCTCGCCGCAGCCCTCGCGGTCGCCGCCCACCTCGTCCTGTTCGCAATCACCTGGCCCGAGCTCGCAGCACCGCAGCGAGCGCAGGTCGCGTTCAGGGTCCCGGTGACCCGGCTGGTCGCCTACCGGCCGCCCCCACCCCCGAGGGAGATGCCGACGCTCCCGCAGGTCCGCCGCGTGCCGGTGCCCGACCCCACACCCCTCGACCCCGAGCCGGTCCGCGACCTTGTCCGGCAGCCGGTCGACATGCCGGACGTCGGCGATATCGTGGTCCCGATCCCCGGTGACATCCCGGCCCCGCCGGCGCCCCTCCCGGCGCCCGACACCGTGATCGCCGGCAACGAGCTGGCTCCGCCGCGGGCGATATTTGCGCCCCAGCCGGTCTACCCGAAGGCAGCCGTCCGAGCACGGATCCAGGGCGCGGTCGTGCTCGATCTGCTGATCGACCGCACCGGCGCCGTCGTCGATGTGACCGTAATCGCGGGCCTGCCGCTCGGGATGACCGACGCGGCAGTCGACGCCGCACGCCGCTGGCGATTCGAGCCCTCGACCTTCCGCGGTCGCCCGGTCAACGTGATCGACCGCCTCACCGTGACCTTCAGGCTCCACTGACCTCTCGCCTGCACTGCTCTTCGCGTCCGACACGCGGAGAGCCCGCCGCCGACCGCGAGCCCGGGACGGCGGCGCTATCATGCACACACGGCGCCCGGCGCCGCTCGGAGGCTTCATGCGTCGTCCCTCGTTGCTCGCGCTCGTCGTGCTGCTCGGTGTGGGCACGGTGGTACCGGTCGCTGCGCGGCCTCTGTCACCGGCCGAGGCGGATCTCGGGGCGCTCGTGAAGATGCTGTCGGGCGAGTTCGACAACCACGCTCAGGTCCTCGCGGAACGGGAGGCCGGCGGCGAGCCGACCCACCCCTGGCTCCACGCCGTCTTCGCACCCGTCGCGGCGCCGTCCGTCGCTGAGCATGTCATGTTCACCCGCCAGTCCCGAGGCGGCGAGCCGGCGTCCGTCTACCGACGCCGCCTGCTCACCTTCGAGCCCGACCCGGCGACGGGCGAGGTGGTCATGCACAGTTGGGACCTGCCCGGCGGGATCGACGCCCCGCCGACCCTCCGGGAGAGCGTGACCCGGGACGAGCTGAAGGCGCTTCCCGGCTGCGAGCTGCGCTGGCGCCGCGACGGCGCGATCTTCACCGGCCGCTCCTCCAACGGCGGTTGCCGCCTCGCCGACCAACCCGGTGGAGTCGAGGTCGTCGTCCACACTGAGATCGTGCTCGCGGCCTCCGCGCTGCAGCTCACCGAGTGGGCGTCCGGTGCCGACGGCACGACCGTCTGGGGTCGGCCCGACGCAGGCCCGGTCCGGCTCGCGCGGTGCCGCACGTTTTCCGGCTGGTTGTCGTGGCAGGATCCCCAGGATGACGGCGAGCATGTCACGCAGCCCGACCTCCACATGAGCGACCAGGGCGGCCGGACGGTGGTCGTCGACCGCGACGGCACCCCGACCGCGCTCGAGCTCCGGCTCCAAGAGGTCGCCGCCGCAGGGGGCGCGGACGTCCTCGAGCTCTCGCTGAGACGCCGGACCGCCGACGGCTGGACGACCGAGGGCATCGCGTGGGTGGACCCCGAGTCCGAGCACATCGGCCTTGACCTCGGCTGGTTCAAGGCCGGGCTCGCGACCGCCGATCACCCTCCCGATCCCACACCCGATCTCGACCTGCTCCTGTCGTGGATGGCGGGCTCGTTCTCCTCGGCCGCCCAGGCCGCCGCCGACCCGGACTTCTACGACATCCGGCTCCACATGACGCCGATCTGGACCTGGCGGACCGACGCACGCTGGCTGTACATCGAGCAGGCGGCGGCGAGCTCGCTCGAAAGGCCCTACCGACAGCGTATCTACCGGGTCGCGGAGATCGCCGAGGGACTGTTCGAGAGCCAGGTCCTCGAGCTCGCCGACCCGTCCCGTTTTGTCGGAGCGTGGCAGGCCCCCGACCGCTTCGAGTCGCTCAACCCGACCATGCTCACACCGCGCCCGGGCTGCGCGATCCTGATGCGGCGATCGGGCGACGCCTTCGTCGGCTCCACCCTCGGTTCGCTCTGCGAGAGCACCCTGCGCGGCGCGACCTTCGCGACCTCCCGGGTGACCATCGCGGCGACCGGGCTCACGAGCTGGGACCGCGGCTGGACCGCCGACGGCAGCCAGGCGTGGGGTGCGGTCAAGGCCGGCTACCGCTTCGACCGGCTCGACGCCGCACCGTGAGCAGGACCGCCGTCTCCCAGCTCTGGATCTACCCCGTCAAGGGGTGCCAGGGCATCGCCGTGCCCGAGGCGCGGCTCGAGCGAGCCGGGCTTGTGGGCGACCGCGAGTGGATGGTCGTCGATCCGGACGGGCGATTCCTCAGCCAGCGCACCCACCCACGTCTGGCCCTCGTGGCTCCTCGGCTCGAGAACGGCCGTGTCGTCCTCAGCGCACCCGGGCTCGCGGACCTGACGGTGTCACCGGAAGCGGTCGAGCCGAGGCCTCCGGTCACGGTGTGGCGCGACACCGTCGCCGCGGTCTCGGCGGGGATTGGCGCTCGCACCTGGTTTTCCCAGTGGCTCGGCGTCCCGTGCGACCTGGTGCGCAAGGCGCAGGGCGTCCACCGCCCGATCGACCCGCGCTTTGCCGAACCGGACGATGAGGTCTCGTTCGCGGACGGCTTCCCCGTGCTCCTGATCTCGCAGGGTTCGCTCGACGAGCTCAACCGCCGTCTCGAGGAGCCGCTGCCGATGAACCGGTTTCGGCCCAACCTGGTGGTCTCAGGTTGCACGCCCTTCGCCGAGGACGGCTGGAGCGCGGTCGAGATCGGGGAGGTGCGGCTGCGGGTCGCGAAGCCATGCGCGCGCTGCATCGTCACCACCGTCGACCAGACGACCGGCGTCCGCGGGCGCGAGCCACTCGTCACACTCGCAAGCTTCCGCTCCCATGACGGAAAGCTCCTGTTCGGACAGAACCTGGTTCCACAACGTCTGGGCAGGCTTCGGGTCGGCGCACCGGTGAGTGTCCACACCGGAAACCAGATGGAACCACTGTCTCAGAACTGACCTCGAGGGCGGGAAGCTCCCACAGAAACGTGACATTTCGTTGAGTGAGACGTGGAAGCGGGCTGATAGAATCGGCCCACGGGCGCCCGCAGTGGCCCAGCGCGACACCGATGGCACCTTCTCGTTTCGCTCCCGGTTCCTCCGAGGCGCTCGTTCTGCGGGCGGCGTGGGTCGGCCTTGTCGTCAACGTACTGCTCGCGGCCGGGAAGTTCGTGGGTGGGGTCCTCGGCAACAGCCAGGCCGTGATTGCCGACGCCGTCCACAGTCTCTCCGACCTGGTGACCGACCTCGCGGTGATCGTCGGCGTACGCTTCTGGTCGGCGCCCGCCGACGCCGACCACCCACACGGGCACGCCCGCATCGAGACCCTCGTCACCGTCGCCATCGGCCTCGCCTTGGCCGCCGTCGGCATCGCCCTCGGGTGGGAGGCCCTGCGCGGCCTGCGCGGACCGACCCACGGCCGACCTGGGGTACCTGCACTGGTGGCGGCCGTCGTTTCAATCATCAGCAAGGAGATCCTGTTTCGCTGGACGGCTGTTGCCGGGCGTCGCGCCGACTCGCCGGCGTTGGTGGCGAATGCTTGGCACCATCGCTCCGACGCGCTGAGCTCGATCCCCGCCGCGCTCGCGGTCGCCGTCAGCCTGGCCCGTCCCGAGTGGGCGGTCGTCGATCACGTGGGCGCCGCCATCGTGTGCCTCTTCATCCTCCAGGCCTCGTGGCGCATCGCCGTGCCCGCGATCGGCCAGCTCATCG
>CAZQYU010000286.1:0-4761 GCA_964597585.1 uncultured Thermoanaerobaculia bacterium
CCTCGTCGATGAGCGTGACCTCACCCGCGCTCGGCTGACAACTTCTCGCCAGGACTTGACACTACTCGGGCTCGCCGAGGAAACCCAGAAGGAGCTGCTTCTTCTCGTCCATCAGCGCCTTCGTCTTCGCCTCGAGCACCAGGCGCAGCAGCGGCTCCGTGTTGGAGGGACGGACGTTGAACCACCAGTCGGCGTACTGCACGGTGATGCCGTCGAGGTGGTCGATGGCGCCGTCTGAGAAGCTCTCGCCGAGGCGGCGGATCATGCCTTCCTTGTCTGCGACGTGGAAGTTCACCTCGCCGGTGGCAAAGTAGCGATCGAGGGGACGGATGAGGTCGGCCAGCGGCCGGCCGGTCTCGCGCATGTGGTTGAGGATCTCGATCAGGGTCAGAATCGAGGAGTCGGCGGTGAAGTTGGCACGGTAGTAGAAGTGACCGGCGAGCTCCCCGCCGAAGGGCGAGCCGAGCTTGCGCATCGTCGCCTTCATGAACGAGTGGCCGACGCGCTCTCGTACCGGGCGGCCGCCCGCCTCCTCGATCGCCTCCTTGGTTGCCCACGATGAGCGCAGGTCGTAGACGATCGCCGCGCCCGGCTCGTGGCGGAGGAAGCGCGGCGCGAGCAGGCCGGTCACCTTGTCGGCCGAGATCGAGGCACCGTCGGCATCGACGAACATCGCGCGGTCTGCGTCGCCGTCGAAGGCGATCCCGAGGTTGGCGCCGTGCTCGGTGACGGCCCGCTGGAGGTCGACCAGGTTCTCCGCCTTGAGCGGGTTCGCCTCGTGGTTGGGAAAGCTCCCGTCGAGCTCGAAGTAGAGCGGCACCAGCTCGACGTTGAGCCGGTCGAGGATTGGCCGGTAAAGGGTCGCCATGCCGTTGGCGGCATCGGCGGCCAGGACCATGCGGGGCTCGCGGTGCTCGAGGTGAGAGACCACGTGCTCGACGTAGGCGGCGAAGACGTTGCGGGTCGACTGGTCGGCACTCAACGGTGCATCGAGGGGGACCGTGCTCGATCGGACCAGGCGCTCGAGCTCGGCGATGCCGGTGTCCCAGGAGACCGGAATGGCATCCCGACGTGACATCTTGAAGCCGTTGTAGACCGCCGGGTTGTGACTGGCGGTCACCTGGATCCCTCCCGATGCTTTCAGGTAGCCGATGGCATAGTAGTTCTGCGGCGTGTCGGCGACGCCGATGTCGATCACCGCGACGCCGCTCGCCCGCAGCCCGCGTGCGAGCGCCTCGGCAAGAGGCGTCGAGTGCGAGCGCATATCGCGCGACACCACCACGACCGGCCCGCGGGCGAGGTCCTCGACGTCGAGCAGCTCGCGGTAGTGGTAGCCGACCCGAAACGCGATCGTCTCGTTGACCTGATCGGGGTAGGTCCCCCGGATGTCATATGCCTTGAAGATTCCGGCCATGAGTGCTCCTTCTCGGTACCTGCGGCCGTCAGTCGCCGCTTCCGGAGGTGAAGACCTGATTGCGCGCGAAGCTCTCCACCGGCCACGGCGCCGGCTCGCCGCCGAGCCACTGGTGGAACCAGTCGAGGTGGACATCGTAGTAGAACGCCATCTCGTACCAGCTTGGCCAGTGACCCGCGTCGGGAAAGACAACCAAACGGGACGGCACCTTCATCCTCTGCAGGTCGGTGAAGAACTGCAGGCTCTGGGTGTAGGGAACGCGGAAGTCCTTCTCGCCGGTGATCACCAGACAGGGCGTCGCGAAGTGCTTGACCGAGCGCGACGGCGACCAGCGCTCGTAGTCGTCGCTGGTCCACGGGGTTCCGCACATGTCGTGCTCTGGGAACCAGAGCTCCTCGGTGCCGCCGTGCATCGAGCGCAGGTCGTAGACGCCCATCATCGACGCGAGGGCTTTGAACCGCGTGGTGTGCCCCTCCGCCCACATCATCGCGTAGCCGCCCCATGACCAGCCCATTGCGCCCATGCGGTCGGCATCGACGTAGGGCAGCTTCGCAAGGGCGTCGGTGACCTTCATGAGGTCGCGCCACACCCGACCGCCCCAGTCGCAGGCGATGCCGTCGGTGACCTCCTGGCCGTTGCCGGTGGAGCCGGTCGGGTTCGCGAAGGCGACCACGTAGCCCTTGCCCGGGTAGACCTGCCAGTCGCCGCGGTAGGAGTCGGCCCACTGGCTCTGAGGCCCGCCGTGAACGTTGAAGATCAAGGGATAGCGCCGGGACGCGTCGAAGCCGTGGGGCTTGACGATGAAGACCTGGACCGGCCGCCCGCCGTCGCCCTCGACCCACATCTCCTCAACCGGGCGCAGGTCGACCTCGGTCTCGAGATCACGGTTGAACCAGGTGATCCGTTCCGGCGCGCCGGCTGCGATTCGCAGGCGGGCCAGCTCCTGAGGCCGGTCGACGGCGCGCCGGGCGTAGACGATGGTGGCCCCGTCGGGAGCCGCCTGCCAGGCGTCGATGGTGCCGTCCTGCAGCACCTGGGAGATGGCGCCGGAGGCGAGGTCGATCGTGAAGATCGGGTTGTACCCCTTGACCGCGCCCTGGAAGAAGAGCTTCGCACCTCCCCACCCCACCGCTTCGACCCAGTTGTCGAATCGCTCGCGGTCGGTGAGGTAACGGACGGTGCCCGCGGTGCGGTCATACAGGGCGAGGCGGAAGAGGGCGCTCTCGTAGCCTGGCGTCGCCTGGCTGCGGAAGGCGATGAAGCGCCCGTCGGGGGAGAACGTGGGATCGCCGTCCCAGCCCGGGTTTGCGGCGGTGATGTCGCGGGGGGCTCCGGGGCGGCCGTTGTCGTCGATGTCGACCAGCCACAGGTCCGAGTTGGTCGACAGCGCAGGAACCTCGGAGTGGTCCGAGACCACGCACAGCTGCCTCCCGTCGGGGGAGAACGCGTACCCGGAAGGCCCGCCGAGGGAGAAGGTCGGGCTGTCCCAGCGACCCGGCGTGAGGTCCGCGGCGACCTCTCCGCTCGCGGCATCCACCAGAAGGACGTGCCGGAAGCGCCCGTCGCGCCACTCGGTCCAGTGGCGATAGAGCAGGGCGTCGGCGAGGTGGACCTTGAGCGGTCCACCGTCGATCGCCTCTTGGGTGGTTCGATTGCACTCGGCATCGGCGCCGCACTCCGGATAGACCTGGGAGAGCACGGCGATGAACCTGCCGTCGGGCGAAACCACGGGGCCCTCGACACCGGTCGGAAACCGGGTCAGCTGGCGGGCCCCGCCCCCGTCCACGGCCATCACCCAGAGCTGAGAGTCGCCCGACCGGTCGGAGACGAAGACGATCCGACGCCCGTCCGCCGAGAACACGGGCGAGCTGTCGTGGTGGCGCCCGAAGGTCATCTGGCGCAGCCCTCCGCCGTCGACCTTCGTCATCCAGATCTCGGACCAGCTCTCGCCTTCCTCGAGCGCATAGCGGCGGACCGCGAAGACCACCGCTGCGCCGTCGGGAGCGAGCGCCGGCGACTCGACGAAGGCAGTGCGGTAGTAGTCGGCGATCTCGAAGGCTCGGCCGGCGGCCAGCGCCGGTGCGACGACAGCAAGCACAAGACCTGCCGCCGCGAGGTGACGGACGGTCGCCCGAAGGGTCATCGGCTTCTCCAGAACCAGGGAGTGTCGACGGACGCCGGGGCGCCCGATCGCGCCGCCATGATAGCGCAGCGACGTCGCCCGTCCCCGAGTCTGATGAGCTGCGTGCGCTCGGGTTTGCCGCCGCCACCGCCACGTCCTACCATGGGTTCATGTGTGGCCGCTATGCCCTCATCCTGTCGGGACGCGCCTTGGCGGAGCAGTTCGACCTGCCGTCAGCGCCGACCCTCACCCCTCGTTACAACATCGCACCGACCCAGTCGGTGCCGATCGTACGCGCGGGCACGGCCGAGCCGCGCGAGTGGCGCGAAGTGCAGTGGGGCCTCATCCCCTTCTGGGCGAAGGACCCCTCGATCGGGTCGCGGATGATCAACGCCCGCTCCGAGACCGTTGCGGAGAAGCCGGCCTTCCGGCAGGCGGTGCGGCGCCGGCGATGCCTGATTCCCGCTTCCGGCTTCTACGAGTGGAGCCGCCGGGGCGGCGCCAAGCAACCCTTTTACATCCACCTCTCGGGCTCGCGACCGTTGGCCTTCGCCGGGCTCTGGGAGCGCTGGCGGCCGCCCGAAGGCGACCCCGTCGAGAGCTGCACCATTCTCACCACGGGCCCGAATCCGCTCGTCTCCGAGCTGCACGACCGTATGCCGGTGATCCTGCCGCCGGAGCGCTACGACGAGTGGCTGAGCGCCGCCGAGCTGGCCTCCGAGCGACTGGCCACTCTTCTCTCGGCCTACCCGGCAGAGGAGATGGAAGCCTACCCCGTGAGCCGCCATGTCAACAGCCCGGCGAACGACGACCCCACCTGCATCGAGCGGCACGCTTGACGTAAGACGCGAGACGCAAGAGGCGAGACGTTTGCACCCGCGGTCACTGGTGCGACCACGCGTGGGTTCCCACATCAGTGCGCGCCGTCCGGCGTGGATTCTCACCACCAAGACACCAAGACACGAAGAGGTCGGTTGAGATTCTGGAGCTTCCTCACGGATTTCGGGCAGCTGAGCCGAGAAGGGGTGAGAGCCGAGCAGTTTGGAGTAGGGGCGCACCTTGCGTGCGCCCGTGCCGGGAGCACCTCCGGTCCCACCGGGCGGAGGCAAGCTCCGCCCCTACGAGCCCCCCTCACCTCCTCACCTCCTCACCTCTGGCGTCTCGCCCGCGTGGGTTGCGGGCGCGGCCTGCGGTCGTGCTGGCTCACTCATGGCTTGGTGTCTTG
>CAZQYU010000287.1:0-4742 GCA_964597585.1 uncultured Thermoanaerobaculia bacterium
GGGCCGAGCGAGGCCGGGACGGGAACAAGCGATGCGAGGTAGTGGCTGACGCTGAGCGCCTTCAGCATCGGGGGCAGAAACGGCGACAGCAGCTCCCATCCGAGCAGCGCGACCGCAGGCAGCAGCGGGTTGCGGAAGTACAGGCCCGCGAGCAGGAACAGGGCGCCGTAGCCGACGCATGCCATGACCACGGTCGCGAGATAGGCGGCGAGGTGGCCCAGTCCCGCCCCCGAGAGCACGAAGCCGAGGCCGGGGCCGACGCCATGGGCCAGGTACATCAGCAGGTAGGTGGCGACCGTCGTGCCGCCGAGCGCGATGACCGTAGAGGCGAGGCCGCCCAGGAACTTGCCGAGCACCAGCACGTCGCGGCGGACGGGGGCAAGCAGCAGGTAGTGGATGCTGCGGTCGAGGATCTCGCCGCGGAAGAGGTTCATGAACAGGCCGGCACAGCCGAAGAAGACCACGAAGCGCAAGATGAATGCGTGGAACATCTCGGCGAAGTCGCGGCTGGTGGCGCCGATGTCGGCCCGCATGGAAGCGGGCATGAAGAGCAGCCGCAGCACCGCGATCGCGATCGGGAGGCAGAGCAGCAGCCAGACCAGCAGGGACCTCCGCCCGAGTAGGGTGCGGGCGAGCTCGCGGCGCATGAGCGTCACGACCTGCACGCGCGCTGGGGCCGGAGGACCGGGCTCGAAGGTGGTCATGTCGTCCCCCCCGCGGAGCCGATCAGGTAGTCGTAGACGGCACCGACGTCCTCGTCGGCAGGGGCGACAGTCTCGACGTCGGCTCCGGAGGCAAGCACGAGAGGGGCTACATCGCGGAAGAAGGCGTCGGCGTCCCGGGTCCTCACCAGCACCACGTCGTCCTCCTCGATCAGGCGGACCTCGACGACGTGGGCGAGCTCGAGCAGCCGCGGCGCCACGGCGCGGGCCGGCCGGCAGCGGACCAACACCTGCATCGGGTGACCGGAGATCTCGCCGCGCACCGCACGGATCGCACCCTCGGCGACCACCGAGCCGCCGTGCATCAGGATGACCCCGTCTGAGATGGCGTCGACCTCATGCAGGATGTGCGACGACACGAGCACGTGCCGCCCCTCGTCGGCCCAGCGCCGCATCAGGTCGATGACCTCGGCCCGGGCCATGGGGTCAAGGCCGTTGAGCGGCTCGTCGAGGACCAGCACCCGCGGGTCGTGGGCGATCGCCTGGCCGAGCTTGATCCGCTGGCGCATGCCCTTGGAGTAGCCGGCGATGCGGCGCCGTGCGGCCTCGGTGAGACCGACCAGCTCGAGCACTTGCCATGCGCGGGCATCGCGTTCGGCGGCTGAGAGGCCGTGCAGCGCGAGCGAGTCGCGCAGCAGGCCGAGCCCGGTGGCGCCGGCGGGGAAGCTGTCGTACTGCGTGCAGTAGCCCACGACCCGGAAGAGATGCTCGGGAGCGTCGGGTGGGACATCGAGCACGCTGACGCTGCCCTGGGTGGGCCGCAGGAGGCCGGTGAGCAAGTGCATGAGGGTGCTCTTGCCCGAGCCGTTGGGGCCGACCAGGCTGGTGAGACCGGGCGCGATGGCGAGGCTGACGCGGTTGACGCCGAGCACCTCACCGTAGAACTTCGAGACCCCGCGAAAGGCGATTCGGTCGGCGCTCATCGAACCACCTCAGCGCCGCGCAGCCTTCTGCGCAGCAGCGCGAGGCTGAGCAGGGAGGCGCCGGCGAGCGAGCCCCACGCCAGCCAGATCGGCATCGGCGTGTGGACCGCGGGGTCGAAGAGGTGGGCGACCACTGTCACGATCGCCTGGACCAGGTCGAGAGCGTCGCCCGACGAGCTCCCGGTCATGAGGTTCACCATGTGGCCGACGGCGCCGAGCACGAAGAAGATGCCGAGCAGTACCCCGCGCGCGAGAGGCTTGTAGCGGACCCACGCCGAGACCGCGAGCGACAGCAGGGTGATGACCACGATCCAGGTCAGGTGACCCGCAAGGTGGGCGAGGGCCAGACGGGCGTTGGCGTGCCACCACCCGCCGCCCTCGAGCGAGGCCTGGAGGGCGAAAACGACCAGCCCGCCGATCCAGGTGATCGGCGACAGCAGCAGGGCGAGCACCGCGGCCTTTCCGAGCACGTAATCGGTTCGCGTGATCGGGCGGCTCAGGTAGAGCGGCAGGCCGTTGTGGGTGAGGTCGGGCGCGACGAGGCTCGGCGACACGATCAGTGCCACGAAGAACGCCGGCACCGCCTGCCACACGAAGAGCTTCTGGAAGAACAGCCGGGTCAGAGCCGCGACGAAGTCGCCGGGAACGCCGAGCTGCTGGAGCATGGCGGCGTTGTGGGCCAGGTAGACCAGGACCAGCCCAATCAGTGTCGGCAGCGCGCATGCGGCATAGAAGATCGCGAACAGACGTGACGAAAAGGCGTCCGCGAGGGCGAAACGGGTGATGACCAGGAAGCGCCGGGCAAGCGGAGTCGTCGTCCCTTCCCAGCGGCGCCAGGTGCGCTCATACACCGCCATGGTTGTCCTCCATGGCCTTGAGGAAGATCTCCTGCAGCGAGGTTCGCTTGCAGTCGAGCCGCCGGATCACCACCCCGAGGTCGACGGCGGTGCGGTAGATGTCCTGAACGGTGCGCTCGACCGGCAGGACGGCCTTGAGCCGCGGTCCTGGGCCGACCGCAACCTCGCAGTCGAGCTCGCCGAGGGCGGCGACGAAGGGCTCGCTGGGCAAGGTCAGCTCGAGCTCGACGAAGGAGCGGTTGGCGCGGCGCTCCTCGACCAGGTCGACACAGGCTGCGACGCGGCCCTCCTTGAGGATCAGCACCTCGTCGCAGACCAGGTCGACGTCTCGCAGGAGGTGGGAGGAGAGGAGCACGCGGCAATCGCCGCGGTCGCGGATCTCCTGCACCAGCTCGAGCATCCTCGCCCGCGCCGGCGGGTCGAGCCCGTTGGTGGGCTCGTCCAGGATGAGCAGTCGCGGTCCGTGCACGATCGCCTGGGCGAGCTTGACCATCTGCTTCATGCCGGTCGAGAAGGTCCCGATCGCGCGGTACCGAGCCTCACCGAGGCCGACGAAGAACAGCGCCTCGTGGGCACGCTCCAGGGCCGCCTGGGGGGGCAGCCCGCCGAGCTCGCCCATCAGTCGTAGAAAACGGACTGCGGTCATGTTGGCGATGAAGGAGTCGTTCTCCGGCATGTAGCCGACCTGCTCCCGGATCTCGCGCTCACTCTTCGGGCCGAGCGGCAGGCCGAGCACTGTCGCCGATCCCGCGGACGACGGGTGGAAGCCGAGCAGGGTCCGGATGAGGGTCGTCTTGCCCGCGCCGTTGGGTCCGAGCAGACCGATCGCGCGCCCCCCGAGGGAGGCGCGCAGATCGGCGAGGATGGTTCGCGGACCAAGCCGGACCGACAGACCGTCAAGCGTCAGGACCGGCGTTCGGTCCGGGGCGGGGGCGCTCATCCCTGGGATGATACCGCGCCCGCTGGCTGAACCCGTTCGGTCGCGCCCGCCCGCGGAGCGTGGCCGAGTCCGGCGAGAGGAAACGCCTCAAGCAGGCTGGCACCGATGCCGCCGACCGAGATCCGCTGCTCCTCGGCCCAGACGCAAAACAGGCTCGGCTCGGACAGCGCGCCGAGATCGACTCCTGCGGGCAGGTCACCGAGCATGCCGCTGCCGGCGAGAGTCTGCGTCAGGTCGCCGAAGTCGTGATAGAAGAGCGCCGAGCAGTCGCCGAAACCGTTGGTCGGCATCAGGTCGCGGAGCACGTTCGACGTTGGCAGGGTGACCCCGCTCGACCGGACCATCAGGGCGTGGCGCAGCACCGCCGTGTTCGGTCCCACCACGATGTACCCGTCGGTCATGACCCATGCCGCGCCGGCCGGAGAATCCGGGTGCGACAGCACCCAGAACGTCTGTCCGCCGACATCCTGGCGGGCGAGCGTGAGGGGCGCCTTGTCCTCTGCCTCGAGGGCGCGGTTGATCTCGACGACGGCAGCTTCGAGGGTGGCCTGGAGGCGGACCGGGTCGTAGACTTCGAGCACGAGCTTCCACGAGGGGACCGGAATCACCGGACCGTCGATGCCGAAGGCCCCCTCGCCGCCGAGGGTGGCGGCCAGGTCGGTGCGGAGGTCGATTCCGTGCTCCGAGCGGAAGCGGTCGATCTCGTCGACGGCCTCGGGTGCGGCGGTGGAGAGCATCGCCATCAGGTCGTCGAACATGTCGAGTGCGTCCTTGGCGACCGCGGCCGAGACCATAGTGGTCTGGGGCGAGAAGTACTCGAGGCTCCCCATCGGCGCCGGAGCTGCGAGCCAGGCCGCGATGCCCTTGCGTGGGGCGGAGAAGTCCAGATTGGCCTGGGTGCTCGCGCGCTCGCCCTCCCGGTGGTGCTCGACGACCAGGGTGGTGGCGTCGAGCAGCCCGAGCTGCTCGAGCAGGCGGGCGTCCTGGGCCTGGTCGCCGGTCGCGGCCTCGGCCATCATGCGGTGGACATCGATGCCAAGCAGCCAGCCAACACCGTCAGCGTAGGCGGACTGGAGGCGCCGGTAGAGGTCGGTGTCGTGGAACGGGGCTGCGGCGGCCGGGTCGAGCACGACCCGGGCGACCGCCTGGAGGTCGTTCGCGGTCGTCGCGGCGACCGCGACATCGTCGTGGACCCAGAACAGCCACTGGGCGCCCTCTGGGGGCACTGCGAACGGGTCGTCCATCAGCACCAGGCCTGTGTGTCCCGCGGCCTGGAGCCGTTCGATCTCAGCCTGCAGCA
>CAZQYU010000288.1:0-4724 GCA_964597585.1 uncultured Thermoanaerobaculia bacterium
CTCCCGCCGGTCCCGATTCCGCTCGACCAGCGGCCGAGGTCGGCGCTGGTGTTCGTGGGCAACTTCGCCTACCGCCCCAACCTCGACGCGGCGCGCCGTCTGGTCGCGGAGATCCTGCCAAGGGTGCGCGAGCGCGTGCCGGGCGCGACGTTGGCGCTGGTGGGGGCCGACCCGCCGCCGTCGCTGCGCCGCCTGCACGGAGACGGGGTCGAGGTCACCGGGACCGTGCCCGACGTGCTCCCGTGGCTCGGCCGGGCGCGCGCCTTCGTCTCGCCGATCACTATGGGCGCTGGGATGAAGAACAAGGTCCTGGAGGCGATGGCGGCGGGGACGCCGGTGGTCGCGACGCCGGTGAGCTGCGACGGGATCGACCTTGTCGACTGCGAGCATGCGCTGCTCGCGAGCACCCCGGAAGCGCTGGCCCAGGCCGCGGTCCGGGTCCTGACCGACGAGCGGCTAGCTGGTGAGCTCGCCCGCTCCGCGCGGCAGTTGGTCGAGGAGCGCTACCGGTGGCCGAGCGTCATCGAGCGGTACGAGGCGCTCTACGCCGAGCTGATCGCGGCCGGTCCCGGGAGGTCCCGGCCGTGAGCTCGGGCCGGGGGATCAGCCGCATCGCTTGGGCGATTCTCGGCGCCGGGGCTGCGGCCCGGCTCGCGATCGTACTCGCGCTCGATCCGCACCTGTGGGTGGCCGGCAGCGACACGCCGTTCTACGTCGACCAGGGATGGCGGCTGGCTCGCGGGATATCGCCCCTGTTCAGCTCGGTGGCGCCGGCATTCACCTGGCTGATTGCAGCGGCGTGGGCGTGGTTCCCGAAATCCGCTCCGCCCGCGTCGCCGGAGGCGATCCCGGTCGCCCTGCTGACGGTCGTGCGGATCGTCCAGGTGGCTCTGAGTCTCGGAATGGTCGCCTCCGCTGTGGTCTTGGCTCGTCGTTGGAGTGACAGCGGACGCGGCGCTCTGGTCACCTGTGCCGGCCTCGCGCTCGGGCCCGCCTTCGTGCTCGAGCCGTTCCGCGTCCTGACCGAGTCGCTGTTCCTCTGTCTGCTCTACCTCGGCCTGCTGCTGTTCTCGACCGCCCGACGCGAGGGGTCGGGGAAGCTGATTGCCGCCGGTTGCGTGCTCGGGCTCGCCGCCCTGGTCAGGCCGGTCGTCATGGGCCTGCCCGTGGCGCTCGCGGCCGGGTACTGGCTCACCGCCGACAGACCGGAGCGACGACGGCGCGCCCTGGCGTTTCTGCTCGTGTTTGCGGCGATGCTGGCTCCGTGGAGCCTGTCTCTGCATCATCACACGGGTTCGTGGCTGCCCTCCGGCCTCGCGGCCAACGTCTGGCTCGGCGCCGTCGGCGACGGGCGCTGGCATGGTCGCGACGCCACGGACGTGCAACGGGACCATTTCGCCGCCGGTCCCGACGACTACCTCGGCGAGACGCTCAACACGATCCGAGAGGCGCCGATCCGGTGGCTGCTGCTCAGGGCGCGCAACCTCGGGGCGGCGCTCGCCCAGCCGCACTTCGCGTCGGATGTCCCAGGACCCTCGACGAAGCAGGCAGTCGCCCGCTGGTGGCGGCGCGACCGGACGCCGGAGGCGCTGCTGTCGCTGCTGAGCGCGCCTCCGGTCGTACTCAAGCTCGCGCTCTACGCCGCGCACTGGTGTGCGCTGCTCGGCGGCCTTGCCGGCCTGCTGCGCTGGCGCCGCCGTTGGCGCGAGCTGCTCCCGCTGTGGGCGGTGATTCTCTACTTCCCCTCGGTGCACGTCGTCCTCACCGCTTTGCCGCGCTATCTCCTGCCCATCGAACCGGGGCTGTGGATCGCCGTTGCGCTCCTCTTCCGATCCCCAACCGTGGCGACCAGTCCGGCGTCGGCGCGGAGCCCCGAGGGCAGCGCCTGATGCGGGTCTGCTACGTCACCTCCACCGTGCAGCCGACCGACGGCTGGGGCCGCTACTCCCGCGAGCTGCTCGCCGTCGCATCGGCCGCTGGTATCGAGCCGGTCCTTGTGACCGTGCGTCACGGAGGCGGGGACCTCCCCTTCGCCGTCGAAAGGCACGACCTCCTGCCGCCGGTCCTGGCCGGCCACTGTGAGCTGCCTCGCAGCCTGGCCTACACTCTCGCGCTGCGCCGGATCGCGAGCCGCTGCGATCTGGTCCACGGCCTGGTCGAGCCCTGGCTCCCGCTCGTCGCCCTCGCCACGCCGAGAGGGATGCCGCTGGTGCAGACGGCGCACGGCTCGTGGGCGGTACACCCATTGCGGCGAACGGTGGTGCGGCGCGTCTTCCGGCGCGCCCTCGCCCGCACCGACCTGCTGGTGTGTCAGAGCCGGGTCACCCGCGACGCCGTGCTCTCCCTGGCGTCGCCCCGGAGCAGCGAAGTGCTGTCCGGAGGCGTCGATCCGAAGCTGTTCGCCGGGCGGCTCGGCGCGCCGCCGCCCGGCTGGAACAGCACGGGACCAGTGGTGCTGAGCGTCGGGGCGCTCAAGCCGCGCAAGGGCCATCACGTTGCGCTCGAGGCGTTCGCCCGGGTGGCGGCGACGCACAGCGACCTGCGCTGGGTGGTGGTGGGCCGCGAGAGCCCGGCCAACCCCTTCGCGACCGAGCTCAAGCGCCACGCCGAGGGGCTCGGGATCGGCGGCCGGGTCCACTGGCTGAGCGACCTGACCGACGAAGAGCTCGTCGCCTGCTACCGTCGAGCCACCATGTTCGTCCTGCTGCCGGTCACGGACCGGGGGTCGTTCGAAGGCCTCGGCCTCGTCTACCTGGAGGCTGCGGCCGCCGGATTGCCCGCCGTCGGCACGCTCGGCAGCGGTGCAGTCGATGCCGTCGTGGACGGCGAGACCGGGCTCCTGGTGCCGCAGAACGACGCGGCCGCGGCGGCCGATGCCATCGACCGCCTGCTGCGCGCCCCCGAGCTCGGCGAGCGTCTCGGACGCACCGCCCGCGCTCGAGCCGCCGATCTCTCCTGGGCCCGTCTCGCGTCGGGGCTCGCCGCACGGTACTGGGAGCTGGCCGGACGACTCGAAGGAAGCGCGCCCGTAGAGGGCTCGCGAGGCGGCGCGCCATGAGCCTCCTCGCGGACCGGATCCGCCGCCTGCTCGCTCGGCCGCTGCTCCGGGATACCCTGCGGCTGCAGGCGGGCCAGGTGCTCGTGCTGGCCCTCCATGCCGCGCGCAGCCTGCTCGCGCTGCGCTGGGTCGGCCCCTCGGGCTTCGGTCTGTACGCCCTCGCCCAGTCGATCGTCACCACCGCCTTGCTGGCCGATGTGACGGCGGCCAACCGTGTCGCCCTGGTCGGCGCCGCCCGGGCCCTCGGCGACGAGCGCGGCGGCGATGCGGGGGGGCCGCTGGCCGACTTCGTACGGCTATCGGTCGCCGCAGCTGTGGTGCTGTGTGCGGCCCTGTGGTGGCTGGCGCCGCTCGTCGCGGCGCCGGCGTTCCACCAGGTCGAGGTCGGGGACTATGCCGGATGGTTGGGCCTCTGCCTCATTGTCGACATCCCCTTCAACCTGCTGATCGTCGCGCTCCAGGCCGGGCGTCGCATGACGGCCACGGTCGTCGCCGAGACCATCAGGGCGGGAGCCTGGTTGATCGCGACCGTAGCCGCGTTGTCGATCCGCAGCTCGGCAGGCGCGCTGGTCGCCGCGCAGGTGGGCGTCGCCGTCGCCGCCTGCGGCGCCGCCATCGTCGCCTACGCCCGCCTCACCGGCGGCGACCCACGACTGCCGGGCTGGGTCGTGCTGCTGCGCCGCTCGGCCCGTCGGAGGTCTGGACCGGCGCTGGCCTCGGGCTTCCGCATCGCCGTCGACAAGAACCTCGGCAATCTCGCCGGGCAGCTACCGGTACTGCTGCTCGGCACCGTTGATGCTGCGGCAGTCGGCTACCTCGCCGCCGCGATGCGCGTGATGGGGCTCCCCGGACCGCTGCTCACGGGTCTCGCCCGCAACCTCGACGCTGTGCTGCCGGCGCGGGCGGCGGCCGGCATCGAAGACCTCAGAAGCACCTTCGTGCGCGCGACCCGGTTCGCGGCGTTGGGGTGGGTCGCGGTCACCATCGTCACCGCACTGCTTTCGCCGTTCATCCTGGTGAGGATCCTCGGTACGGCCTACACGCCGGCCTTGGTCCTGATCCCTGCACTGGCGCTGCAGTCCCTCGCTCTCGGCGCCGGCGTCGGGATGGGGGCCGCCTTCCGCACGCTCGACCGCGTGGGCCGGTCGATCGCGTGCCAGGTCGCGGCCCTCGCGGTCGCGACACCGGTCGGATTCTGGTTGGTGAACCATCACGGCGCGAGCGGAGCGGCATGGTTCCACGCGCTGCGCGTGTGGATCTTCACGGCCCTGGCGCTGGCCGCAGCGTTCCACCTGCTGCGACCGACTCCGGCCGACCCGGCGGCGGCGAGCTGACCTGCCCGTGGGTCAGTTGCGGGTTGGAACGCGCGATCACCAGGGTCAGGGTCACAGGCGACCCATCGCGTCGAGGATGCTCTCGGCTCGGGCCGACCAAGTGAAGCCGAGCGCCGCACGGCGAGCGGCGCCCGCCAGCGACGTCCGCAGCTCCTGCTCGTCCCGCAGACGGCGCAGCGCAAAGGCCAGCGCCTCGACGTCAGCGGGCGGCGTCAGGAGCGCCGTCTCACCATGGACGAGGACCTCGGCGAGCGCCGGCAGGTCGCTGGCCACGATTGGCAGGCCCGCTGCAAGGTACTCGAACATCTTCATCGGCGAGGCGCAGTGCGCGA
>CAZQYU010000289.1:0-4716 GCA_964597585.1 uncultured Thermoanaerobaculia bacterium
ACCGGCTTCCCTTCCTCTCCCGCCTGCCCCTCGGCCGCGTCTTCCTGTTCTGGCTGGTCGGTGTGGTCGTGTTGACCCTGGTCCTGGTGAGCGGGCTGGTGCTCGACCACCTCGACCGCGTGCTTGTCGCCGAGCTCGAGACCCACGCCCGGGTCCTGGCACGGACGATGGCGGTCGCGGTGGCCGAGGGGAGAGTTCCGGCGGAGCTGCCCGAGGCGGTGCTCGGCGACGTGCGCTCTGTGGAGGTGCGTCGGGAAGGCGGCGCGTTGCTGTGGCGGCTGGGACCGGCGCCCGAGGAGGTCGAGGCGCTGGACCGCAGCGGACTGACGGTGCGCGAGAACGTGACCGTGGTCAACGGCGCCAAGCTGCAGGTCGTGCTGAGGATGGACACCACACGCATCCGCCGCCACCTGGCCGCTGCGGCGGTGAGGCTCGTCGCGGGGATGGGGCTCGCGCTGGCCGCCGCGCTGGTGGTCGGCCTGGCCGCGGTGGCCGCGGTCGTGCGGCCGCTGCGTCGGCTTGCCGATCACGCCCGTGAGATCGGCCCGGAGCACCCATGGCCGCGCCCGGAGGAGATCGGCGGCAGCTCGGAGACCGTCGAGCTCGCCCGGGCGTTGTCGGAAATGGGCGATCGCCTCGCCGCCCAGCGCAGGTCCCTGAGGGCGAGCGAGCGCCGCTTTCGGGACCTCTTCGAGAGCTCGCCGACCCCGATCCTGGAGCTCGGGGCCGACCTCGCGGTCACCGGCGCCAACCCGGCGGCGGCCGCTCTGATTGGTGACAACCCCTCTGGGAGCAAGTGGATGGACCGGCTCGACGAGCCCTCACCCGAGGCCGTTCGGCGCCGACTGGCGGAGCTGGCGGAGGGCGAGGCGGCGAGCTTCGAGGGCCGCTGGCTCCTGCCCGACGGCGAGCCCGCCGAGGTCGAGCTGCGGACACGTTGCCTGGCCTCCGGGACCGAGCCGGCGTGGCTGCTCGCGGTCCACGACCAGACCGACCGGGTGCGCCGGATGGGTGAGCTGTGGCGGCGGACCTTCGACGCCATGACCGACGGTGTCGCGCTGCTCGGGCCGGACGGCGCGGTGGGCCTCGCCAACCACGCCTTCGCACCTTTCTCGGGAGCCGTGGTCGAGCAGGCGGCCGCGCGCCTCCAGCGCGGCGACGCCGGCGAGTGGGAGGTGTCCGACGACGGCAGGATCTTCGCCTGTACGCTGACGCTGCCTCGCGGACTGGACCACGGTATCCTCGTCGTTCGTGACCGCACCGAAGCCGCCTCGGCGGCGACGCGTCTGCGAGAGGCCGAGAAGATGCGCGCCGTCGGGACCCTCGCCAGTGGCATCGCACACGATTTCAACAACCTGCTTGCCGGAATCCAGCTCAACCTCCGCCTCATCGAGCGCGACCCGAAGTCGGTGGTGGGCGCCGCTGCCGCGATCCGGGACCTGGCCGAGCAGGGCTCGGAGGTGGTCGGCGAGCTGCTCCTCTTCGCCCGCCGCGAGACCACCCCCTTGCGTTCGCTCGACCTCGCCGATCTCGTCCGTCAGCAGGCGGACCTGCTGCGCCACCTGCTGCCGTCGGCGTGTCCGTTCGCGGTCACGACCCCGCCCGGGCCGGTCCGTGTGGAGGGCAACCCGGTCGCGCTGCGACGGATGCTCCTCAATCTGGTACTGAACGCGCGCGACGCGGTCGCAGGCGGACACGGCGGGATCGAGGTCTCGCTCGGCGCCTGGGGCGACGAGGCCGAGCTCGAGGTGGCCGACCACGGCGTCGGCATCTCGCCGGAGGTCCGCGAGCGCCTGTTCGAGCCCTTCTTCACCCAGCGTCCCACTGGGCGGGGGGCCGGACTCGGTCTTGCCGTGGTCTACGCCGTGGTGACGGAGCACGGTGGACGGATCACGGTCGACTCGCAGCCCGGAAGCGGGACTCGCGTACGTGTCATGCTGCCGCTCGCGCGATCCGGTCCGGTGGCAGCGGTCGAGCGGACGCCGACCCTCGACGGTCGCCGTGTGCTGGTGATCGAGCGCGACCCGTCACGAGCTGCCGCGGTGGTCGAGGCTCTCGTGGTGGCCGGCGCCGACGCACGCCACGCGCGCTCGCCGGAGGAGGCCACGAGGCTCGGGAGCGACTGGCGCCCGGAGGCTGTGGTCATCGACTCGGCCGGGCCCCGGGTCGATCCCCTGGCGACGGTGGGTGAGCTTGACCCGGTGCCGGTCGTGGTGCGGCGGGAGGACGGAGCTTGGGCGCTCGGCGAGGACAACGCCGAGCTCGCGGGGGAATCCGCACGAGGCCGTGACGCCTGGCTGGCAGATGTCATCGAAACCCTCGAGACGGTCTCGTTCCATCGCCTCGGCTGACCCGCAGTCGGGCGGCTGGTCGATTCCAGCGTGCTATCGTTGGGGCCCCAGATGACGCCGGGAGGTTCGAAATGGCGCCACGATTCGCAGGGACTCTCACACTCCTCGTGCTCGTCTTTCTCGGTGTCTCCGGCTGTCGGCAGGAGAAGGCGGCGCCGCAACCGACCGCAGTCCCACCCGACGCCGGTCCGCGGGCGGCCGCATCGGCGGACGACCTCACGGCCGAGAGCGTCACCCAGCGCAGGCTGCTCGCCGCGGCCAACGCATTCGACGACGAGACCGCCGACACCAGGGTCGTGCCCCAGGTTGCGAGCCTCGCCGATCTGGCCAAGGTGCTGAGCACGAGAGGTATTGCCGCCGACCAGTTGAAGGATGGCTGGGGACGGCCGTTCGAGGTCTCGATGAAGGACGACCTGCTCGAGATCCGCTCACTCGGCCGGGACGGCGTCCGCGACCAGGGTCCCCTGCGTGGCCAAATCGACGACCCCGACGCCGACATCGTGATCATCGACGACACCTTCGAGCAGTGGCACCAGGTTCGTTACTGATCCCCCGGTGCCGCACCCGCCGCACGGGAGCGTGACCCGATGACGCGCCGCCTGCCCTGGATTCTCCTCCTCCTGCTCTCGGCGGCCCTCCACCTCGCCGTGCTCGGGCAGCGCTCGTTCCACCACGACGAGGCGATCCACGCCAAGGGTGCCTGGGACCTCGCCGAGAGCGGTCTCTACCACTACGATCCCACCTACCACGGACCGCTCCTGTACATGCTCACGGCGGCCATCTTTCGCATCGCCGGCGACAGCGACCTCACCGCGCGCCTGCCGATCGCGCTGGCCGGAATCGCGCTGATCTGGGTCGCCTGGGCGCTGCGCCGTCCCCTGGGCGAGCGTGCCGCGTGGTGGACCGGCTTGCTCGCCACCCTTTCTCCGATCACCCTGTACTACGGGCGCTTCCTGCGCATGGACGTGCTCGAGCTCGTGCTCGCCTCGGCGGCTGCCGTCGCCGGGTGGCGGGCGTATCGCGGGCGGCGCTCCGCCTGGGCCTGGTTCGGGCTGTGGGCGGGGCTCGCCTTTGCCACCAAGGAGAACGCCTACGTCACCGCGGTCCTGGTGGCGGCCGTGGCGGCGGCCCTGGCCGCGGGGTCCGGGTTGCGGCGGGCGCTTCCTGCGGCGGCGTCCTGGGCGTTCCGCGAGCGCTGGGGGATCCTCACCGCGGCCGCGGTCGCGGTGACCACCGTCACGCTGCTGTACACGGTCGGCTTCCACCATCCCGAGGACTGGTTCTTCCCCGGCCGGGCGGTGAGCTACTGGTGGCAGCAGCACCACGCGCAACGGGTCGCCGGCCCGTGGTGGTACCACCTGCCACGGCTCGCCCAGTACGAGTTCCTCCCCATCCTCGCGGCGCTCGCCTGGGCGCTGCGGCGGCGTGCGCGGCTCGGCCGCTTCGAGGCCGCACTGCTCCTCTTCGGTCTCGCGAGCGTCGGCATGTACGCCTATCTCGGTGAGAAGGTGCCGTGGCTCGGGGTCCACCAGGTGTGGGCCTTCCTGCCCCTGGCCGGCCTCCAGCTCGGGCGCACCTTCGGCCCCCGCGGGCGCTGGTGGAGCCGCTCCCTCGCCGCGGCGGGGTTGGCGGCAACCGTCGCCGTCTCCCTCTCGGCCAGCTTCCTGACCGACGAGATCTCGCCCAACCTCGCACGGGTCGAGACCCTGGTCTACGTGCAGACCTGTCCGGAGGTCAAAGGAGTGGTTGCGGAAGGACGGGCGTCGGCGGCCGCTGGCGCCGACCCCGCGGCGGCGGTCGCCGGCGAGGCGGGCTGGCCGCTGAGCTGGTACTGGCGCTCGCCGCTCCCGGTGTGGTGGTCGATGCCCAAGCCCGGCATGCGGCCGCCCCTGGTGCTCGTCAATCCCGACCAGGAGGCCGAGGCGCGCCGCATCCTCGGCCCTGGCTACACCGCCGAGCGGGTGCCGCTGCGGGCCTGGTGGCTGCTCGAGGGCAGCCATCCGAGCCTCGGCGACGTTCTGCACTACCTCGTGACGCGGCGACCGTGGAGCCCGATCGGGGCGACCGAGATGGTGGTTCTGCGTCGGGCCGGGAACGAGCGGGCCGCGCCGCACGAGGCCCCGGTTCCGGAGCCGCTCGCCCACGACCTCGGCGCGACGTCCGCCCGCGTGCTCGGCGAAGGCTGGCTGACCGAGCCGCGCGGGCTCGCAGTGGCCGCGGACGGCACCCTCGCGGTGGCCGACGTGGGTACGTCATCGGTGGTGCTGTTCGGCCCGGACGGGAGCCGACTCGAACGAGGCGTGCCCGAGCAGCTCGAGCAGCCCGAGGCCGTGGCCTGGACCCCGGACGGGATCCTCGCCGTGAC
>CAZQYU010000290.1:0-4708 GCA_964597585.1 uncultured Thermoanaerobaculia bacterium
GCGAGGAAGCTGCGGGGCGTCCCGCGACCGAGCTCGAGAGACGTGAAGCTGCCGACCAGGATCTGGAGCGGCTCCCTGGTGACGCCGTCGAAGACGTAGATCGATCCGGAGTCGACCATGGCGAGGATGTTGGGGTGCCCTCCGCCGTCCGCGAGGACTGCGACCTCAGTCACCTTTGACCAGTAGTCGCCGAGCTGGAACGAGTGCCAGTCCTCTTCGCCGGTCGCAAGGTCATAGACGTAGAGGAACACGCCGTCTGCGCCGCTGTCGGCCCGGCCACCCCCCGCCACGACCTCGAGGGCACCGTCGAGGTCGACGTCAGCGACTTCGACCGAGTGGAAAGGCGCTTCTTGCGGCAAGGTCGCGTTTGTCCAGGCGGAGGTGAAGCTCCCGCTGGAACCGTGAAAGTCGTAGATCGCCACGAGCCCCTGCTTGTAGTGGCCGGTCGCGACGACGATCTCGAGGGCTGGATCGTCGTCGACATTGCGGAGGATCAGGTGATGGATCTCCGCCCCCTGCCCCCAGTCGTCGACTGGCTGGTGCATCGCGCGAAGTCGGAGCGTCTGCCCGTCGAACACGAGGATGCGGCCCGACTCGTAGGCCGACTCCGACTCGGCGGTGGCCACGACAAGCTCTGGCACGCCGTCTCCGTCGACGTCTCCGAACGAGGGGCCGACGAACGGCGGGTCGAGCTCGACGTGCTGCCACTCGATGGTGAGGGTGGAGATGTTCGCCACGAACAGACGGTCGGGTGCTGTCGAGTCCGCCCCCGCGCCCCAGAGCAAATCGAGCTCGCCGTTGTTGTCAGGATCGCCGACAGCGAATCGGCTCACCCCGCTTCCCGGGTTGAACATCTCCCACTTCGGTGCCTGGGTCAACGTGTCGAATGCGAGGATCTTGGCCTCTTGGTCCTGACCGACCAAGAGATCGGGCTGTGCGTCGCCGTCGATGTCACCGACCCAGATCGCGTCGATGCTGTAGTTCTTGTAGATCGGTATCGACCATTTGGGCAGCCCGCGGTCGACGTCGTAGCTCCACACGAACGCGAAGTACTCGGCGGCGATCAGCTCGTCGAGTCCGTCGCCGTCGATGTCGGCGACCTCGACCTGTTGGCCGAACTGGTCCGGCCAGGTCCACTGCACCGCCCAGCTGTCGATGTCGATCACCATCCCGGAGGTCACCGCAATTTCGAGCGACGGGTCGTCGTCCATCTGGCCGACCACCAAGTCGCTGCCGCCGGCGCCCGGTAGCCAGGACAGGAGGTAACCGTCGCCGCGCAGCACGAAGAGATCGTCACGATCCGTGACCACCAGCTCGGCCTTGCCGTCGCCGTCGAGATCGCTGAGCCGCATGCTCTGGAGATGGTCAATGCCGGTGGCAACGTACCCGACCCGATCGTTCCCGCGCAGGTCGTAGAGGTAGACCGTGCCGTCGCCCAGCGCAACCACGATCTCCTGAGCGTCGTCTCCTACCACGTCGCTGACGGCGATCCTCCGGATCACCGCGGGGTAGACCTCACTCGTGAAGGCCGGTTCGTACCCGGTCTGGTCAGACTTCATCCGCAGCACATACCAGTAGCAGTCGCCGCCGAATATCGGGAAACCCGCTCCTACGATGATCTCGGGTTGCCCATCCGGCGCGGCCACGACGATGCCCGAAGCCCCGATCTGGTTGCCGGTTGCCGGGAAGCTCCACACCACTTTGTCGAAGCCCGACGAGGCCCGCACGACCTCTGCCGCCGAGCCGGCACCGACCGCCTCGGTCTGAGGACAGGCCTCGAGCCTCTCGCGGCTGTAGCTGACAGGCGTGCCGTCGAGGTCGAAGACCGGGTCGCCGCACACGTTCGTGGGAACTGGGCGCTGGGCGTCCGCGGGGCTCGCGAGCGCCGCGACGAGCCCGGCTGCGAGCAGAAGAGTGGTCACGCAGCGTGCAGCAATCATGAGCGATGTTCCAGTCGCTTGAGATCTTCGGACAACTCGAGACTAACACGACTGCGAAGCGACCTCAATTCAGACTGCAGGGCGATTCCGACTCGCGCCGTGAGCGCTTGCGGTCTCAGTCGGGGCGGTGTCGGGTCCCCTCGAGGGCTGGGCTGGGCTCACCGAGTCCTTGGTGTTCGCGTTTGCGGGCGTACATCGCGGCATCGGCGTCCGCGATGAGCATGTGCAGCGACGGGTGGCGGTCGGCGTCGAACGACGCCCACCCCAGGCTGAACGATACGCGCATCGTGTCGTCGAGCCGGGCGAGCTCACAGGACAAGGACTGCTCGATCCGTTCGGTGAGCGAGCTCTCCTCGGGCGGCCCCTGGTCCGGCATCACCACGACGAACTCGTCGCCACCGATGCGGGCGACGATGTCGGCGGTCCGGAAGGTGCGCCTCAGCGCGGTCGCAAACGCGACCAGCGCGGCGTCGCCGGCGGCGTGACCGTGCCGGTCGTTGATTTGTTTGAGATCGTTGAGGTCGGCGTACATGAGGGTCAGCGGCCGGCCGGTCCGGCGAGCGATCGCGAGCTGGCCGTCGGCGATGGCGGCGAGACCGCGCCGATTGGCGAGGCCGGTCAAGCTGTCGGTGGAAGAGAGCTCCTCGAGCTCGTTCGCCCGCACCGCCAGGGCGCGCTCGGCGAGCCGAAGCTCTGTGACGTCGTGGATGACCGCCACCGTGCCCTCGAACTTGCCGCTCACATCCAGCATCGGGTGCAGCCGGACCTGGAGGACGGTCTCGCCGTTCGCGCCGGTGACCGTGCGCTCCCGGTGCACCAGCGAACGCGATGCGTTGGCCCGCGTCACCAACTCGTCGAGCCAGCGAGGAACCGGGACCTGGAGCGTGCCCGCACTGTAGTAGAAGCTCCCGGGCCGGTCCGCGATGCCCAGCAGCGGCGCTGCGGCCTGGTTGGCGTACAGGATTCGTCCTTCGTCGTCGAACAGCAGCACCGGGCTGCCGAGGCTCTCCGCGACGGTCAGGAACCGGTTCTTCTCGTTGGTCATCCTGCGGTTGGCGTCCTGCAGTGCGCGCAGGTTGTCGCCGCCTCCGAGCTGTGCCCACGCGCTGCAGAACGCGATCTCCATCCGATCGAAGATCCGGGTGACGAAGAACAGCGCCGACTCTGTCTCCGCGAGGCCGAGCTTGGCGTCTGCCACACGGTCGAGATAGGACTGGCGGTAGTACTTGAACAGCCCGAGGAACATCGGCAGGCTGATGCCACGCTCTCGGTGACGGGCAGCCTCGAGCACCGCGAAGGCGCTCACCGGGTCGTCCGCGAAGCTCTCGTCCGCCGAGAACTCGGTGACCTCCGGGTCGAGGTCGAACGCGTTGACCAGGGTCTCGGACAGCCCCTGGATCGAGATCCGCCAGGCCTCCTCGAGCGTCGAGGTGTACTCGGTGTAGCCCTGCCGCTGGGCGTATGCGAGGATCGACCGCATCAGCCAACCCTCCCCATCGACGAGCCACGTTCTGAGATCGGCGGTCATGCGGCGCTCATATCCTCCACCCTGCAGGCCTTGGTCAAGTCTACAGCGTTTGCTGCGGAAGCGGTTGTCAGCTTTGACATGTCTCAGCACGAGCCGGGGCGTGAGCGTGGCGACCGTGAGCTCGCTTCACCAGCAGCCTGCCGTTGAGACAGCTCGCTCCAGGAGGCGGCCAGCCGAAGAGGGGTCGATATCTTGAGAGCCCCGGGGTTCGGGCCGAGAGTGTCAGCCCTTCGGCAGATGCGGCATGGGGACGAAGCCTTTGAGAGCCTCCACCCGGCTGAGCCATGCGCTGACGTGGGGGTACTTCGTGACGTCGGCCCCACCCTCGTCGGCGACCGCGGTGTAGGTGTAGCAGGCGACGTCGGCCAGGGTCGGGCCGTCGCCGACCAGCCAGCTCCGAGAGGCGAGGTGCCCGTTCATCACGGTGAACAGGATCTCCGCCTGGCGGTGGGCCTCGGCGAGGTCGCCGGGTCTCCCCCAGGCCGTGATCGCGCGGGCGCGGGCGGGACCGAGGTACAGGGGTCCCGCGGCCGTCGCCAGCCACTCGTAGACGTGGGCCCGTGCGACCGGGTCCGCGGGAAGGAAGGCGTGCCTCGTGTCGTAGCGTTCGCCGAGATAGAGGATGATCGCGTTGGAGTCGCGCAGCACGACGTCGCCGTCCTCGAGCACCGGCACCTGGCCGAAGGGGTTGAGCTTGAGATATCCGGGTGACTTGTGCGCCATCGCCTTCGTGTCCACCGGGGCGAGCTCGAGGTCGAGCCCGAGCAGGCCGCACATCAGCCGGACCCGATGGCAGTGTCCGGAGTAGGTCGAGTCGTGGAGCTTCATCGCGCCTCCCGTGTGAATGGTGCGGCCTGGTATCGCCGTGTCCTACGCTACGCAACCGCCGGACAGGGATCGGGATTTCCCATGATCGCGTTCCCCGGCCGCAAGCTGGCCAACCCGCCGACGCCGCTGGGCGTCTACGGCGTCTATGACGTAGTCCTCCACGGGCGGGTGTAGCTGGCGTTCCTCACCACGTCCCGCCGCGCTCGAGGTCAGGGCAGGCGGCGCGGCCCGAGCCTGACGCCCGGCTGACGGCCTCCGACGGCGTAGCGGTAGCGCAGCCAGCGGGTCGCTCCCGGCGAGCCGGGCCCTGCGATGAAGGTGAGGTCGGTCTCCGCCGCGCCGTCACCGTCGAGGTCGACCACGAAGGTGTCGTGGTAGACCTGGTACAGCAGCGCGGCTCCGGGGTCGAAGA
>CAZQYU010000291.1:0-4314 GCA_964597585.1 uncultured Thermoanaerobaculia bacterium
GCCGCCGGCGCCCTGTGGCCGCCGCACGCCGCGTTGATCTCTCCACGGCAGGTCGAAGACGCCAGCGGCATCCCGCAGCGGGCTGTCCTCGGCGAAGGCGTGCGTGTGGGTCGGGCCGCCGTTGTCGGCGAGCTCGCGCAGCCCCGGGTCGATCCCGATGAGATCTCCTTTCAGGGGATCGAGGCCGCAGGATCCGTCGCTGTCGGCGTTGACGCCCAAGCTGGTCACGTCGTCGTCGCCGCAGTCCACCGGAGCGTTGAGTGCAACGACGGAGTCCCTCACGATCGGCAGGGCCGAGCCCGCGTCGATCGCCACACCCCCGTGCTCCGCTCCCGAGTTGGACACAACGGCGCACCCGAGCAAAGACGAACGGCTGCTCTCGCCCCAGGTGTTGCTGACGAAGAACCCCGGACCACGGCCATTGGTCGTTGCCAGGTTACCGGAGATCGTTACGTTGGTCAGCAGCGCCGATCGCGAGGTGACGACGACGCCTCCATCTCTGTTTCCGGACACGGTCACACCGTCGAGGGTCAGACGAGCCGTGCTCTGGACCCCGGCGCCGCCGTTGTCCCGAGCCTCGACATCCACGGCCACGACCTCCGTGCTCGCCGTCAGACCGGCAACCTTGGCTCCAGTCAGCGCGAGGCCCGAGATCATCACCGGTTGGCCCACCGCACCAACGCGGATGGCCGAGTCGGCGCCGTCCGCGTCGATCAGCGTGAACCGGGCGCCTTCCCCGAGCAGGCTGATCGAGGTGGTGACGTTGACGCTTTCCTTGTAGACACCGGCGGCGAGATGAATGGTGTCGCCGACTCCCGCCTGGTCGACAGCGTACTGAACAGTCTCGCACGGCGCTTCCGCGGCGTCGCAGGCTCCGGCGTCGGTCCCGCCGGTGGCCACCCATCGCTCGGTGGACGCGGGCGTGGTTACTTCGAGCTCGGATCCCAGATCGCTCACCACCGCGTTGTAGGGGTTCTTCGCGTGCGGGTAGAAGATTGCGCGCGCCACCAGCCGGAAGGTCGCACCCGGCTCGAAGGGGCCGACGACCTCGAACCGGTTGCTCAGGGTCCCGACGCCACCTGACAGCCGGAGCGGCTTCAGCTTGGCGCCCTCGTGCGTCCGCTCGAAGAGCTCGAACCGCGCCAGAATCCCTGAGCCATAGCCGGTTGTGGTCCGCACCGCGACCAGACGCGGGCCCACCGCGTCGCCCGACGTCAGCGAGAGTTCGACCGGTCGTGCCTGCTCGTTGAGCGAGTTCCCCGCCGTCGAGGAGAGGAAATTATGCACATTGACATTGCTGGTCCAGAGCGCGTTCCACGACAGGCTCAAGCCGCCCGGCTTGAGCGCCTGCAACCGTGTGATCGCCGCAGGGATCTCGCCCCGGAGGTTGTTGCCGTCCAGCCGTAGCTCCTCGAGAGCAGTGCAGTCTCCGATCTCGGCTGGAATCGCGCCCTGCAGACGATTGCGCGAGAGAATCAACTTCTTGAGGCTCGTTAAACGGCCGATGTCTGCCGGCAGCGGACCGGTGAGGTTGGACTCCGGCAGCGAGATCTCGGTGACCTCGCGGCCGTCGGCGGAGCAGCTGACTCCCTTCCACGTGCAAGGGTGACCCGCGCCGCCCCAACCGCTGGCGTCGGTCCACTCGGCGCCGCCGGTGGCGCGAAAGAGGCTCTCGAGGGCGTCGGCCTGGGTCGCGGACAACGGCTCGTAGACGGTGGTCGCAACCTCGGCGCTGTTGTCCGCCTGACCGAGGTCGGCCTCCTCTGCGCTCACCCGCACTGAGCTCGCAACCTCTCCGGCGTGGGTCGGCGCGACGGTGACGGCGACAGCAGAGGACATCCCCGCGGCAAGCGAGGCTCGCCTGCACGTCACGGTGGCGGCGACCTGGCCACAGCTCCAGCCGGTGCCGCTCGCAGCGACGATCGGGGCGTCTCCCGCCAGGTCCCAGACGACTTCAAGGTCGGTCGCCTCGGAGACTCCGCGGTTGAGGACGACCGCCGTATAGGTGAGGGTTTCACCGACGATCACGGGATCCGCGCTCTCCTCGATGCTCACGGCAAGGTCGGCGACGCCGAGCGTGTCGGTCCGGTACATGTAGACGGCCCCGTTGTCGACTCCCGCCGTGTCGTCCTCGGGTGCGCCCACGGCGACCCAGCCGTCGCCCACCGCAACCGCCGCCCCGTACTCATCTCCCTTCCACGGCTCGGGCGAGACGAGCTTCGCGGACGTCCATTCGCTCCAGTCCCCGGCAGAGCTCGTGTCGTGGAAGAGCCAGGCGGCGCCGGCACCCCGAGCCGCCTCATCGTCGTCTTCGGAGCCGACCACCAGCCACCGCCCTGAGGACGACAGAGCCTGGCCGAAGCCGTGTGACGCCCCCTCACCGGGCCATGTCACTCGCATCTCGGACACGCTGGACCAGTCGTTGTCGATGCTGGTGTCCCGCAGCAGGTAGAGCGCTCCCCGATTGCTGCCGTCGATCGGGTCGCCTGCGACGACGAGACGGGGCGAGAGGATTTCAAGAGCCGCGCCGAGCCACGAGGTCGAGCTCTGGTCACTGGTCGCGAGCCGGGTCCGGCGAACCTCACTCCAGTCTTCCGCGGAGCTGACGTCCTGCACGATCCAGATCGCTCCGCCGGCGCCCGAGGTCGCTTTGGCCCGGATCGCCAGAGTCCGCCCGGAAGCTGTCATCCCGTAACCCGGGGACGAGTCCTCGACCACGACCTTCTGCTCCTTCAGCTCGCTCCAGTCGCCTACCCCACTTGCGTCGCGCAGGACGTACACGGTGTCGCCGTGTCCGACGAAGACGGACGAGCCATCGAAAGCGAGTGAGAGGCCGGCGGTCTGCAGGAAGCTGTCATCCCATGCCACCAGCCGTGTCTGGCGAGTCTCGCTCCAGTCTCCCGCCTCACTGGTGTCCTGAACCATGAATGCCCCTCCAGAGCCTTCGTGGTAGACGCTGCCGTGACCGGCCACGAGGACCTCGCGCCCGCGAAGCACGAGGTCGGATCCGAACTGGGAGCCTGTGGTGGGATACGACTGCTGGAGGTCGGTCAGGTAACGCCAACGGGATCCTTCGAGTCGATAGACCTCGACGGACCCCGCGTCGTCCCGCTGGAAGTCGTCGATCGGTCTCCCGACCATGAGCGTCTCGCCGTCGATCGCGACGCTGCTCCCGAACAGCATTGACGCGCTGTCGCCGATGTCGTCTCCGTGCAGGTCGGTAACGACCTCCCAGTCGGGTTTCTTCTCGAGGACCGTCACGTGGCCTTCCCAGCCGAACTCGCCGGTGTCTCCAGAGTCGATGAAGGCCAACGTCCCGCCGTCCACCTCGGCCGAGAGCCGGTAGACGTGATTGAACCAGAGGTACCAGTCGGTGGGGTCGATGTCGGTCTCGGAGTACTGCGACCAGTCCCCTGCGTTGCTCGAATCCTCCAGAACGGCGATCTCGGTCCCCGCCACGACCAAGGTCCGACCGTCCATGGCCAGCAGTCCGCCGAGCGACGGTCGGTCCTCGTCAGCCGCGCGGGCAAGCCTCGTCTCACGTAGATCTGACCAGTCGAGTGCGGCGCTCTGATCGTCGAAGACGTAGCAGGCTCCCCTCTTGCCGGTGGCCTCGTCGAGGCCCGAGGCACTCACCGCGAGCCGCGAACCCTTCAGCACGACCGATCGACCGAACCGCAAGTCCGGGCGGGCGTCGGAAGGCGTCACGACGACCTCGTCGAGCCGGCTCCAATCAGCACCAACGCTGGCGTCCAGGAACAGGTGGACTGCGCCCGAGTTCTCGCCCATGAGACTGCTGGCCGAAGTCCCCACGGCGAGCGTCCGGCCCGAGAGCTCGAGCGCGCTGATGCCCACGTCGCCCCATCCTCCCTCGGGTTCGACGACCGACTCGGTCCACTCGCTCCAATCCCCGACCACGCTCGTGTCGACCAGGAGAAGGACGGCCTTGGAGCCCGCGATGGCAAGCGCGCGGCCGTCGAGAGCAATAAGGCTCCCCATGGAGGACCGGGAATCGACATTGACCAGCGGCAGCTCGACCTGGATCGACAGGCTCCAGTCGCCCGCATCGCTGACATCGCGGAAGATCCACACGCCGCCGCGACCGTTGTGCGCCAAGTATGCACCGGCGATCACCATCCGGCCCTTGAGCACCACGGAGTAGCCGAGCATCTGCTCGGACAGCTGACGCACGAAGAGACGCGCGAGGAAGTGCCAGCCGTCCTCGCCGCGGCGCAGCAGGCCCACCGAGCCCGGGCTGAGCAGATAGCCTCCGTAGAACGGGCTGCCGAAGGCGAGGGTGTCTCCGTCCAGCGA
>CAZQYU010000291.1:4324-4654 GCA_964597585.1 uncultured Thermoanaerobaculia bacterium
GCTCGGCGGCACCGGCAACGGCGGCACTCAGAGCGCTCAATGCCACGAGCAAGGCGAGCATGCACAACACGCCGAGTGCAGCCCGATCCCCAAGTGATCGCGAACCGTGTGTCATCAAAACTCCCGCTGCGTCATCATTGAGCGATCCCCGGCCTGCCGCCCGGAAGATCGACTGACACGAGTCTCTCACAAGACGCCACAGTTCGCTGAGACAGTGTCCACGCGGGGCATTGCGTCTCGCGTCTCGCCTCTCGCGTCTTACGTCTTTCCTCTTACCTCTCGAACTCTTCATCTGGGGGGCCCCCGCCCAGATGACGTGGTAGCCTGAGA
>CAZQYU010000292.1:0-1864 GCA_964597585.1 uncultured Thermoanaerobaculia bacterium
GGCTCGGGGCCGGGTGTGAGGCCGCGCAGCTGGCAGGCGTCGATCACGAGATCGGCCACGTTGTCGAGCGGCATGGCCGAGGTGTTGAGCACGAGGTCATAGAGCTCGGCGGCGGTGCCGTCGTGGCCGAAGTAGCGCTGGTGGAAGTGCGCCCGGATGCGATCCGTCTCGTCAATCGCCTCGCGGGCCGCCGCCTCGTCGATGCCGTCCCGAGCCCGAAGGCGGGCGATGCGGTCGTCGAGATCCGCCACCAGACGGATGCCCAACCCCTGCTGGCGGGGCAGGAAGAACCTCGAGCCACGTCCGAGCAGAACGATGCGGCCGTGCATGGCGAGCATCCGTGTCACCTGGGCCAGATGTCGAACATACGTGTCACGGTTGATCACCTGACCGGGCAGGAAGTCGCCGAGGACGTCACGAACCCAGTTGGCCTCGCGCTCGTCGAGCAGGTCGATCATCGCAGGATCGACGTGGAGGTGATCGGCGATGAGGTCGACGATTTGGCGATCGACCGACGACCAGCCGAGGGAGTCGGCGAGAAGGCGAGCGAGCTCTCCGCCGCCGGCGCCGTGCTGGCGTGAGATGGTGATGTACGGGCCGATGTGGGAACCGAGGTCGACGCCTGGGCGATGGGCTTCTCGGGCGGAGGCGAGCTGCTCCTGGACCCGCTCCCAGGCGATGCTTCGCTCGGACAGGTGCTTTCTGATCGACTCGACGTTGGAATCAGAGCGCGCGTGCATGATGTGTACCTCCGGTGCTCGCCCTCCCGGTTCCCAGAAGGGCGTTCTCGCTCGGATCGAAGATCCGGTAGGCGAGCCGCTTGACAAAGTCGTTCACAATGAACCACGCGAGTGAGTAGCCCCAGACGGTGAGCGCCCAGGTCCAGCCGATCGGCACCATCAGCAGGCCGTACACCGCCGCCACGGTGGCGAGGGCCTTGGTGGCGACGGCCGACCACAGGAGAGCCGGGGACGGGCGGTCCGACCAGAACGGTCCGCGGGTTCGGGTGAGGAAGATCGTGAGGTGGCCGGCGACCGCGAGCTTGAGGAAGATCAGGCTCTGGATGACGTCGGGACCGAGGTGGAAGACCCGCTCGGCGAGGTAGAAGAGACCAAAAGACGCCGCGACGCCGAGCACGCCGAGCACGGTCGAGACACCGAGCACCAACGGCATGTTCCAGCGTTGGGGCTGGTCGGCGCCGTGAGCTCGGTCGAAGGCGATCGCGAGGATCGGCCCGTCGTTGAGAAGTGCGAGCAGGACGATCATGATCGCGGTCACCGGGTAGAAGTTGAACACCAGGATCGACAGCGTCATGAACAGCAGGACGCGCAGGGTCTCTGCGATCCGGTAGATCGCGTAGCTGTTCATGCGCTGAAAGATCCTGCGGCTCTCGCGAAGGGCGTCGACGATGACCGATAGGCCGGGGCTCATGAGTACGATATCGGCGGCCGCGCGGGCGGCGTCAGTGGCGCCCGAGACGGCGATCCCGGCGTCGGCCTTCTTCAGCGCCGGCGCATCGTTCACGCCGTCACCGGTCATGCCGACGATATGACCTCGCTGCTGGAGAACCTCGACGATATGGTGCTTGTGCTCGGGGTAGACCTCTGCGAACCCGTCCGCCGCTTCGATCGCATCCGCGAGGCCGGCGCTCTCGTGGTGGAGCGCGTCGGTGAGACGCGCCGCCGGTAGGATCGCGTCGCCGAGGTCGAGCTGCCGGGCGATCTCTCGAGCGATGGCCTCCTGGTCGCCGGTGACCATCTTGACCTCGACGCCGAGCTGGTGAGCGGCGGCCAGGGTCGCTCGGGAGTCGTCCCGTGGCGGGTCGTAGAGCGGCAGGACGCCGAGCAGCCGCCACCCGCTCGAA
>CAZQYU010000292.1:1964-4618 GCA_964597585.1 uncultured Thermoanaerobaculia bacterium
GTGCCGGTCTTGTCGCTGCACAGCACGTCCATGCCGGCGAGCTCCTCGATCGCGGCAAGGCGACTGACGATGGCGTCCTTCGCAGCGAGCAGGCGCGCGCCAACCGCCATCGTGACCGACAGCACCGCCGGCATGGCGACCGGGATGGCGGCGATGGTCAGGACGAGCGCGAACTCGATGTCGGTCATCAGCGAGTCGCCGCGGAAGATCCCGACGGCGAGGATGAGCAGGACCATTGCGGCGGCGAACAGGATCAGGTAGTCGCCGATCTTCAGCACCGCGCGCTGGAAGTGACTGATCGATCCCGAGGCCTCGACCAGCTTGGCGGTGCGACCGAAGTACGTTTCCAGGCCAGTTGCGGTGACGATCGCTTCGGCCTCTCCCTGTTTGACGATGGAGCCCGAGAAGAGCTGGCCGCCGACCTCGCGGGCCGCCGGGAGCGATTCGCCGGTGAGGGCCGACTGATCGACCTCGAGCGGGCCGCCGTCGCGCAGCCTGGCGTCTGCCGGGACGATGTCCCCGAGCCGGAGCCGTAACACATCGCCAGGAACAAGCTCGCGGGCCGCGATCGACCGCCACGCGCCATCGCGCTTGACCCGAGCCCTGAGAGCGAGTCTGCTCCTGAGCGCCGCAATCGCGTTGCCGGCCTGGTACTCCTCCCAGAAGCCGACCAGCGCGTTGGCAACCAACAGCACGACGATGATCGCGAGCTCGGCCCAGTGGCCGACGACGGCCGAGAGAATGGCGGCGATCTCGATCATCCACGGGATCGGGCCCCAGAAGTACGAGGCGAGCTTGCGCAGCGGGTGGACCGCCTCCTCCGGGATTTCGTTGGCTCCGCCCTGCTGGAGCCTGCGGTCCGCTTCAGTCTGGGAAAGGCCAGCTGCGCTGGTGCCGAGCTGAGCCTCCAGGACGTCCATGTCCGGCTGGAGCATCGACGCGGATCCTTCAGTGGTAGATGTTGGGCTCGGTTCGGCGGTGGCGGTCGGCATCGTGCGCGTCTCCCGTGTTCACCGGCTTTCACGATTCATGCCAAACCTCAAGCTATTTGTATAGTGGGTTTTCGATTGTTCGATGCGGTCGGACTGGTGGATATCAACCAGTCCGGGGCCGAGATGGGCCGGTCACCCGATGAGCCAGTCGGGCGCCTCGGGGCCGAGGGCGGGGTGCCGTCCGGAGGAGCCCTCCGGGACGGTGTCCCCGACCAGTCCGAGCAGTGCCTGGACGACGGAGGGGTCGAACTGGCGGCCGGCCTCGGCGCGGAGCTCGGCCACGGCCAACTCGTGGGACATTGCTGCGCGGTAGGGGCGGTCGTGGGTCATGGCGTCGTACGCGTCGACAGCGGCGATGATGCGCGCCTCGAGCGGAATCTGGTCTCCCTTGAGGCCGAAGTAGCCGGGGTAGCGGGCGTCGGTGCGCCCATCCCACCGCTCCTGGTGAAATCGGATGAACGGAACGGCGGGACGCAGGATATCGACGGTGTCAAGGATCTCGACGCCTGCCGAGACGTGTCGCTCCATCAGCTCCCGCTCCTCGTCCAGGAGGTCACCCTTCTTGTTGAGCACCGATTCCGGGACCCCGATCTTGCCGACATCGTGGAGGATGGCGGCGTAGCGCAGGAGCTCCACGCGAGACTCGTCGAGCCCCAACCGCCGGCTGACCCGGACGGCGAGGCGCGCTACCCGCTGCACGTGGCCCTGGGTCGTCGGGTCCTTCGCCTCGATCGCGGCCGCGAGGGCGGTGACCACGCGCTCGAAGCTGTCCTGGAGCAGGCGACGGTGGCGGTCGAGCTCGAGCAGCAGTCCTCGCGAGTGGGCGGCGTAGAGGCCGGCGACCACCGCGGCGACCGCGAACACGGAGAGGTTAAGGTACGAAGACAGCAGCTCCCGGAACATCGTTTCGTTGTTGGACGGCGTCACGAGCGTCAGTACCGCCACCACGTAGACCACGCCGACGATGCCGTTGACCAGCAAACCGGCGCCGAGTCCTCCGGCGGTGGCGGCGGCCAGAACGGGGGCGAGCAGGAGCAGCGCCAGCCAGTGGAGGTTGAACGGGCCCGCGCCGCCGAGCGCGGTCATGGCGACCGCCTCGACGGCGATCAACGCCCCGACGCCGATCAGCTGGCCGGGGCTCCGGACCCAGGTTCGCAGCATCTCGAGGCCGACATCGCCCAGCAGGAGCTCGGGGCGGAGCAGGAGCAGCAAGGGCAGGCCGAGCAGGACGACCGCCGTCATGTCGCCGAGCCACCAGCTCAGGAAGGCCTCGCCGAGCTGAAGATGGCTCAGGGCCGAGGGCGAGAGAAGCGCGATACTCGGCGCGGCGAGCACAGCCGAGAGCAGAGTGTTGAGCACGCAGGCGAAAAGGAGGACCCGCAGCGCTCGGCTCCTCGCCCGCCCCTCCGGCCGCAGGCGGGCGAGCACGGGGACTGCTCCCTGGACGGCGGCGATCAGCGCGAACAGCAGCACCCTCTCGACGCTCGTGGACAGTCCCCAAGGGGAGACCACGTAGCCGACGACGGTCGCGGCGACTCCCGGCCATCCGAGCAGCACGGACGCCGCGACGGCCACCGCGGAGGCCGGAAAGACGACGGCGACGCCGCCGGCGATCTCGAAGGCAGCGCCGGCCCGATTGAGCAGCGCCACGCCGATCGCGGT
>CAZQYU010000293.1:0-4618 GCA_964597585.1 uncultured Thermoanaerobaculia bacterium
GTCACCGAACTGCAGGGCTGCGAAACGTTTCCTGCCACAATCCGGTGAAAAAATGACGTGCGTTCACGCCGATGTTGCGGACCCGGTAGCCGCCCTCCTGGACCACCAGCACGGGCAGCCCGAGAGCCCCGACCAGGCGGCCGTTGGCGGTGAAGTCCTCAGGGTGGAGGCTCCAGGTGCCGGTCGGGTCCTTGCGGGCCGTGTCGAGCCCGAGCGCGACCACCAGCACTTCGGCGCCGAACTTGACGATGCGGGCCAGGGCGCGCTGCAGGGCCGCTCGGTAGCCGGGCCCGTCGACCTCCTCCGGGAGCGGGTAGTTGCGGTTGCAGCCGGCTCCCGGGCCCTCACCGGTCTCCTCCGAGAAGCCGCTGAAGTAGGGGTAGGCGAAGTTCGGGTGGCCGTGGATCGAAACTGTGAGGACGTCTTCCCGCCGCCAGAAGATGTCCTGCTGGCCGTTGCCGTGGTGGTAGTCGATGTCCAGGATCGCGACCTTGACCTCACGGCTGAGCCGGTGGGCCTCGATCGCGGCGTTGTTGAAGTAGCAGAAGCCGCCGAACGACCGCTGCTCCGCGTGGTGTCCCGGGGGCCGCACCAGGGCGTAGGTGAGTCGGCGGCCTCCGAGCAGCTCCTCGGCAGCGGTGAGCGCGCAGTCGACGGCGCGCCGAGCCGCGAGGTACGCGTTCCGATTGAGCGGAGTGAATGTGTCGATGCAGTAGTAGCCGGCACGGACCTCCAGCTCCCTGGGCGGCCGCGCCGCGTTGCGGATCGGGAACACGTATGGGTAGACCGATCGGTTGTCGCCGATGCGTTCCGAGACCCGCTTGAAGTAGCGCACCCAGCCCGGATCGTGCAGCTCGAGGATGTGCCGATCGGGGAAGGGCCGCGGCGGGCGCTCCTCGAACAGCCCGGTCGGGTCGAGCTCGCGGCGGATGGCGGCAACGCGCACCGGCGACTCGACGTAGCCGCGCTCCCGGACATGATGGATGGAGTGGCGGTCGTTGACGACGAGCGCGATGCGTCGCTCAGGCCGGACGACCTCCGTCGGCGGCGCAGGTGCGCTGGACGTTCGGTACCGCGGCGCTCGAAGTCGCACCGGATCGTCCCGGAACGACTCCACGACCCTCTCAACGTACTCCGGCGGACACACGGTGCCGTACTTGCGCTCGAGGATCGCCCGCACCGCGGCCTTGGCAGCCGAGCGACTCGGGGGCCGGCCGGTGGCGAGGTCGTCGAAGACCAGGTACGGCGGGTCGGTGTCGCCGGGCTTGACCGGCGTTTCGTAGTCGGTGCCGACGATCGGCCGAGCTCCGAAGGTCTCGTAGAACCGAAGCCGAGCGGCGTTCTGTCGGCGGATCGAGGGGTCGGGGCTGAGCGCGGGGTCGTCGGGCAGGCACTCGAAGTAGACGCCGTAGCAGCCGAGCTCGCGGGCGTCGGATCGGACCCGATCGTAGATCGCGCCGCCGAGCCCGCCGCCGGGGCGACCCGGACGCGAAGCGATGAAGTCGAGGTAGAGGAAGCCGAGCTCGGGCTCGTGGTAGACCACCGCAAAGGCCTTGACGATACCGCGTGTCGACTCCGCCACCAGCAGGATGGCGCGGAAGCCGTGCTTGACCGGGTGGCGCAGCTTGTCCGGGAGGCTGTCGATGTCGCGACGGTCGAGTCCGGGGAAGCGGCTCGCGAGCAGCTCCTGGGCGGCCGCGATGGCCGTCCGGTCGGGCGGCAGGATGTCGTCATAGATGCGGCGGATGCGGATCATGGGGAGTCTCCGGAGCCGGCCTCGCCGGCTCGCACGCGCTCGATCGTACACCCCGGATTGAGTCTGGCGTACGTTCTCGAACGCTGCCGCGGCGCTTCCGTGCGGATCGGCTCGCGGGATGACGGGCGGCTCGTCGATCGGAGCAGGGCGAGGTCGGTCAGCCGAACGCCGGCAGCAGAGTGCCGCGGACCTCGCCGAACCCGATCCGGACGCCGTCGCGCTCGCCCCACCCGGTCATCACCACGGTGTCACCGTCAGCGAGGAACCTCCGGGTTTCGCCCGAGGGCAGCTCGAGCGGCTCGCTGCCGCGCCAGCTGAGCTCGAGCAGACTGCCACGTTCGTGCTTCTCCGGCCCGCTGATCGTCCCCGAGGCCATCAGGTCGCCGGGGCGGAGGTTGCAGCCGTTGACGGTGTGGTGGGCGAGCTGTTGGCACATGTTCCAGTACAGGTAGCGGAGGTTCGAGCTCGCGATCGGCATCGGCCTCGGGTGCCGATCGGTGGCGAGCAAGACCTCGAGTCGAATGTCGTAGGCACAGTCACCGGGACCCTTGAGGTACTCGAGCGGCTCCGGGTCGTCCTGGGCTGGACCGGCACAGCGCAGGGGCTCGAGGGCCTCGAGGGTGACCACCCAGGGCGAGATCGAGGTCGCGAAGCTCTTGCCCAGGAACGGCCCGAGCGGGACGTACTCCCACTTCTGGATGTCCCTGGCGCTCCAGTCGTTGACCAGGACCATGCCGAAGATGTGGTCGGCGGCGCGCGCGATCGGTACCTGCTGCCCGAGGTCGGTACCCGGGCCGACAAAGAAGCCCGTCTCGAGCTCGAAGTCCATCAGGCGGCTCGGACCGTAGCCCGGTCGCTCGGCGTCATCGGCCTTGGTCTGGCCCATGGGACGCCGCACCGGGGTGCCGCTCACCACGACCGAGCTGGCGCGGCCGTGGTAGCCGACCGGCAAGTGGAGCCAGTTGGGCTGCAGCGCGTTGTCCGGGCCGCGGAACATGGTGCCGACGTTGGTGGCGTGCTCGCGGGACGAGTAGAAGTCGGTGTAGTCGCCGATCGCGGCCGGGAGCCGCATCTCCACCGAGACCATTGGCGGCAGTGCGGCCTCGCGCAGCGCAGCGGCGTCGCGCAGAGTGGACTCGTCGCGCGCGAGAAGGCGCTGGAGGATCGTTCGTGTCTCGCGCCACGCGGGCCGGCCGAGGGCCATGAAGGGGTTCAGTTCGCCGCGAGCGAAGACCTCGCCGCCTGCGATGTGGTCCCCGCGCAGCAGGCCCGCCTCGGCCAGTACCGCGAGGTCGAGGACGTGCTCGCCGATCGCGACACCGACTCGGGGTGAGGCGCCTGCACGGGGCCGGAAGACCCCGAAGGGCAGGTTCTGGATCGGGAAGTGGGAGCCGGGCGGCACCTCGACGAAAGTCGCGAGCCGGGGATCGCTCATGGGTCTCTCCTCTCACACCGGCGGCAGCAGGCCGAGGGCGCGTAGGTCGTCACGGGGCTCTGTAAAGCTGCAGCTGCCGAATCCGACCACGGTCTCGCGGCGCGCCAACCGAACCTGGGCGGCGGTCGCGGTCAACCCGCGCCAGGCGAGGTGCTCGGTGGTCACCGTGAACGACGCCCCGTCCTGCTCCGCAACGATCTCGCCAATCTCCGTGGTATCGAGCCCGTGCACCCGCGCCATGACCGCCGCGGCGACCACGTTGAGGAAACCGTGGACGACGGCGCCGAGGGTCTCGTCGTGGTGGCGTAGCGGGTGGTGTAGGCCCTGGGTGGCCTTGAGCAGCAGTCCCCCGTCGCGGGCGACGGAGATCGCCGCCGCGACAGCCTCCACCGACGGCACCGCGGCCGCGTCGAGCCCGCCGCAGCGGATCTTGAGGCCGGCGCCGCCGCCGAGGTCCGACACTGCAGACCCGGCACGGGCAAGGCGAGGCCGCCAATCGCCGAGCAGCGAGGGTTCGAAGAAGGGTGTCAGCCGCCACGGTCCCGAGCGCGCGAGCCGCTCGGCGGTCCCGACCACCGCATCCTCCAGCCCGTGCTCCGGCAGGCGGAGCTCGATCACGTCGGCGGAGAGGCGTTCGCCGAGACGGCGGGCCGCCTCGAGCAGGTCGCGAAGGTCGGCGTCGAGGGCCTTCTGCAGCGCGGCCGCATCAGCGCCGCCGCGCGCAAGCACGGCAAGCCGCACCGGATCTGCCGAGGGGTGGTGGCCCAGGACTGTAGCGAGCTCGGGCAGACGGGCCGCCGGAGCGACGAAGTGTGCCAGCAGGAACGAAGCCGGCTCTCCGCGATGGGCGAGAAACTCGGCCATTGCCGACGGCATGTCGAGCTGCGCCGGCGGAAACAGGCCGGCGTAGTCGATCAGGCCGTCGAGCAGGGCGTGAAAGGTGTCGGTCACGAGCGTCTCCAAGCTGCCGACAAGGTTTTGCGACCGCGTCGCGCGCATCGTATCAGGTCCGATCTGCTCGGGCTCCAGGTCCGGATGCGCGCAGCGCATGAGCGGCAAGGGTCGATCCAACGGACTGAGAGCACGCTGCGAGTCTCAGACGTCCGAGCCGGACTGATGATTCGAGCCGTGCCCCGCGATCCAGTCGAGAGTCGTGGGTATCGCAGTCTTGTAGGGGGTCGTGGGCGGCAAGGCACCGAGCAGCCGCGCGAGCTTGCTGGCGTCGATGTTCATGGGCTTCGCGTAGTGGGGCACCATCGGCAAGAAGGTGCGGAGGTCGGAGTTCACGAGGGCGAGGAGGCGCAGCATCCACGGCGGTGCGGCGCGCAGCTTGACCTCGCGCCCGAGGTGATCGCCTGCGATCTCGGCGACTCGGCGCGCGCTGATCGGGCCGCTGCCCGGGATCAGCCACGAACCGCCGTAGGCGC
>CAZQYU010000294.1:0-1452 GCA_964597585.1 uncultured Thermoanaerobaculia bacterium
GGCCCGTCTCGCCGCCCTCGCCCGCCATCGGGGCGAGGTGCTCGGGATGATCGTGGTCGGCGGCGAGCTCGGCCGGGATCCCTACGACCAGGAGGACGAGCGCTTCCTCGGAGACGCGGCGGCGGAGCTCGGGCTCGCGTTGGCCACCCTGCAGTCGCGGCGCGTCGAGCTCGAGTTCGACGAGGCCCGCGAGATCCAGCGGTCACTGCTGCCTCGGCAGCTGGCTCAGATGGACGGAGTCGACGTCGCGGCTCATTGGGAACCGGCGCGCGAGGTTTCGGGCGACACCTACGATGTTGTGCCGCTCGACGACCACCGGCTCGGCCTGGTGATCGGCGACGTCGCCGGCAAGGGGATGTCGGCCGCCCTCCTGATGTCGAGCCTTCAGGCTGCGGTCAAGGCCGTCGCGACTGCGGGCGCAGCGCCCGAGGAGGTCTGCGAAAGGGTACGAGCGGTCGTCCTCCAGAACCTGACCGGCGGGCGTTTCACCACCCTCTTCTACGGCATCCTCGACCGCTCAGCCGGGACCTTCACCTACTGCAATGCCGGACATACGCCTCCGCTGCTGCTGCGCGCGGACGGGTCGGCCACGTGGCTCGAAGCGGGGGGGCCGGTGATCGCGCGGCTGCTGGCCGACCAGCCCTACCGAGGGGCGGTGGCCGCGGTCGCACCGGGCGACATCGTGGCGCTGTTCACCGACGGCGTCACCGAGGCGACCAGCCCCTCCGGCGACCAGTTCGGCGAGGACCGGGTCGTTGCGACACTCACCGCGCGCAACGACGAGCCCGCTTCCCAGCTCGCCCGCCGCCTCGCGGAGACCGCCCGCACCTTCGCCGACGGCGATGCTCAGGACGACGTCACGGTGCTTCTCGCGCGCGTGATCTGACCCGGAACCTGCCGTTACTGCGGCGGGTACGCGGCCAGCATCTTGTCGACCACGGCGCGGATCTCCTCGTCGCCCGGCGCCATGTCCCGGATCGCTCCCTCGGCAATCCCGCGCCACACCAGCTGCTTCTTGTCGCGGTCGATCAGGTCGAGCACCACCGTGCCCTCGCGCCACGTGTTGACGTAGGCGCCGCCGTAGCCCCACGGGCGCCAGTAGCCCCAACCGGCGTAGGTCACGCTGACCCGCTGTCGAGCGGCGGTGTGCACCGCGACCAGGAGGTCGGCCTCCTTGCGCGATGTCGCTTGCAGGCCGCGGGCCTCGAGCCCTCGGGTGATCTCGCGCTCGAGGCGCTGCTCCACCAGCGGGCTGACGGCGCTCGGCGCGGTCCTCAGCTCCTTGGCGCCGAGCCAGGAGAAGCTGTGGTAGCGGTTGAAGTCGACACCGTGGTCCCAGTCGACATTGACCGCGACCGTCGAGCAGCCCGCAGCGAGGAGCATCGCCGCTCCCAAGATCCCCAGCCGAACGATCGTCCGTTGCATGTTCTGTCCCTCCAGTGACCCGTCGAA
>CAZQYU010000294.1:1552-4572 GCA_964597585.1 uncultured Thermoanaerobaculia bacterium
ACCGTCGAGCTGACCATGTCGTCCCCGGCCTGGGTATCGGAGTAGCCCGCGAACAGCACCGTCTGCGGGTTGAGCTTGTAGGAGAAGAGGAGCTGTGTGAAGAGCCTCCTGGTTCGGGCGTCGACGTCCTCCGGGTCGAGGTAGAGGCCGAGGTCGCGGTCGACGTGGGTGTACTCGACGATCGCCCGCACGAACGTCCGGACGTTGAACTGCCACACCGCGCGCAGCCGCGACAAGTCGGCGGCATAGAGCCGCCCGCCATCGACGTCGAGCCGCTCGGAGACCTGGGACAAGCCCACCCGCAGGTGCCGGCCGGGCCGCCAGGTCAGCTCCGGCACCAACCGGATTCGGCTGCCGTTGCGGGTGTTGGCGACATCGAGCTGATCGCCGAAGTCGATGCTCAGCCCGAGGTAGAGGTCGCCGGTCGCCCAGACCTCTCCCCAGAAGCTGCCGAAGACCTGGTCGAACTGCTGCCCGTTGAAACCGCGTTTTCGCCATCCCCCCTGGAGCCACAGCATCGACTGGCGCGGACCCTGGATGTTGACCCACCCCTCCCACTCGTTTTCGAGCAGCTCGCCTGACTGGGTCTCAGTGAAGTCCCAGTCGGAGCCGATCTCGAACCTCGTCCACCAGTCGCCGTCAGCGCCCCACCAGCGGCGCTCGAACCCCGCCGAACCCTGGCGGTAGTCGACCTGGGGCACGAAGCCGGAGTCGGCCCGAAACGCCCGCGCGAAGTCCTCGTAGGCGACGGACCAGTTCCAGTCTCGGGTGAGGTGGTGGTAGCGCACCTCGTAGGCCGCACCGGAGAAGCTGCCGCTCGGCTGGTCGTAGATGTCGACGATAACTTCCGGGTACTCGGTGGACGACGCGAGCGCCTGGTACTCGATCCAGTCCGCATCTCCGAGTCGGATCAGCCCATCCACACCGACCACCCCGTTGTGGTAGCCCTCGCCGGTGCGGGCCGTGACCAGGGCGCCAAAGGACGAGTTGGCGCCGACATCTCGCCGCCAGCGCAGGACGCCGTTGGTGTTGCCCTGGTCGAGGCCGTCGAGCTCGCTCTCCTCGGCGCCGGGAAGTAGCAGGGTCGTGGTCGTGTCCTGGGTGGCGTAGACGCCGAGGGCGTTCCGTCCGTGCTTTCCGGACAGCTTCACCCCCCACGACGGGTCGACCACGGTCCGTGTGTAGACCGCGTCGATCGGGCTGTTGTAGGTGTCGGCGCCCTCGAGGAAGAACGGCCGCTTCTCCGGGTAGAAGAGCGCGAACTGGGTGTTGACGTCGAGCTGCGCGACGTCGGCTTCGACCTGCGAGAAGTCGGGGTTGAGCGCCGCGCTGAGCGTCAGGTTGTCGGTCATTCCCCAGCGTGCGTTCAGGCCCGCGTCGAGATCGTCCGACACGGTCCTCAGCGTCGGATCGGTCAGCTCCTCGCGTTCCTGGCTGTAGAGCCCGGTCAAGGTCGGCACGAGCTCGAGGTTGCGTCCGGGCGTGATCCCCCCGAGTCCCTCGAGCTCGGAGATCTGGCACAGGTAACACGCGCGGCTGCGGTCCTGCGGCTGCGACCTCAGCGTCATCCGTTGGTCGCGGGGGTAGATCCGGATGACGTCGATGCCCCACCGCCGACTGCCGTCCGTGACGCGGAACCGAAGCTGTGAAAAGGGAATCGCGAGCTCGACCTCATACCCTTCCGGCGTCAAGCGACCGGCCGACGCCCAGATCGCGTCCCACGAGGAGTCCTCCTCGCGGCTGACGTCGTCCTGGCTGAGGTCCATCTGCACGCCGAGGGGGTTGACGAAGAACTCGTACCCTCGCTTGGCGTCGTCGAAGGTGTCGAGCACGAGCCCAACGAAGTCGTCATCGAAGGCGCTGTCGCGGTCGGTGAGGTGCGCCCTGATGGCTCCTGGGTCGGGATCGTAGGCCCGGAACGCCACGTACAGGGTGCGGTCGTCGTACATCAGCAGGCACTCGGTCCGGACCGGCGCCGGGACGTTGTCGCCGGGTGAGACCTCCCAGGGGACCTCGACCACGACCGCCTCCCGCCAAGCGGCTTCGTCGAGCACGGCGTCGATCTTGATCGTTCCCTCGATCTTGGGAATACGAAAGACCGGCCGCTCGGCACCGGCCGCCAGGCCGTTGAACAGCACGGCTCCCGTCAGAGCCACGGCGTAAGCAAGCCTCACCACGCCCTCCCGTGCCGCGAGCCTGCGCGTCCGGCGGCGCCAGGCGAGGCTCAACAAGCGGATGAGATGGTACCAGCGACGCCGAGCTCGCGAACCTCGACCCGCCGATCGCCCAGGCCGTGGTTCGGCGGCTCAGTCCGACGCTGCAGGTGCCGGCTCCGTAGCCGGTGTCCCACGACGCGGAGCACGGGGAGTAGACTGGGCGCTCATGGCGCCAGAGTTCGATCCCCGGCCCGTCACCCTGTCCGGTGAGCACGTCCGGCTCGAGCCGCTGGCGCCGCACCACGCGGAGCAGCTCTTCGACGCGGGCAGCGATTCCCGGTTGTGGCACTACATGCCGGTCCCTCCCCCGACCTCAGTCGAGGACATTGCCGGCTGGATCGAGCAGGCGACGGTGGCGATGGCGAGCGGTTCCGAGGTCGCGTTCGCGGTGGTGGAGACCGCGGCCGGGCGCGCGGTGGGCTCGACCCGCTTCCTCGACATCCGCCGACCCGACCGAGGTCTTGAAATCGGCTGGACCTGGATCGAGCCCGCGGTCCAGCGCAGCGTGGTCAACACGGAGTCGAAGCTGCTGCTGCTCACCCACGCCTTCGACGACCTCGGCGCGTTCCGCGTGCAGTTCAAGACCGACGGCCGGAACGCCGCGTCGCAACGCGCCATCGAGCGCCTCGGCGCAGTCCGCGAGGGCGTTCTCAGGCGCAATCGGCTGTGCTGGGACGGCCACCTTCGCGACACCGTCTACTACAGCATCATCGATGCCGAATGGCCGCTCATCAGGCGCCGACTGCTCAGCTTTCTCGGCCGGACCGAGTACGGTCAACCGAACGGACTGTCGTCCTCGGAGAC
>CAZQYU010000295.1:0-4565 GCA_964597585.1 uncultured Thermoanaerobaculia bacterium
GGTCATGCGCGTGCATCCTCACTCTCCCCGGCCCATATTCTGATCGATCTCCAACTCTAGGGCGAGGGCGCCGAGTCCGCACCGCCGCACGGTGCACCCACGAGGCCACATGCTGAGGTCAACGGCAACCCGAGCGGGACGGGGGATGCGGAGTTCCTGCTCGCCACGCCGACCCCGGTGCCACCACCGGAGAACCGGTGCTGCGGCTGATGCCGCCTTCCGACAGTGCGATGATAGGATCAATGTGTGACCCTTTGAGAAAGACGAAGTCTCAGTTCAACAAAGGTTGAGCGCGAGGGGAGGTTTCACGTGTCCGATCGACATGACGACAAGGACGACGCGGCCCGCGGCGTGACCCGCCGGGGATTTCTCGGCGGCGTCGGTGCTGGAGCGGTGGCCGCCGCCGCAGGGCTCGCAGGCCAGGAGAGCGCGGCGGCGCTGGAGATCACCGATCCGGAGGCGATGGTCCGGGTCGCGCTCTCCGTCAATGGCCGCGTGCGGCATCTGCTGGTCGAGCCGCGGTGGTCGCTGCTGTTCGTGCTGCGCGATCTCCTCGCGCTCACCGGCACCAAGGTCGGCTGCGAGCGCGGCGAGTGCGGCGCGTGCACGGTGCTGGTCGACAATGCGCCGCGCTACGCGTGCATGATGCTCGCGGTCGAGGCCGAGGGGCACGCGATCACCACTCTCGAGGGCCTACTCGACGGCGAGTCGCTGGGGCCGACGCAGCGCGCGTTTGCCGAGCACGACGCCTTCCAGTGCGGCTACTGCACGCCCGGTCAGATCATGGCCGCCGAGGGCCTGCTGCGGGCCCGGCCGAAACCCGATGACCCTGCAATCCGCCAGGGCATGAGTGGCAACCTGTGCCGCTGCGGTGCCTACGTCCACATCGTCCAGGCGGTGGACACCGCGGCACGGCTGCGTAAGACGGAGGGTGGGAAATGAGCGAGCGAGAGGCCTATCACCTCCCAGACAGCGTTCCCGAAACCCCCCAGGGCACGACCGAGGCCGGACCGTGGACCACCACCCGTGTGGTCGGCACCAGGCAGTCTCGGGTCGACGCCTATGAACGGGTCAGCGGCTCCGCGGTGTTCCCCTACGACGTTTCGCTGCCTGGCATGCTGTACGGCGCGATCCTGCGCTGCCCCCATGCCAACGCGGTCGTACGCCGCATCGACACGTCGGCCGCAGCGAAGATGCCGGGCGTCCGCGGGGTGCTCACCGGATCAAGCCCGGGCGCCGACATCCCGTGGTACGAGCGCGGCGGCACGGCGTACGGCCAGTTATTCGACCCGCACTGCCGGCATGAGGGCGAGGAGGTCGCGGCGGTTGCCGCCGAGACCCCCTACCAGGCAGCAGACGCACTGCGGGCCATCGTGGTGGAGTACGAGCCCCTGCCCTTTGTGATCGACGACCAGGCGGCGCTCGCCGCAGGCGCGCCCAAGGTCCACAAGGGCGGCAACGTGGTCGGCGAGCCGAGCACCCGCGAGCGCGGTGACGTCGAGCACGGGTTTGCCCAAGCCGACGTCGTGGTCGAACGCACCTACCGCACGCCCTGCGAGATCCACGCTCCGATGGAGCCCCACGGATCGGTGGCGAAGTGGGACGGCGACAGGCTCACAATCTGGGACAGCACCCAGGGGGTCTTCAGCGTCCAGGACGACCTCGCCCGCGTGCTGAAGATGCCGATGGCCAACGTCCGGGTCATCGGGCACTACATGGGCGGCGGCTTCGGAGCCAAGCTGGAGACCGGCAAGTACACCGTGGTCGCCGCGCTGCTGGCGCGGATGACTGCGCGGCCGGTGAAGATCTTCCTCCCCCGCGAGGACTGCTTCAGGGTCACCGGCAACCGCCCCGCCAACACCATCACCGTCAAGGTCGGCGCCACGCAGGACGGCACCCTGACGGCGATCGAGTACACCAGCCTGGGTTCGAACGGCGCCTACCCCTACAACGCCGGGACGAGCACCATGGCCGCCTACCTCTACCGCTGCCCGAACGTGCGTACCCGCGACACCACCGTCTACACCAACACCGGCAAGGCGCGTCCGATGCGGGCGCCCGGGTTCCCGCAGTGCGCGTGGGCCTTCGAGCAGGCCATCGACGAGCTCGCCGACAGGCTCGGCATGGATCCCGTCGAGCTGCGCCTGCGCAACATCTCGGACGTCGCGCAGGTCCGTGACGGAATACCCTTCACCAACAACCTGCTCGCCGAGTGCCTGCGCCAGGGCGCTGACGCGTTCGGCTGGAAGGCGGCTCGAGCCCGGACGAAGGGCTCAGGGCGGATCCGCCGCGGTGTCGGCGTCGCAGCCGCCTTCTGGGTCTACCCTGGCGGGCCACCGTCCACCGTCATCGTCAAGCTCTTCGCCGACGGCAGCGCCAACCTCAACATGGGTGCCTCGGACATCGGCACCGGCACCAAGACGTGGGCGGCGATGATCGTCGCGGAGGAGCTCGGCGTGCCGCTCAAGCAGATCCAGATCGAGCACGCCGACACCGCAACCACCCAGTACGCCACCTCGTCGGGAGGCAGCAAGACCGTGCCCTCTGACTCGCCGGCAGTACGCGCGGCGGCAGTCGAGGTGCGGCGGCAGCTGCTGGAGATGGCCGCCGAGCAGCTCGAGCTCCCGGTCGCTGATCTTGAGCTGCGTGGCACTGAGGTGGTCAGCCGCTCGGATGCCACGAAGAAGGTCGCCGTCACGGCGATCCAGAAGCTCGAGAGACAGGGCGTTGTGGTCGGCACCGGCTACCGCGGACCCAACCCCGAGGGGACGATCACCTGGCCGTTCGCGGCCCAGTTCTGCGAAGTCGAGGTCGACACCCGCACCGGCGAAGTCCGTCTGCTGCGGTTCCTCGGATCCCACGACTCGGGGCGCGTGCTCAACCGCCTGACCTTCGACAACCAGGTCTTCGGCGGCATCACCATGGGCGTCGGGTTCGGCATGACCGAGGCCCGGATCCTCGACCGCCGGACCGGGAAGATGCTCAACGCCAACTTCCACGCCTACAAGGTGCCGACCATGCTGGACGTGGCGCCGGACCAGACCAGCGTGCCTCTCGACCGTCCCGACGACGCCTTCAATACCACTGGGACCAAGGGCCTCGGCGAGCCGGCCACGATCCCGACCGCTGCCGCGATCGCGAACGCGGTCGCCCACGCGATCGGCACCCGCGTCGCCGACACCCCGCTCAACCCGACCCAGCTCGCCGCGCTGCTGGCCTCGGCTGGAAAGGAGGGCTGAGATGCTCCCCGGATTCGCCTATGCCCGCCCGCGCACCCTCGACGAAGCGCTCGCCGCCCTCACCACCGAGGGCGCCCGGATTCACGCCGGCGGCAGCGATCTGCTCGGCTGCCTCCACGACGGTGTGTTCCCGGCCTCGACGGTCGTCAGCCTATCGGCACTCGAGAGTCTCCGTGGTGTCACCGCAACCGTTGACGGAGGCCTGCGGATCGGCGCCCTGACGACGGTCGCCGCCGTCGCCGACGACGCTGCCGTTCACACCCGATTCACGGCCCTGTCGGACGCCGCCTCTCAGGTCGCCAGCCCTCAGCTCCGCAACCAGGGGACCCTCGGCGGCAACCTCTGTCAGAAGCCACGCTGCTGGTACTACCGGGGTGAGTTCCACTGCCTGCGCAAAGGCGGCGACACATGCTTCGCCTTCGACGGCGAGAACCGCTACCACTGCATCCTCGGCGGCGACGCCTGCTACATCGTCCACCCTTCCGACACCGCTCCCGCCCTCGCCTCCCTCGGAGCAGTAGCGCGGATCGTCGGCAAGGGCTCGAGCCGGGCGGTGCCGGTCGAGTCGTTCCATGTGCCGCCCTCGATCGACCCGCAGCGCGAGACGGTGTTGGCCCCCGGCGAGATTCTCACCGAGATCGTCCTGCCGGCACCGGTTCCGGGCCTGCGGTCGTCCTACCGCAAGGTCCGGGAGCGCGCATCGTGGGACTTCGCCCTCGCCGGAGTCGCGCTCGCCCTGGTCCTCGACGGGCCCCGCGTCACTTCCGCCCGGGTCTTCCTCTCGGGCGTGGCGCCGGTCCCCTGGCGCTCGAAGGCGGCGGAGCAGGCGCTGGTCGGCCGATCCCTGGACGCGGCCACCATCACCGACGCTGCCGAGGCCGCGGTCGCCGGCGCCGAGCCGCTCGAGCAGAACGCCTACAAGGTTCCGCTGGTCAAGGGCCTCGTCACTGAGCAGCTGGAGCGGCTCGCGAAAGCCTGAACGCACAGCTCGCCGATGCGAAGAGCGCCCGGGGCCGTTCCGGGCGCTTTTCGCTGCTCGGCCCGCGGTGTCCATCGAGGGCGAGCCGCGGGAGAGCCCATCGTTGCCGCCAGGTTTCGGGAATGGGCTCGGTGCGGCTGAGGTTCGAACAAAAAAGAGAGAAATCACAGCAGGGAGGCATGCCATGCGTCTGACGAAGATCCTCGCGGTTGCTTGCGTCGTGCTCGCCGCCGGCCCGGCCGCTGCCCAGAAGGCCGGCGACAGTCACCTCTTCCCGGTCGTGGTCCACGCACAGGGCCTCGGCGACCCCCCGACCATGTGGCAGTCGGACGTGACCCTCCACAACC
>CAZQYU010000296.1:0-4551 GCA_964597585.1 uncultured Thermoanaerobaculia bacterium
TGTCTCGGGTGATTTCGGATGGCCCGCCGCAGCCGGAATGGACCGGTTGTAGCGGGCCGACCTGCATTTCGGAACGACATCCGCTCGCCCTCCCCTCGCTCCGGCTCTCTCGTTCCCGCTGTCCCGACTCGGGTGCAATCGGTTCTCGGAACCCGCGGCCCGCACATTCGTAGAACACGCAGAGCCGCCCTCGGGGTCCGGGAGGTGAAGATGGCTCGCGCTCGCACGCGCTGGATCGTGATCGCACTCATCGTGGCCGCCGCCGCGGCCGTCGCGGCTGTTGCCGCCCGCAATCACACATCGACCAAGTCCTCCGATGCCAAGGCGCCCGACATCCCGACGCTTGCCGCGAAGCTCGGTGACGTCCAGGTTGTCGTCCGCGAAATCGGCACCGTCGAGCCGGAGGTCAAGGTCGACATCAAGTCCAACCTCTCCGGCCGCGTGGTCGATCTTCCGGTGAAGGCGGGTGACGTGGTTGCCAAGGGCAGTCTGATTGCCCGCATCGAGCCCGACGTCAACCAGGCCCAGAACCTGCTCTCGGTGAAGAACCAGCAGCACGAGGCCCGGATCGACCTGGAGGATGCCCGTCAGGATTACGAGGCGAAGAAGAGTCTTCGCGACAGCGGTCTGATCTCGGTCGAGGTCTTCCGGCAGGCGGAGACCCGCTTCCTCCAGGCGCAGCAGGCCCGAGACGCCGCTCGCGAGAAGATCACGTTGGTCGAGGCGTCCGGCATCCCGGTCGGCGACAATCCGCGCCAGGTGGTCAACATCGTTTCGCCGATGGCGGGGGTGGTGATCGTCCGGCCGGTCGAACTCGGTGAGACAGTAACCGGCAGCGGTTCATTCAACGCCGGCACAGTGATCGCGACCGTCGCCGACCTGGCGACCATGCTGGTCAAGGCCGGCGTGAACGAGGTCGACATCGGCAAGGTGCACGTCGGGCAGCCGGTGCGGGTAACGCTCGACGCCTACCCACGAACCCTGTTTCCGGGCACGATCGAGCGCATCGCCCCCGCTGCCCGGCTCGACAACCAGGTCAAGGTCTTCGACCTCGAGATCGGCCTCGAGCATCTCGGCGTCGAGCTGCGCACCGGGATGACCGCCAACGTCGAGGTGCGGGGCGAGTCCCGCAGCGGCGTCCTGACCGTCCCGGTCGAGGCGGTCTTTGTTCGCGGCGACGAGGAGGTCGTCTACGTCAAGCGCGCGACGCCGCTGCCCGCCAAGGCTCCGGCGGAGGCGGCCGGTGTCGCCGCGGCTGCCGTCCCCTCGGACAACAGCGAAGTCCTGCCGGCCGACTGGCGCGACGACCCCCGCCAGAAGTGGCGGCGCTGGTTCGAGGAGCGGCGGGTCGTGACCGGCATCGCCTCGACCACCGACGTCGAGGTGACCGAGGGGCTCGCTGTGGGTGACGAGGTCGCCCTCGCCGACCCGACCCGGCCGCCCGAGGAGGAGCAGTGACGCCGCCTCTGATCGAGCTCACAGCCATTCGCAAGGTCTACGGAACCGGGGAAGTGGCGGTCGAGGCACTGCGCGGGATCGACCTCACCGTGAAAAAGGGTGAGTACCTCGCGATCATGGGGCCATCAGGGTCGGGAAAGTCCACCCTGATGCACCTGCTCGGCTTGCTCGACACTCCCACGTCGGGATCCTACCGCCTCGATGGCGAGGAGGTTGCAACGCTCTCCCGACGCCGCCTCGCGAACCTGCGCAACCGCTCCATCGGCTTCATCTTCCAAAGCTTCAACCTGCTCTCAAGGGCGAGCACGCTGCGAAATGTCGAGCTCCCCCTGCTCTACGCCGGCGTCGGGCGCAGCGAGCGCCGGGACCGGGCCCGCGCATCACTCGACAGGCTCGGACTCGGCGACCGCCTGCGTCACCGCCCAAACCAGCTTTCCGGTGGGCAGCGGCAGCGCGCCGCGATCGCGCGAGCCCTGGTCACCGACCCGGCCGTCATCATGGCCGATGAGCCCACCGGCAACCTCGACCAGAACACCGGACGCGAGATCCTGGACATCTTCGACGAGCTCTGCCGCGCGGGCCAGACCCTGATCGTGGTCACCCACGATCCGGGCATCGCAGCTCACGCGCACCGCACCCTGACCCTGGTCGACGGGCGGATCGTCAGCGACGAGTCCCGGGTGGCGGCATGAACCCAGTTCAGCTCGTCAGGGAGGGCCTGGTCGAGATCCGGGAGCATGCGGGACGCACCATCCTCCAGACTCTCGGGGTCATCCTCGGCGTGGCCTCGGTGGTCGCGACCCTGGGCATGACCGCGGGCATGGAGGCGCGCCGGCAGGAGTACTTCTCCGCATCCGGCGGGACCCTGTTGATGGGGGTCTACAACCAGGCGCCCGCGACCCTCGAGCTCACCGCACGCCAGCGCGCCCGCTCGGGACTCAAGCTCACCGACGCCCGGGCGATCCGGAGCACGATCCCGGGCTTCAACCTGGTGATCGCCGAGATCGCGCGCGAGCATCCAGTACGGGCCGGAGCCACCGAGCTGAGCCTGCGGGTCACCGCGACCGAGCCCAGCTATCAGGAACTGCGCGAGCTCGGGATCCGCCGCGGGAGGTTCATCACCCCGTTCGACATGGACACCAGCGCCGCGGTCGCGGTGCTCGGCTCGACGCGTGCCCGCGAGCTGTTCGGCTCAATCGACCCGGTCGGCAAACGCCTGGTCGTCGGCGGCGTCACCTACACGGTCGTCGGCGAGATGAAGGAGAAGGTCTTCCACTTCAGGGAGGGCGACGACTACAACGCCTACGAGTGGATGAACCGGCTGCTGATCGTGCCGTTGACAGCCTACGCCGCGCGCCACCTCGCGCCCGAGGACGACCGCATCGACAGCCTCACCCTCCGGCTCGCCTCGGCCGACGCCCACGACGAGGCGAAGCCCGCGCTCGAGCGCCTACTGCGGTCGCGGCACGGGATCAAGGACTTCGGCACCTGGGACCGCAAGGAACGGATCGAGCAGGGTGATCGCGAGGGCCAGATCTACAACATCACATTCCTCGCCTGCGGCATCATCTCGCTGCTCGTCGGCGGTATCGTGATCACCAACATCATGCTCGCCTCGTTCACCGAGCGCATGCGCGAGGTCGGTGTGCGCAAGGCGATCGGGGCAACCGGATGGCAGGTCTTCGTCCAGTTCCTGATGGAGTCGCTCGTCGTCACGGTGCTCGGCGGCGCCGTCGGCCTCGCGGTCGGCATCGGCTTCACCTTATTCATCGGGCGCATGCTGCAGATGGAGATGGCGTTCACGCCGATCATGCTGGTGGCCGCGGTCGGCGCCGCCACGGTGGTGGGTCTCTTCTTCGGCCTCTACCCGGCAGTCCGGGCCTCGCGGCTCGACCCGGTCGTCGCCCTGCGCTACGAGTGAGGTGAGCGATGGTCATCGGCGAGGCCCTGCGCACCACGTTCACCGAGGTCTGGGCCCACAAGCTGCGCTCCGCCCTCACCCTATTCGGGGTGGTGCTGGGCACGATGGCGGTCGTGACCATGGTCAGCCTGATCGAGGCGGTCAAGGTCGAGGTCGTGCACGGGCTCCAGACGCTCGGCCTCAACGACGTGATGTTCGTGAGCTCGGCCGGCCCGCGCACCGCCCTCGACGGCAAACGCGCGCACCTCTCTGAAGGGCTGCGACGCGAGGACGCCGAGCAGCTTCCGGTCAGCACCGATCTGATCCGGGCCTCCGCACCGGTGACATTCTCCCAGCAGGTCATCGCATGGGGCGACGCGAGCCGCTCGATCCGGCTCACCGGCACGACCCCGTCCTATGCCGAGGTGTTCAATCGTCACGTGGAGTCCGGCCGATACCTGTCGTCCTTCGACATCGAGCGCAAGCGACGCGTCGCGGTTGTCGGCGCGACCCTCGCCACCGAGCTCTTCGCCGGCCACGACCCGATCGGCCAGTGGGTGCGGATCGGCGACCACCGGTTCGAGGTCGTCGGCGTCGGCACCACGATCGGCAACTCCTTCGTCCGCGACGGCTTCAGCCGGCGCGAGATGGAGGGGGCGACGATTCCGCTGACCACTCTCCAGAACCTGTTCGGTGGTGGTGAGGAAGTCCCCCTGGTAGCGGTCAAGGTCTCCGAGAGCAGCTCGCTCGCGGGGGTCTTCGCATTCCTCAAGAACCGAATCTGGCGTCAGCACCACCGGGTCGAGGACTTCAGGATCGACAACGTCGCCGCCGAGATCGTCGAGGCGGAGGAGCAGATCGACGAGCAGATGCGCGGCTGGACGGTGGTCCTGTTCTCGATCTCGGCCATCTCGCTGGTGGTCGGCGGCGTGGGCATCTTCTCGGTGCTCCAGATCTCGCTCGCCGAGCGCCTCTACGAGATCGGTCTCCGCAAGTCGATCGGCGCCGGCGACGGCGACATCCTCTTCCAGTTCCTGATCGAGGCGGTGTTCCTGTCCTCGCTCGGCGCCGCCATCGGGCTCGGCCTCGGCATCGCCCTGTGCGCAGTCCTCGGCCCCAACTTCGAGGCCGGCCTACCGGTGTCGCCGTTCGCGGTCGTACTCGCAGTGCTGTTCGCTCTCGGGGTCGGCCTG
>CAZQYU010000297.1:0-4531 GCA_964597585.1 uncultured Thermoanaerobaculia bacterium
TACGCGTGTCGAGCCATCGCTCACAACGTGCCACGCACCTCTTTCGGGCGTTTGTCTCCGGACGGCCTGGCTGTCACAATCCCGCGGGTGATCAGCGCGCTGGGGGTGACGTCGCTCGCACTGCTCGCGGTTGGCGCCGTTGCGGGCGCGGCCATGGGCTGGTTTGCGGTCGTCTCTGCGCGGGAGCACGAACGCCGTGCGTCCCGAATCGCAGCTGGTCTCGCGCTCGCCCTGCCGGTCGTGTTCACCGTGACCGCGTTTCAACCTGAGCCGCTGCCCTCGGTGGTGCTCGTGGCCGTCGGTCTCGGAGGAGTGGCCGTCCTCGCCACCTGCGTGTGGCCGATCGGACAGGGGATCGAACCCAGTGGACGAGCGGACCGCAGAGTCGACGAACGCGACATCATGTTCGCTCGCGGTCGGCTCGTGCCGGGCTCGCCCGAGTACGAGGCGTACTACGCGATGCGACCCGAAAACCTGGCCGGCGACGAGCGCACCCGCTCCTATCCTGGCTTGATGTCGCTCGCGGCGGAAAAGGCCGATCGCGTCGGGTTTGCGTGCGCCGGGGCCTCGTTCGAGATCACCGAGGCAGTTCGCCACCTTGCCGAAGGAGCCACCGCCGGCGAACCGCTTGTGCTGCCGGCAGAGCAGTGGACCGCCCGGGTCAAGGAGCTCGCCCGCTACTACGGCGCCCTCGACGTCGGTGTCTGTGAGCTGCGTCCGCATCATGTCTACAGCCACATCGGTCGCGGAACCGGCGAGTGGGGGGCGCCGATCGAGCTCGGTCACCGCTGGGCGATCGCCTTCACGGTCGAGATGGACCACCGGACGATGATGCACGCGCCCGAGTTCCCGGTGCTGATGGAGTCGGCCCGCCAGTACGTCAACGCCGGAACGACCGCGCTCAGTCTCGCGATCGCGATCCGCAACTGTGGCTGGTCGGCGCGCGCCCACATCGACGGCAACTACCGGGTCATCGCGCCGCTTGTGGCCCGGGACGCGGGCCTCGGCGAGCTCGGCCGAATGGGGCTCCTCATGACCACCGGCCTCGGTCCCCGCGTGCGCCTCGGCGTGGTGACGACCGACCTCGAGCTGGTGCCGGACCCGCCCGGCGACGACACCTCGGTGCTCGACTTCTGCACCATCTGCAAGAAGTGCGCGGAGTGTTGCCCGGTCGGTGCGATCTCGGCTGGCGGCCGCGAGCCGATCGGCGCCGGCCGCCGGTGGGCGATCGACAGCGAGAAGTGTTACCGCTACTGGTGGGTCGTCGGCACCGATTGCGGACGGTGTGTGAGCGTCTGCCCCTACTCCCATCCGGACAGCACGGTTCACAACCTGGTGCGGTGGTTCGTTCGGCGCTCGGGTGGTGCGCGCCGGCTCGTGCTGTGGCTGGACGATCTCTGCTACGGTCGACGGCCGGGCCGGCGCTGGCTTCGCCAGGGGTGATCGAGGCTCGCGGAGCAGTCGCATGACTCGCGCCGCCCGCTCCCCTCGGCTGAGGGTCTGATGTCCTCTGGAAAGCTGGCTGACGCCGCCTTTTCGGAGGCCTTGGAAAACGCTCCGGGTTTCCCACAGACTCACAGCCACGACGACGAGATTCACCTCTCAGTTCTTTGTAGAGGCACCTCAGCTGTAGCCAGATCCATTCCGCGACCTCGCCGATGCAGCGCTCGCCGTCGCCTGCCGTGGCGGCGGTCACGACGCCATCGCCACCTTCGATGCCGACTTCTGCTCTGGTTGCAGTTCCAGGACATGGACGGGCGGCCCGGGAAGGAAGGGCGTGGCCTCGCCCTCCTCCCACGCCTGGTGCGAATCGCGGTAGTGGGGTGACAGCGGGTGGCCGCTCTGGCCGCACGGTATGTGGAGGATGGCGTGCTCCTCGCGACCCGGCGACACGACCATCCGTTCGGACGCACCCCAGTCCGGGTGCTGGACCCGCGGCATGCGACTCCCTCCGGGGAGGGGTCGGGCCGGCATGTCGAGCCAGCGCGACAGTGCCGGTATGGCCTGGCTCAGGGGGTGCTGGATCCGGGTGGTGTTGCGGGCGCCCCAGGTGGCCTCGCTCAAGGTCGGCGCGGTGGCCAACATCTGCTCGGCCGTCTCGTCGACGGCGCGGAGCAAGAGCTGCTGCCACGATCCCCGGTCCCTTGCCAGCAGGTGCTCCGGCCGTTCGGTGACAAGTTGCCAGATCGGTTGTTCGATGTGCGGGATTCGGCGGTAGTCGAAGTCCTCGTCGGCTTGTCGACACACAAGGGTCACCATCTCGGCGACCTGCTCGGTCACGATCAGACGCCATGCGCGGACCAGCCGGTAGCCGGCAGAGTCGATTGCGGCTCTTCCACCCCAACTCTCCACCAGGCGCCGCATCTCCCTGCGGATGGGCGTGGGTTCCTCGTCGCTGTCGAGGACCTCGAGGAGGAGGTCCCGCCAGCGCTGCAGGAACAGGGCGCGGTCGTCGAGCTGGACCGCCAGCAGGTCCGCTTCCGAGGCGGAATCCAGTGCCAGGAGATCGTCACGGATCTGGCCCGCCCGGGCGCCGAGGACGTAGGAGCCATAACCGATGCTGTTCAGCATGTCGCCGCCCACGACCCGGTTGTTGGCGCTCCAGAGCCGCCCCCCCTCGGGATTGACCACGCGAGGGTAGTCTTCCGGCTCGAGCCAGCCGTCCCAGGATCGTGATCCGTCTGCCCACGACTCCGGAAATCGGCCGCTGAAACCGACCCGGCGCGGGATCCGCCCGATGACGGTCCAGGCGATCCTCCCGCCGGAGTCCGCCAGCATGAGGTTCTGGTGCGGCATTCCCGCCGCGCCGGCGATCTGAAGCGCCTCCCCGATGCTGTCTGCCGACTCCAGCCACAGGATCCCGAGGTTGGCGCCCTCGGGCCGGTAGGCGACCCAGCACGAGGCCCGCTCCCGGCCCAGATGGTCCGTCCCGATCACCGGGCCCCAGATGGTCTCCCTGATCTCGAGGGTCTGGGGCTCCCCGCCGGCCACCGCGATGACCTCGGTGATGGTCTCGAAGGGCCGAGGTCCGTCAGGCGTCAGGTAGGCGTCCGGATCACCCGGGACCGGCTCCAGGACCACCAGGTCGACCCAGTCGCCCTGGGTGTTGGTGAAGCCCCAGGCGATGTGGCCGTTGGAGCCGACCACCATGATCGCGGTGCCGGGAAGGGTGACGCCGGTGATCCGCCGCTGCTCGTCCTCGTCCTGCCAGACGAACGAGGCTCGGTACCAGACGGTCGGAACCGCCAGGCCAAGGTGCATGTCGTCGGCAAGGATGGCGCCGCCGTGGCTCGTGTGCGTTCCGGCCACGGCCCAGTTGTTGCTCCCCGCGCCGATGCGCTCGTCGGCGAGATCGGACGGCCGTTCGACGCCTTCTTTGGCCGGGACCTGCGAGCGGAGATCGAAGGTCTCGGGACCGGGCAGCGGCGCCGGGGCGAAGGTCGTGCCGTCGATGGCGGCGTCCCAGTCGGTGCCGAGCGGGGCGAGAAAGGCGAGCACCTCAGGCGGGAGGGTGTCGCGCATCACCCCGAGGTTCGACTCGGCGCGCCCGTTGGGATCCTGCAGCTGGAGGTACATCGCGTACAGCACCAGGAACCCGTCCTCGGGACGCCACGGCGCCGGCTGCCGGCGCAGCAGCAGGTACTCGAACGGCGCCGCACGGAGGGCTGCCAGCCCGGAGTTTACGCCGCGGGCGTAGGCCTCGACGATATCCCGATCCTGGGGGGCTGCCAGCTCGAGGGCACGGCGAGCACGGTGACGGAATCTATGGATGCGCGCTCGCTTGTCGGTTTCAACAGCGATGGTGCCGAACAGCTCGGAGAGTTCACCGGCAGCTGAACGCCGCATCAGGTCCATCTGGAAGAAGCGCTCCTGGGCGTGGAGCCAGCCGGTGGCGAAGCTCAGATCGGACCGGCTGGCGGCGGTGATGGTGGGGACGCCGAGCTCGTCGCGCTCGATCCGGACCGGCGCCGAGAGCCCCGCGACCTCGATCGTGCCGTCGAGCAACGGCAGGCTGGCCCGTAGCTGCCCCCGCACCCACAGGGCAGACCCAGCGGCCACGATGAAAGTGACGAAGAGCAACACGAGCACCACCCGGAGCGCCTTCCTCTTCACGTCGCCTCCTTCTTCAGTTGTCGATGCTGCTCACGGTGCGCGATTCTACCGCACGGTCGGGTAGCGTCGGAGGATGTACTCCACGGGGAGACTGCGTGCAGCGAGCGGGAGCCGCCGATGAAGGCCCGCGGGTCGCGTGTCGACACGACCCTGGCGCGATCCAGGGGGTCGCTACCACCCTCGGAGAGGCGCCGCAGGGCCTCCGGCTGCCACACTCTCTCTCGGTTTCTGCGGCTCGGCCGAGGCATCCCACCAGGTTGGCGCACGCGGTCTTTTGGGCGAATCGACTGGAATCGCCCGACTTGGCACCGATGAAGAGCGCTGCCCCGTTGCGGCTGCAGCGAGGGGGGCGTGAGGCCGCCGTACCTTCACTCCGAGCGCAGGACGTCGACTGGATTCATGCGGGCCGCCCTCGAAG
>CAZQYU010000298.1:0-4530 GCA_964597585.1 uncultured Thermoanaerobaculia bacterium
GCGTCCGCCATGTCCGGCATCGGCGCGTAGGCGCGCTCGCAGCAGGCGTCGCTGCGGCGGTTCACCAGGTGGTACAGGATCTGCGAACCCTGGTGGGACATGCCGATCTCGTAGGCGTCGGGGAAGGCGAGCGCGACGTGCAGTGCCACGTCGTCCCACGGCTTGCGGACCAGGTTGCGCTCGATCCCGAGGTAGCGTGTGGGCTTGGCGACCCTCGGGAGAATCTCGTCCAACGCCGCTCGGACGGACACGGCGGTCGTGGTCTCGGTCATCGAAGCGGGCCCTCCTGGAGTAATGGCTCCGAAAGCCGGTACCTTAGTTCAAAGTGCTTTGAATGAAAAGGCTATTCCAAGAAACGTCTGCCGTGGAGCCCTGCGGCTGGTGCCTCAGCGCGCCCCGGCATCCGTTCCAGTTGGTCAGGATTGACCATCGCGTGCACCAGGTCCAGTTGCGCGGAGGCCATCACAGGAGGCTGTGGGGCAAAGGACCCTGACAGCGCCTCGAAAACCGGACTCCGGTTGCCGGCCCCTGCCCAACAGGTGCCTAGTACAGGAACATCCGCGCCAGGAAGGTCGCCATCTGGTCCCGCGCCACCGAGCCGTAGGGGCAGTAGTAGCCCGGGCTGCAGCCGTTGGTGATGTTTCGTGCCGCGAGCTCGGCGATCCACTCCGAGTAGTCCAGCGAGCACGGGACGTCGAGGAACGGCGCCGTCACACACGGCGGCGGCTGGTAGTCCCCGCCCTCGTCGGACCGGAGCAGGAAGATCGCCATCTGCTGCCGTGTCACCGGGCTGTACGGGCAGTAGTTGCCGTAGCCGCATCCCTTGGTGATGCCGCGCGCGGCGAGCTCGGCGATCCAGTCGGCGAAGTCCGCGGTACACGGGACGTCGTTGAACGGAGCCGTCACGCACGGCGGCGGGGCGTAGCCGGGTCCCTCCAGGCTCCTGAGCAGGAACAGCGCCATCTGCTGGCGGGTCACGTCTGTGGTCGGACGAAAGGTGCCGTCGCCGTAGCCGACGGTGATCCCGACGTTCTGAATGTCCTCGATGTAGCGCCAGGCCCAGTGTTCGTAGGGCACGTCGAGGAAGGTGTGGTACTGGAATGAGGCACACATCCGGTCGGTCGCGGCGAGTGCCGCACCGCGAGGGGAATGGCAGCACATGGCGTACATGGTCGCAGCCGGGTCGGTGTGGTGGCCGAAACCCATGGTGTGGCCAAGCTCGTGGGTCATCATCTCGGCGAAGTTCGTCGTGCCGATGCACTGGGCGCCGTTGTTGACCACCACGAAGGTCTGTGACGCAGGGTGCCACGCAGTGTCGTCGTAGCTCTGGGTCGAGGTGGAGAAGTAGGTACCGCCGAACGCGAGGATTCCCGAGCACCCGCTCATGTCCTGGATGTCGGAGCACGGATCGTTGAAGATCACGTTGCCCTGGCTGAGATCCTGGCCGCCGGTGCAGGTGATGTTCGAGGCGCGGACACCGCCGTAGCGGAAATCGATGACCCCGTCGGTGAAATCGCCCCAGGCGTTGACGCCGCCGGAAACGGCGGACTGCCCGCCGTCGGCGAGGCCGACCTGGCCGGGGGTTGTCGCCCAGATGCTGGCGAAGTTCGTGCCGGTTTCGAAGCCGAACCACCGCACCGGGAGGCCGTCACCGCTGTAGGTGACCTGGCGGCATTCGGCGGGTCCGAGGGTGATCGCCGCCGGCGCCGGGTCCGACACCGCGACCAGGTCCTGTCGGAAGGGGAGGCCCAGCACCACCTCGCGCAGATGCGCGAGCAGTGCCGTGGCGCGGTAGCGCGTCGGCCGCACCGCGCCTTCGGCCGCGATCAGCGACAGGTCCTCAGCCTCCGGAATCGGCTCCAGGACACCGCGCGCAGGGTCGAGCACGAGCACGCCATAGGCGAGCACGAGTGACTGGTAGTTGCCGTCGGGCCGGTGTCCGAGGAACAGCAGGTAGGTCTTGCCGGGGTGGTACTGCGGTACGCCGGGAGCGACGAAGCCGCGGTCGCCAACCACGCCACCGATTTCACGAACAGTGAACGGCATATCGGCTGCTGCACCGGAGATGCGTTCGATCGGATGGAAAGTCGTCAGGGTGACCGGGGTGGTTCCGCCGGGGGCGCTGACCGACGACTCGGCCCGGGCGAGGACAACGAGGTCGGCGGAGCGGGCGAGCTCACCGAGGTCGCGGGGAGGGACCACGGTCGCCGCGAGACCGGGCACGGCGGCGGCGATCGCGGACGCGATGCTGACGAGGTTGCGCAGCAGCTTCACAGACACCTCCAATAGCAGCCGCCGGGGCCCGGCCTCCCCTGGGTGCCTCCGACGGCGTCTCTGAATAGCAGTATCGCGCCCCCCGGGGGGCGCGACAACTGGATCGCGGCTGGAGCCTTGCTTCATGTGAGGGAGATCACGCGCCGGTCTCGACGTGGACCGGCGCGGTCTCCTCGCTGAACTCGAGCCGGCCGTCCTGGAGGCGTCCGCCACGCAGGGTCTTCGCGAGCACTTCGCCGAGGGTCTCGACGAGCTGGATGTCGAGCGTCGCGCTGACCTCATCTGGGAGATCCTCCAGGTCGGGCTCGTTCGCCTTGGGCAGCACGATCGTGGTGACTCCGGCGCGCACCGCGCCGAGCACCTTCTCCTTGACGCCGCCGATCGGCAACACGCGCCCCGACAACGTGATCTCCCCGGTCATCGCCACGTCGTGGCGGGCCGCCCGTTTCGACAGGGCCGAAACCAGTGCGGTGGCCATGGTGACCCCGGCCGAAGGACCGTCCTTGGGAATCGCTCCCGCAGGAACGTGGACGTGCACATCCTGCGAGAAGGCCTCGGGGTCGATCGCGAGCTGCTCGGCGTGGGCCCTGGCGTAGGTCCAGGCGGCTCGGGCCGACTCCTTCATGACATCGCCGAGCTGCCCGGTCAGGACCAGCTCACCCTTGCCGCGCATCGGCGTCGCCTCGACGAACATGATGTCGCCCCCGACCGGCGTGTAGTACATGCCGGTTGCGACGCCGACCTGGTCCTCCGTCGCGGCGCGCTCCGGGTGTACCTTGGCCCGCCCGAGCAGCTCCCGGACCTCGGCCGAGCCGACGACCGTCGACTCGATCGCACCCGCCGCAACCTTGCGCGCGACCTTGCGCGCGAGGCGACCGATCTCACGCTCGAGCTGGCGCACACCGGACTCGCGCGTGTAGCTGGTGATCAGCTCGGCGACCCCGGCGTCGGTGAAGGTGATCTGCTCATCGTTGAGACCGGCCCGCCGGATCTGGCGCGGGGTCAGGTAGCGGCGCGCGATCTCGAGCTTCTCGCGCTCGGTGTAGCCGGCGAAGTCGACCGTCTCCATGCGGTCGAGCAGCGGGCCCGGGATATTCTGCATGAAGTTTGCGGTGGTGATGAAGAGGACCTCGCTGAGGTCGAACGGCACGCCGAGGTAGTGGTCGGTGAACGAGTCGTTCTGGGCCGGGTCGAGGACCTCGAGCAGGGCCGACGCCGGGTCGCCCTGGAACGAAACCCCGAGCTTGTCGACCTCATCGAGCAGGAACACCGGGTTCTTGGTGCCGGCCTGCTTCATTCCCTGGATGATGCGGCCGGGCATCGCGCCGACGTAGGTCCGGCGGTGGCCGCGGATGTCCGCTTCGTCGCGCACGCCGCCCAGGGAGATGCGCACGTACTCGCGGTCCATGGCGCGTGCGATCGATTTCGCCACCGAGGTCTTGCCGACGCCGGGCGGACCGACGAAGAGGAGAATCGGACCGCGGGCGTCGTCCTCGAGCGTGTGTGGCGGTTTTTCGGCTGTTGCTTCGCCGCTGTCGTCCTTCTCCTCGTCCTTCGCTGTCTCCGCTTCGGCGGCGGCGCTGTGCTCGCGTAGCTGGCGTACGGCGAGGAACTCGAGCACCCGGTCCTTGACGTCGCCGAGCGCGTAGTGGTCCTCCTCGAGGATGGCCGCGGCGTGCTCGATGTCGATCCGCTCCTCGCTGCGCGCGGTCCACGGCAGCTCGCAGACAATCTCGAGGAACGTGCGGATGACCTGCGACTCCATGCCCTCCGGGCCCATCCTCTCGAGGCGGCCAACCTCGCGGTCGACCTCCTTGCGTACCTCGGGCGGCAGCTCGAGGGCCTCGAGTTTCTCGTGCAGCTCGTCGAGGTCCTGGCGCTCGCCCTCACCGAGCTCCTTCTGGATCGCCTTGAGCTGCTGGCGCAGGTACATCTCGCGCTGGCGGTCGCCGAGCTCCTCCTGGACCTGGGACTTGATGTCCTCCTGGGCGTCGAGGATCGATATCTGGCGCTGGATGTGGACCAGCACGCGACGCAGTCGCTCCTCCACCGAGAGCGCCTCGAGCAGGCTCTGGCTCTCGGCGGGCTTGAGGTCGAGGTAGCCGGCGACGAGGTCCGCGAACTTCCCGGGCTCCTTGGTCTCGGCGAGGAACTGCTGGACTGCTTCCTTGGGCAGGCCGGCGCGGCGTCCGAGCTCGGATGCGCGCTCGCGCGCCTCACGGTAGAGCGCGGAGAACGTGGCCGCCTCGATGTCGA
>CAZQYU010000299.1:0-4514 GCA_964597585.1 uncultured Thermoanaerobaculia bacterium
CGTGGCGGTCCATCACCCGGTGGCAGATGTTCTGGACCGCGATCGCGGTCAGCGGGGTCTGCGAGGACGGCTTCCAGACCATGGTATCGCCGCACACCGCGGCGAGGGCTGCGTTCCACGCCCACACCGCGACCGGGAAGTTGAATGCGGTGATGATTCCGACCACGCCAAGAGGGTGCCACTGCTCGTACATGCGATGGCGGGTGCGCTCGGACATCATGGTCGGTCCGTACAGCTGACGCGACAGGCCGACCGCGAAGTCGCACATGTCGATCATCTCCTGGACCTCGCCGAGGCCCTCGGAGAGGATCTTGCCCATCTCGAGCGACACGAGGCGGCCGAGCGCTTCCTTGTGGATGCGCAGTTCCTCGCCGAGCTCGCGGACGATCTCGCCGCGCTTGGGCGCCGGCAGCATCCGCCAGGCCGGGAACGCCGCCGCCGCGGCTGCGACCACCTGCTCGTAGGCCTCGGCATCGGCTTGGACGACCGACGCGATCGGCGTGCCGTCAGTCGGGTTGATAGACACGAGCGTGCGGCCGGCGGCGGGCCGGATCCAGGTGCCGTGCGAGGCGCCGAGGTTCTCCGCCGCGATGCCGAGCTCTGCGAGGGTGCCGGTGATGTCGGTCATGGGGTCCCTCCTCAGGACGAAGCCGGCGGGATTGTACCATCCGGCACAAGGCTTCCAGCGAGAGCCTCTCACCCCTTCTTCGACGGCTTGCCGCGGGAAAAGTAGGCCTCCCACTCGGCAATCTCGGAGGGGGAAAGACCTTCGCGTCCGCTTGGCGCCCTCGGCTCATCCAGGCCGCGCCGCCACTGGGCCAGAGAGCGCACGGACGCCCCGCGTTGGCGGACCCTGCCGGCGAGCCCGCGGTCGTCGGTGACGACGCTCCAGTCACGCGCCTCGGGTCCGGAGGGAAGGAGCCCGACGATGACGTCGTCTGCGCTTGCTGGCGCCGCGTAGCGGATCGTCACGCGTCCGAGCGACTCGCGAACGGGGGCACCTGCTGGAGGCGGTCCGTCGAACACCACCACGACGTGCATCCTCTCGTGACGGACGCGCTCGAGTACCAGCCGGCGCACGTCCGCTCGTCGGGTGTGCCCCGGGCCGAGGGCATGGAGCAGGTTCGAGCCGTCAAGCAGGACTGGCATGACGGCGGCGGCGGCGCAGCAGCCAGAGCAGGGCGAGACCGGCGAGACCGAACGCGACAACCGGGGCGAGCAGAGCGAAGGCCGAGGCGACGAAAGCGAACACGTCCTCGAGGACCGACAGGACGGGGTTCATCGTGCCGCCCGTGGCCGCCGAGGAGGCGAGCCGCCCGGTCGCCTTCGCGCCGTGGAAGAGCAGCGAGGTGACGCCGCCGAGGATCGCCGCGATCACCACCCAACCCTCGCCGCGACCGCTGACCACCGCGATCGCGGCGACGGCCCCTGCGACCGGACGAATGAAGGTGTGGAGAATGTCCCATGCGTGGTCGACGGCGGGCACCTTGTCGGCGACGAACTCCACCAAGTAGAGCACCGCCAGGCTCACCAGCACCCAGTCCTGGGCGAAGAACTGTGCGGTCGGCGAGGTCAGGGGAACGAGATCGAAACGCACCAACAGCCCGAGCACGAGCAGGGTCGCGTAGGCGTTGATCCCGGCGGCCGAGGCCAGGGTCAATGCAGACAGGACGGAGGTCACGATCGCGCCTGCTTCGCCCGCTTCAGCAGGCGCTCGAGCTCCTTCGTGCCGCGCAGGCGGGAGTACATCTGGGTCGCCCGGACGTCATCGGGAGCGATTGCGAGCGCACGCTCGAGCGCCTTGCGCTGTCGTTCCGGATCGTTGCGCCGGCGCCAGAACTCGGCGAGCTCGACCCACGCGTCGATGGACTGGGGGTCGATCTCGATCGCGCGCCGCATGCAGGCGAGGGCGCGATTGGTCCACAGCGGGTTGCGCAGCAGCAAACGCGCGAGCTTGACGAGCTCGGTCGGCCTCGGATCGAGCGCACAGGCCTGCTCGAGCAGCTGGATGGCGAGGTAGACCTCACCTTCCCGGACCAGCTCGTCGGCGCGCTTGAGGTTGGCTTCGACGATCTGCGATCGAGCCTGTTGGTCGGTCCGAGGCCTGGTGCCTTCCTGGAGCTTCCGCCGATCCTCCTCGACCGCTTTCAGGATCGGATCGTAGCGGCGGCGGGCGGCTGGGGAGGAGAGGACCTCCCACGCCTCCTGGGCCCGCTCGACGATCGCCGTGAGGTGGCTTCGGAGATCCCGGAGGTGAGCCTCGGTGGTCCGGTCCGGGGAGTATTTCTGCTTGATGCCGAGCCATGCCGCCTCGATGGCATCGCGCGAGGCGCCGGGAGAGAGGTCGAGGGCACGGTAGTGGTCCACGCGGGCGACCTGCTCGGCGCGCTCCTTGACGGCCCGGCGCTCGCTCAGCCGCGACGGATCCAGGCGGCTCTCGTCGACTGCAGGGTACTGCTCCTCGGGGCTCGATCGACGTCCGCCGAGATCGGGCAGCGGGGCCGGTCCCGGTGGTGGTGCTGCGCCCACCGCGACCAGCCCGGCGACTTTGAGTCCGTACAGTGTCGCGGCTGCCTGCTCGGTGGGCAGCGAGGACAACGAAAACAAGTTGGCGAGCCGTCGGCGGCCGTCGAGCCGGCTGAGGATGAAGGCCTCGGTAGGGGTCAGATGGAGCTCGCCGAGGAGTGCGTCGAGCGCGCTCGACGGCCACACCAGCTGATCATGCGATCCGAGGGCGGCCGTGATCGCCGCGGGATCGTTGAACGCTCGGGCCGCGACCAGGAGGATCTCGGTGGTCGTGAGGTTGGGCAGCGTGTCGAGCTGGTCCGAGCTGTGACCCTCGAGGAACTCGCAGTAGGTCCGTGGACCGGCTGCAGCGCGGCGGATGATCGCCAGGGCGAGCTCTGCGAGCTCATCCTCGAGCGCCGCCTGATCGAGGCAGCCGCGTACCACGAGCAGGTGACCGAGGGGCGGTGCATCGCTTCCGCCTTGACCGAGGAGCGTCAGCGCGCGTTCGTTCTCGCTGATGCGCTCGCGCTGCACGAGCCACATCCCGAGCTTCTCGTGCTCGAGGTTCGACCGTGCCGCCCGCGCCTCGCCGTCCACGAACACGATCTCGCGGCGTGCCTCGGCTGTCGATGCGAGGAGAATGCCGGTCGCCCGGTTGTGGGTCAGCGTGCTCATCAACTCCGGGAGCGGCTGGACCCGTCGGAGCCGCAGGCGATCCTCTTCTGGCATCGGCTCAGCTCCCGCCGCCCGCCGCACCGGAGATCTGGATCGCGTGGGGCGTGAATCCGTCGCGGGCATAGCCGGCCGGGATTCGGTCGATCGCCGCGAGCGCGGCGTCCTCGCTCGGGAAGCGCCCCCACACCAGGCGCCAGCACGGGTCGCTCTGGTCGAGCGATGCCCGCATCGCCTGGAGGTCCTTGGGATGCTGGTTGGCTTTCTGGAGGACGCGCCGCAGCTCCTGCGGCTCGCACCCCATGTCCACCACCAGGCTCCACTGGCCGTCGGCGGGAGCTGCCGGAGCGGCCCGACCGCGCAGCGTGAACAGTGTTCCGATCACGAGCGCGACGGCGAGCACGGCCGCGGCAATCAGGAGCCAGCGGATCGGCAGCCGGCGCCGGGTGACCTCCTCGAGCATCGGCGAGCGTTCGAGAATGTCGACCTCGTTGGTGGAGGACGCCACCGGAACCGGCTCGAGCATGCCGGTGACGACAAGGGCGGCAAGCAGCCGGATGACCTCCTCCTGACCATGGGGCGAGCGCGAGGCGATCTCGACTGCGGTGCGTTGCCCAGTGATCTTGGCGACGATGAGGTCGGCCTCTTCGGACAGTCGAAGCGGCGCGTAGAGCTCGAGGAAGCTCGGGCTGCGCCGCAGCAGGACACCGAGGTCGGGAAGAACGTGGTGGGTGAGGGAGGCGTCGTCATCGGCAAGCAACAGCTCGACCAGCGCGTGGGCGAGCGACACCGTTGGTCCGTCGATGGCCTCGGGCTCCGCGTCGTCGATCTCGAGTTCCCGCTCCGGGTCCGTGATCCACTGACGAAGGCGGCGCTGGAGCACCGTCTTGGCGGCCCCAACCGCCTGTGTCTCGCCGGTGCCCTCGTGGCGGGCCACCGCTCGCGCCTCGGCGAGCAGCTCCGGGTAGCCGATCGGCCCGAAACCGAGCTCGAGGGCAACTTCGCTCGGATCGATGCCGTGGACCGCAACGACCTTGCCTGCGATCACGGCGAGCGTTATGGAACCCGACGACCAGGTCAGGGTGAGCGTGCCGCTCACGCGGCGCGCAATCCACCTGCCCAACCGCCAGGTGACCTGCGGATCGTCCATATCTCACGATATTCCATCTGTCGCGAGCTTGTAAAGGGAAGCGGAGCGGCCGACTGCTTGACAACAGGGAACGCCGAACATACGATGACGCTCCCGACGGCTTGCCGTCTGGGAGGTTAGCTCAGCGGAAGAGCACCTGCCTTACACGCAGGGGGTCGTGGGTTCGAATCCCCCACCTCCCACC
>CAZQYU010000300.1:0-4509 GCA_964597585.1 uncultured Thermoanaerobaculia bacterium
GGGTGCTCAACGGCTCGAAGAACTTCATCACCCACGCCACCGTCGGCAACTGCTGCGTGGTGATGGCGCGAACCTCGCGTGAGGGCGGCCACCACGGAATCTCGGCCTTCTTCGTCCCCTTCGACCGGACCGGGGTGTCGGCCGGGAAGAAGGAGAACAAGCTCGGCATGCGCGCGTCCGACACCTCATCGCTGGTGCTCGAGGACTGCCGCGTGCCGGCCGGGTACCTGCTCGGCGGCGAGGGCGACGGCTTCGTACAGGCGATGAAGATCCTCGACGGCGGCCGGATCTCGATTGCGGCGCTGTCGGTCGGGATCGCACGCGGCGCTCTCGACGCCGCGCTCGAGTACTCCACGGTGCGCGAGCAGTTCGGCCGCCAGCTGAGCTCATTCCAGGCAATCCGCCACAAGCTCGCCGACATGGGTACCGAGGTCGAGGCGGCCCGGTTGCTGACGCTCAAGGCGGCGGTGCGCAAGGACCGCGGTATGCAGACCACGCTCGAGTCCTCGATGGCCAAGGTCTACGCGTCGGAAGTCGCGGTGCGGGTCGCCGAGGAGGCGATCCAGATCCACGGCGGCTACGGCTATACCAAGGACTACCCGGTCGAGCGGTTGTGGCGCGACGCGAAGCTGTGCACCATCGGTGAGGGGACCTCGGAGATCCAGCGGCTGGTGATCGCACGCGAGATGCTGCGACAGCTCGCCCCCTTCGGTTCGTCTCGGGACACGTAGGCATTCACCCGCGGGGTGCTGTACCGGCCCACAAGAGGCTCGAACCGCCGATCGCTATACTGGTGGGTGTGGTGCCCGTACGGGCCGCTGCTGGCCGGATCCGGGGCACTGGTGAGAAATGCAGGCTCGACCCCACTCCTCGCTGTCGCCGTGCGTTCGCTACGGCTGCCACGCCTGCTGCGTGGACACGGAGATGTCGCTCACTCTCGAGGACGTCCAGCGTCTCGAGACGGCCGGCGAACGCGGATTCTACCGCGCGGCCGACGACGGCTCTCTTCGGCTGGCGACGGTCGGGGACCGGTGTGTCTTCCTGACCGAGGGACGCTGCCGCGTCTACGCCAACAGGCCAGAAGGCTGTGTGCTCTACCCGCTGGTGTGGAACGTCATCAGCAACGAGCCCGACCTCCACGAGTTCTGCCCCTACGCCCAACAGTTCCGCTTCTCCGCCGGCGACCGTGAGTGGCTCGCACGCAGCATCGAGACCGAGGAGCGCGAGATCGCCGCCCGCCTGGAGGCGGGCGTGGACGAGCGGACCGCACGGTGAGGTCCCGACCGGAGACCCGTCTGTGAGCCCGACCTGCGACCTGCTGGTGCGCGGCGGCACCGTCGTCCCGATGGTGCAACGCGGCGAGTGGTTCTCGGGCGACGTCCTGATTGCCGACGGCCGCATCGTCGAGGTCATCCGTGGCGCCGCCGGAGAGGTCGACGCGCGCGAGGTGCTCGACGCCGGTGACGCGCTGGTACTGCCCGGCTTCGTCCAGGCTCACGTGCACGTTGTCCAGTCGCTGCTCCGCCACCAGGCCGACGACCTCGAGCTGCTCGATTGGCTCGCGCGCCGCACATGGCCCTGGGAGGCCGCGCTCGACGGCGACGCCGTCGAGGCGTCCGCCGTGCTCGGCATCGCGGAGCTGCTCGCCGGCGGGACCACCACCGCGCTCGACTTCGGGACCACCCACGACCACGACCGCGTGTTCCGACAGGCCGAGCGGCTCGGCATCCGCATGATCTCGGGGAAGACCCACATGAACATCGGCGAGGGCGTGCCGGCGGACCTGCTCGAGGACGAGGACGCCTCGCTCGCCGAGGCCGAGGCGCTCGGGCGGCGCTGGCACGGCGCGGCCGACGGTCGGCTCCGCTACGCGGTCGCGCCCCGTTTCGCGCTGTCCTGTACGCGCTCCTTGCTTGAACGCTCGGCCTCCCTCGCCCGCCGCCACGGCTGGCTGCTCGAGACCCACGCCGCCGAGAACCGGGGGGAGGTCGCTGCGCTCGAGGCCGCCACCGGCCGTTCGACCATCGCCTACCTGGATGAGGTCGGGCTCACCGGCGAGGACGTCGTGCTCGCCCACTGCGTCCACCTCTCCGCGGAAGAGGTCGAGCGGCTCGCCGCGACCCGGACCCGGGTGTGCCACTGTCCAGGCGCCAACCTCAAGCTCGCCTCCGGGATCGCCGACATTCCCCGCTTGATGTCCGCCGGAATCCCGGTCGCGCTCGGCGCGGACGGTCCTCCGTGCAACAATCGGCTGTCGGTCTTCCACGAGATGAGCCTCGCTGCGACGCTGCACACACTGCGCTACGGTCCCCGGGCCATGGACGCCTGGACCGTTCTCGGGCTCGCGACCCGCGACGGAGCGCGTGCGCTGCACCTCGAGCACGAGATCGGCACGCTCGAGCCCGGCAAGGCCGCCGATCTGGTCGTCCTCGGCCTCGAAGGCTGGTCGATGCTTCCCGGAGGCGACCCGGCGTCGCGGGTAGTCTACGGGGCGTCGGCAGCCGACGTGCGCCACGTGGTGGTTGCCGGCACGCCGGTGCTGCGTGACCGTCGTCTGGCCGCCGCGCCCGAGCAGGAGCTGCGCGAGCAGGTCCGCTCGGCGTGGCGGGCGACCCGGGCACGCCTCGAGGAGGCGTCATGAAACTGCCGTTCCGGCGCCCGAAGATCGAGCACCTCGACCGTTACCTTGCCGCCAAGGACTACGATACCGCGCTTGCGGCGGTGGCCGGGGAGCTCAGGCGCAACCCCCGCCATTTCAACCTGCTCCTCCGCCAGGCGGAGATCCTCGGTATGGCCGGCAACCGCGAGCAGGCGATCGGCGTCTACCGCGAGATCGCCGAGCAGTACGCCAAGGACGGCTTCTACGCCAAAGCGATCGCGCTCTACAAGAAGGTGCTCAAGCTGGCGCCGGAGCTCGACGAGGTCCACGCCGAGCTCGCGCGCCTGATCGAGGAGGATCTGCGCAAGGACCTGCCCCTGGAGGAGCGCCTCGCCATGGCCCAGACGAGGCCGAAGCCGGGGGCATCGCAGGGCGGACCGCCGGACGAGGTCAAGGAGCTCGCCGCCTCGGCCCTGTTCTCTGCCTTCCGCCGCGAGGCGCTCGAGGAGATCCTGACCTCGACCGCCCTGCGGACCTATGAGGAGGGCGACATCATCGTCACCGAGGGTGAGGCCGGCTCGAGCCTGTATCTGGTGGTCACCGGGACTGTCAAGGTCTTCACCCTCGGCTCGAGCGGCGAGCACCTCGCCCTTGCCGAGCTCGGTGCCGGGGACTTCTTCGGTGAGGTCTCGTTGCTCACGGGGAAGCCCCGCACCGCGACCATCACCGCCAAGACCCCGGTGGTCGCCATCGAGCTCACCAAGAGCGACGTCGACCGCATCGCCCACGAGCATCCGGAGGTCCATACGGTGCTCGAGGAGTTCTATACCCGCCGCGCCCAGGAGACGGTCGAAGCGGTGATCCGGCGCATGCGTGAGGACGCCTGATGGCCCTGCGGCCGATCCTGGTCTACGGAGACCCGCGGCTCGAGGCGGAGAATGCCCCGGTCGACGTCTTCGACGAGGCCCTCGCCGTGCTCACCGAGGAGATGTTCGAAGTCGGGTGGAAGGCGCCAGGGCTCGGCCTCGCAGCGCCCCAGATCGGCGTCAACCTCCGTCTCGCCGTGGTCGACCTGTCGGTCGGCAAGGACCCCGACCAGAAGCTGGTGATCGCGAACCCGGAGATCCTGTGGAGCGAGGGCAAGGTCTCCCTCGAGGAGGGCTGTCTGTCGTTCCCCGGCCTCTACACCACGCTGGTGCGTCCGCGCCGGCTGAGGCTCGGCTACCAGGACCTGACCGGAACGCGCCGTGAGAAGGAGGCCGACGGGCTGCTCGCGCAGGCGTTCTGCCACGAGGTCGACCACCTCGACGGCGTGCTCCTGGTCCACCACCTCAAGGGCCTCAAGCGCACCATGTTCCTGCGCCGAGTGGCCAAGATGCGCTCGCTCGGGGTCTGGACCTGATCAAGGGTTCCCGCCTGGTGACGGGAACCCGTGATCAGGTCATGGATGGAGAATCTCGGATCATCGCGAAAGGGCCGGCGATGGCCGGCAGATCGGCGCCCGCTGGAGGGGGGCGGTGAGAGTGCAGATTAGAGGGTGGTGAGCACCTCGGCGAGCTGTTCGACCGCCCAGTCGACCTCTTCGCGGGTGATCACCAGCGGCGGCGCGATCCGGATCACCGTGTGGTGGGTCTCCTTGCACAGCATCCCCCGCTGCTGAAGCGCCTCGCAGAAGCGGCGCGCGCCGCCCGCTTCTGGGGAGAGCACGATCCCGATCCACAGGCCCTTGCCCCGGATCTCGACCACGTGGCGCGACGAGACTGCGCGCAGCTTGGCCAGGAAGTAGTCGCCGAGCTCGGCCGAACGATCGACCAGCTTCTCGTCGACGATGACCTTGAGCGCTTCGCGGGCGACTGCGGCGCCGAGCGGGTTGCCGCCGAAGGTCGAGCCGTGCTCGCCGGGGTGGAACA
>CAZQYU010000301.1:0-4491 GCA_964597585.1 uncultured Thermoanaerobaculia bacterium
CCCGTTGGAACAGCTCGGCGACGGTCGGCTCCGCGGCAGCCGACCAGGCAGGGAACATGAGAAGAAGGCACGAGACGGAGAGACTTCGCAGCATTGGAACTCCCCCAGCGCAGCAAGTTTTCGGACGTCCGCGGGCATCGAGCACAACAGATGCAGACTGGCACCATCCTACCTTCATCCATAGAATCGCGCTGTGGCTGGATTCGGACAGCTCTACCTGCGCTACCGGCGGGCGTTCTGGATCGCCCACTCGGTGTGGGCGATGGCCAGCGGTGCGGCAGTCGTCGTGCTCGCGCGGGAGCGCTACCGGCTCGTCCCATGGGTGGTCGCCTTCCTCGGTCTCACCTGGCTGTCGACGCTGCTGTTCACCCGCGTCGGCATCCTGGCGTCGGGATCGCGTGTCATCCGTCTGTCGCGGGGTGTGGTGTCGTACCTGACGCGGGTGATGTATCAGGAGACATTGTTCTTTCTGCTTCCGTTCTACCTGACGTCCACGACGCCCACATCCCCCAATGTAGTCTTCACGGCCGTGTTGGCGGCGCTCGCGGTGCTCGCATGCCTCGACCTCGTCTTCGACCGCCTCCTGCGCGAACATCCCGTGTTCGCATTCGGCTTTTTCGCACTCGTCACGTTTGCTGCGCTGAACTTCCTGTTGCCGCTTCTGCTCGCACTTCGGCTTGCCGTCGCGATGCCGGTGGCCGCAGGCGCCGCCTTTGCCGCCGCGATTCCCCTCGCGTTTGGCGGGCAACGGCGGACCGACCTGACCCGGGTGATCGGTCTCGCCAGTGCGCTCTGCCTGGTGGCGGCGTTGGTGCTGTTGCTGCGCGCTGCAGTCCCACCGGTCCCCTTGCGCCTGGTTGGGCCGAGCTTCGCGCGGGGGATCGACCGCAACAGCCTGCAGCTCGAGGACCCGTTCCACGGCGAGGTCCGGCTCGCGCGTCTGGACGGCGTGATCGTCTTCGGTTGCCGGGTCGTGGCGCCCTCGCGCCTGCCCGCCACACTCGAGCTGGACTGGACGTTCGACGGCGAGCCGCTGCACCGGTCGCGCCAGGTCGAGGTCATCGCCCACCACGGCGGCTTCCGATTGTGGGACAGTACCCGCCGCGCGTCCCACGTGCCGCAACCAGGGCGCTATGTGGTCACGGTCCTGACCGCCGAAGGACAGCTCGTGGGACGTGCCCGACTCGACGTCCTGCCCTAGCCAGTGTGTCTCACCATCTGGCGAGACGTGCAAGCTGCGGGGCTTGGGGCCTCGGAACCGGCGGAGCTGCGGGAGACTGAGAGGAGATCTCGCGGGCGTCTGCCCTCGGAACCTCTTCGGCGCGCGTTGCCGTCATCTCGTCAGAGCGCCGCGTTCATCGGTCACTTCATGTCTCAATGGAACTCCGGTGTCACGTGACGCGCCGACGAGTCCGGTCTATCCTACATCCATGCTGGTTGAAGGTCATGACGGCGCGCCTCACACGCTGGGAACGGTCTCGCCACTTCGGTGGGTGTGAAGGGTGAGACTCACGTGACGCTGAAGCCGGTGACGCCGGCCCGCCGTATCAAGAGCAGCGCGGCCATCATCGCGACAACCTGCGGCGTGCTGATCCTCCTCTACATCTGGGTTTCCGACGTTGTGCTCGAGCGGCTGGCAGAGGGGCGGTCCGAGCTCCTCTTCCTTGGTTCGCTGGGCAAGGGTACCGTGTTCGCTTTCGTCTCGGCCGTGGCGCTGTTCGTGCTCGTCTGGCGGTTCGGCGTCAGGGTCTGGCAGCGGGCGCAGGTCGACGCTGTCGCCGCCCGGGAGCGGGAACGGGCCCACTGGCAGGCGCTGTTTGAGCATGGCCCCGAAGGTGCGCTGCTGCTCGAGGGCGGCGTGATCCTCGCCGCGAACCTCGCGGCGGCGGAGATGCTGGGTCGACCGATCGCCGGGCTGGAGGGTCTTCCTCTGCGGCAGATCATCGCCCCCGCAAGCGGTTCTCCGTCGCCATCGGAGCTCGCTGAGGTCCGCGAAGGTGAGGTCGTGCACCACACGTGGGGCCTGACGCGCTCCGGGTACGCTCCGTTCGATGCCGATGTCTCCCTGACCCGGCTCCCCGGGGATCACGGTGAAGGACGGATCCTTGCCTGGGTGCGCGACCTGACCGAGGAAAGAGAGCGGGCCGACGAGCTCGAGGAGGCGAACGACCGGCTGCGGGTCCTGGTCGAGGGCTCGCCGAGCTTCTTCTTCTACATCCAGGACCTCGACGGCGACCTGACCTATGTCTCGCCGTCGGTCGAGGGAATCACGGGTCGCCCGACTGACGACTGGCTCCACCAGACCCATTGGTACACCACCGACAGCCAGCTGAACCGGTCGGCCCGAGAGGCCATGGAGCGCAACCTCGCTGGAGACTTCGTCCCCAACCCGATTCTGGTCGAGATCCGACACGCCGACGGCCGACCGGTGATGCTCGAGATCTACGAGTACGCGCGCTTTGTCGAAGGTGTCCAGGTCGGGATCCATGGCATCGCTCACGATGTCACGGAGCGGGTCCATGCCCAGAGGATCCAGCGGGCGACGTTCCGGATCTCGGAAGCCGCGAGCTCGGCGGCAAGCCTCGATCAACTGTACCTGGCGATCCACCGCATCGTCGGCGAGCTCATGCCGGCAGAGAATCTCTACTTCGCGCTTTATGACGCTGAGCGGAACCTGCTCACCTTTCCCTACTGGGTGGACGCTCACGATCCATGCCCAGAGCCCGAGCCGCCAGGCCGCGGGCTGACAGCATACGTGCTGCGGAAAGGGGAGCCGGTCCTGGCGTCGCCCGAGGTGTTCGAGGAGCTGGTTGCATGCGGCGAGGTCGAGGGGCTGGGTGCGCCGTCGGTCGACTGGCTGGGCGTGCCGCTCAAGGAGGGCCCCGAGACCTTCGGCGTGCTGGCCGTGCAGAGCTACTCCGAGGGCGTCCGCTATGGGGAACCCGAAAGGACACTCCTCCAGTACGTGTCGACCCAGGTTGCGATGGCGATCCTCAGGGCCCGCGCGGAGCAGGCTTTGCGAGACAGCGAGCAACGGCTGCGCGACATCGTCGAGCACAGCTCGAACCTGTTCTACTCCCACACCGTCGACCACAGGTTGACCTATGTCAGCCCGCAGAGCAGGGAGTACTTCGACTGCGAACCGGACGAAGCGCTGACCAAGTGGTTCGAGTTTCTCACCGACCATCCCGTCAACCGGCGCGGCATCGAGTCCACCGAACGTGCGATCGCGAGCGGAGAGCGACAGCCGGTCTACGAGCTCGAGCTCCAGAGCCGCGTCGGGCGGCGGCTGTGGGTCGAGGTGAACGAGGCGCCGGTGGTGCGCGACGGACGAACCGTAGCCATCGTGGGTGCGCTCACTGACGTCACGGATCGCAAGCGAGCGGAGGAGCAGCTCCGCCACGCGCAGAAGATGGAGGCGGTCGGGCGCCTCGCTGGAGGCGTGGCCCACGACATCAACAACCTGCTTCAGGCCATGCTCAACGCGGTGCAGGGTCTCCTCGCGCGGGGTATCTCGCACGATCGCGTCGCTGCCGTCGCCCACGAGCTCGAGTCGCACGTCAGGAGGGGCGCGGCACTGACCCGGCAGCTGCTGTTGTTCGCCAAGCGTGAGGTGGTCAAGCACGAGCGTTTCGACCTCAACCGGTTGGTCGAGGCCACGTCGACCATGCTCCGCCGACTGGTCCGGGAGAACATCCGCATCGTGCATCAGCTGCATCCGGGCCCGCTGGTAGTCGACGGGGACCGGACCCAGCTCGAACAGGTGCTGGTCAACCTCGTCGTGAACGCGTCCGACGCGATGCCCCTCGGGGGGACCCTCACCATCCGCACCGAGAGACCCTCTCCGCAGCAGATCGTGCTGGAGGTCGAGGACACCGGAGTCGGTATGGGCCCCGACGTGCTCGAGCGGATCTTCGAGCCGTTCTTCACCACCAAGGCGGCCGAGGTCGGTACCGGCCTCGGTCTGGCGGTGGTCCACGGCATCGTGGCGCAGCACTCGGGGGACGTCCAGGTCCGCAGCAGACCCGGCGAGGGGACGCAGGTGCACGTGTGCCTGCCCGCCCAGGATGGCGAGGCGGAACTGCCGGGGGATGACACGCTGTACCCGGAAGGGGTCCCGCGGGGTGGGGGCGAGCGTGTTCTCCTGGTCGAGGACGAGGAGGCGACCCGTGCGGGCCTCGCCGAGATTCTCGATCTGCTCGGCTACGACGTCGTCTCGGCAGACAGCGGCGAGAGGGCCTGGGAGTTGGCGGGCGATCAGGTCTTCCACGTGCTTCTGTCGGACGTGATGCTGCCCGGGATCTCCGGAGCGCGGCTCGCGGAACGTATGCGCGAGCGCTGGCCGGGCGTGCAGGTGATCCTGATGTCGGGCTACACCGCGGATCAGGTGATCCGTGACGACGTCTCGGAAGGGAGGCTTCGGTTCCTCCAGAAACCGTTCACGATCTCGATGCTGGCGCACGAGGTCCGGGCCGCGCTCGACGGCGACCG
>CAZQYU010000302.1:0-4461 GCA_964597585.1 uncultured Thermoanaerobaculia bacterium
GGCGGCGAGCAGCACCACCAGCAGGCGGGGGGTCTCGCCAAAGCCGGCGCCGAACAGGGCCGCACACACCCGACGGGCGAACAGGACGCCGCCGAAAACGAGCGGCGCGCCGACCAGCAAACCGGCGCACGCGACGCGTTCGACCAGGTAGTCGAAGTGCTCTCGCCGCCCTTGTTGAAACGTCCGGGCCATGACCGGGAGCACGGCGGTGAGCAGCGTCGCGCTGAGCACGTCTCCGAGCCCGAACACGATGACGAACGCCGCCTGCAGCTCGCCGGTCGCCGCAGCCCCGAGCATCGGGGTCACCACCAGCTTGTCGGCATTGATCCGCCCCAGGCCGACCAGTGTCAGCAGCGCGAGCGGCCAGCCCTGGCCGAGCAGCGCGCGCACGAGGCCAGGCGGCACCGGCCACGACGGCGAGAGGCCGGCGACGGCGAGGCGGCGCCAGTAGAAGGCTGCACGCACCACGGAGGCGACGAGCATGGCGCCGTAGACCCCCCACAGGCCGAGCCCGGACCACACCAGGGGCGCCCCGACAGCCACCAGCACCGCGGCGTGGAGCAGGGCGATCGCGCTCGGCTCCACCAATCTCTCGGCAGCCACCAACTGGGCGTGGCAGAGGTTGCCGAGCGTGTCCGTGATCAGAGGCAGCGCCGCGAGCACGATCAGCGCTCCGAGCCCCTGGGCCGTCGTCCACCCCCAGCCGAGCCCGATGACGCCGACCACCGCGACAGCCCCCAGCGACGGCTGAATCAGGAGCGTGGCGGCGAGCAGGTGGGAGGCGGCCTCCGGCCGCTTGGCCGCGTCGCGCGCGACCACCAGCCCGAGGCCGAAGTCCGGCACCACCGAGGCGAGCGCAAGGCCCGCGCCGAGGGCCGCGTAGATGCCGTAGACCCGCGGACCGAGCAGGCGTGCCAGCGCCACCTGCCACGCGAACAGGACGAGGGAGGTGGCGACCTTCGAGCCGCCGAAGGCGAGCCCGTTGCGGACCACCCGGGCGGTGGCGGAGGGGCTCGGGAGCAATGTCCCGGAGGCCGCAGTCGGCATTGGTTCAGCCACGGGACCTCGCCGTCGAGGCGGGAGAGATGGCTGCGCGCAGGATGCCGTCGAGCGGCTCCACGATCGCCGGCCAGGCGAACCGGCTCGCGGCGAGCCCGTGCGCTCCCTGTCTCATGGCGCTCCCGCGGTCGGGCGCGAGGACGACCTGCTCGAGCGCCGCCGCGATCGCCGCCGGGTCATGGCCGACGATGAACCCTGCACCGGCGGGTACGACCTCGGCGAGGCCGTTCGCCTCGGCAAGAACCACCGGAACGCCTGCCGCGAGCGCCTCGAGCGCTGCCATCGGCATGCCTTCGCCCGAGCCGACCAGTGCGAACACGTCCGCGGCCGCGAGCACGTCCCGCTGCGCCCCGTCGCTGACCATCCCCGTGACCAGGACCCGCGCGGTGAGGTCGTGTCGGGCGACGGCCCCTTGGACGCCGGCGAGGTCGCCGTCGTCGGGCCCGGCGATGATCAGCCGCGCCTGGGGGCAGCGGCGAGCGAGCTCAGCGAACGCTTCGACGAGCAGCCCGAGGCGCTTGCGCCGGTGCAGGCGGCCCATGAACAGCACCACCCGGTCGTCGTCGCCGAGTCCGAGCCGACGGCGCGCCGCACGGCGCTCGGACTCTCCGACCGGCTCACCGGGATCGACGCCGTTGGGCACGATGGAGACCCGTCCCCTTTCCAAACGCAGGCCATGAGCCGCCCACAGCCCACGAGTCTCCTCGGCCTCGCGCGGGGTGAGCGCGACGACGTGCCGGAAGCGCGGCAGCATCCGGCGCGCGAGCAGCGCGTCCCAGATCTTCTTCAAGGTGACCCGTCCGGTGGCGTAGGGCAGGGTGCCGTGGGGCGAAAGAACAACCGCCACCGCGGCGCGGTCCGCGACGCGTGCGGCGATCAGGGTCTCCACGGTACGCAGCTCGTGGCAGTGGACGACCTCGCAGCCACCGCGTTCGATCAGCCTTCGGGCCGCGGCCGCGAAGCCCACCGGCCACGACAGGTTGAGGCGGGCGCGCATGGCCGCTCCCCGGGTCCGAGCGCGCCACACCTCGACGCCGTCGAGAGCGGCGACCCCCGCCGGCCCCCGCCGCCCGGGGCCGAGGGTGTCGGTGGTCAGCACCGAGACCTGGTGGCCCGCTCGGACCTGGGCACGGCTCAGCCCGGTGACCGCCGCGACCACGCCCCCCCAGGCCCACGCCGGCGCGTAGTACGGCGTGACGTGGAGGATCCTCATGGTTCGTCACCCCTGCGCTCGCAGGCAGCAGTGGTCACGTCGCGAACGGTGGAGGTGGTCGGCACGGGACTGGCACCATGATACATAGGTGGGGTGGACACCACGGGCTCCCAGCTCGCGCGCGGCGCGATTGCCGGTGCGTCGTCCGGCCGCGGACCCTCCGCCGCGCTGATCGCGGTGCTGCTGGTCGCGGCGGTCGTCCGCTTCGGCGTCTACCTCGCCTTCCCGGCGGTGTTCGACTTCGTCGCGTCCAGGTCCATCCACGGCTCGACCGCGTTCGACACTTATGCGCTGAATCTGCTCCACACCCGGACCTACGGTCTCGAGCCGGGCGTGCCGGACGCCGCGCTGCCGCCCGGTTACGGCTTCGTCCTCGCCGGTGCCTACTCCCTGCTCGGCCGCAGCGGGCTCACCGTGGCCGCCCTCCACACGACATTCGACCTCCTCGCCATTGTGCTGCTGGCGTCGATCGGCGCCCGCCTCTTCCGGGACCCGGCGGTGGGCGTCCTGGCCGGGCTCGGCTTCGCCTGCTACCCCTACCTCGTGTTCCAGGGCCTGGCCGTCAACGACACCGCGCTCTTCATCCTCGAGCTCAACGCCATGGTTTGGCTGGTCCTGCGCCTCGACGCACGGCTCCAGGCCGCTCGACGGTGGGTCACGGACGCAGGTCTCGCGGGCGCGGTGCTCGGCGTCGGCGTCCTCACGCGACCGGTGCTCCTCGTGGTCGGCGCCGGGCTCGCGCTGTGGTTGGTGGTCCGCCTGCCCCGGCGCACGACGCTGCAGGGGCTCGCGGTAGTGGCGCTCGCCGCGACGCTGCCTCTCGCGGCCTGGGCGCTGCGCAACGAGATCACTCTCGGTCACCCCGTCCTGGTCGCGACCAACGGCGGCTCGAACTTCTGGCAGGGCAACAACGCCGAGACCGTCCCCTACCTGCGCGCGGGCTATGACGTGCAGTGGATCTCGCCCGGCGCGCTCGCGGGGCTCGACGCCCGCGACCCGGAGGCCGGCCGCCGGTTCGTCGCGGCCGCTTTGAGCTTCCTGCGCGCACATCCCGAGCGGATCCCCGGGCTCCTGTGGACCAAGCTGCTCACCCAGTGGAGCCTCGACGTCAGCCCCCGACGCAACCCCACCCCAGGACCTGAAGCGGCGGCAAGGGGAGAGCCGGACCTCGGCGGCGTCGTCGTCGAGCCTGCGGTCGCCGCCTACTCCGAGCCGCTGTTCGAGCGGGTCGGGCGCACGGTGCACCGCATCACCTGGGGCGTCGCCCTGGTGCTCGCCTGCGTCGGGTTCGTCGCCGCGCGCCGCGCCCGCCTCGAGCTCGCACCGATCTGGATCGTCGAGGGGGCCATGACCCTGTTCTACGTCGCGTTCCATCCCTCGACCCGCTACCGCGCACCGGGCGATCCGCTGCTCTTCCTGGTTTCGGCGTTCGGGGCATTGGTCCTGATCGACGCCGCCCGGCGGAGGTCGGCGACAACGATCCGTACGGGTGAATCGTCCGGGCTTGAACGGGACGCCCGCTTCAACGGCGAGCGAAACGCCACGGGCTGACCCGCGGCACGTTGCCGACGTCCATGACGACCGCCTGCAGCAGGAGCTGGAAACCCATCAGCAGCGGAAGCAGCGCGAGCAGCAGCGTTCCGGTCGGGGTCGGCTGGCCGGTACCGGCGCGCGCCACCCAGTTGGAGATCCCGAAGCCGAGGCCGAAGCCGGCGAGGAGCGCTCCCGCGACCAGGAACAGCGCGACCGGTGTGAAGTCGCGGATGAAGTAGCGGACGATCAGCCGGTGGACGCATGACCTCGCCAGCAGAAACGGGAAGACCGCCACCGTCTTCGGCAGCGACAGCGAGCTCCGCTCGCCGTTGTAGCGGGCCGGGATGGCGACGTCTCGAACGACCGCCTCGATCAGATAGGCCTCGCACAGCAGCGAGATCTCGAAGTAGTAGCGGGGGCCGAGCCGGTCGAGCTCGATCTCCTCGGCGAGGTTGCGGCGCAGCGCCAGGTAGCCGTTGGTCGGGTCGAAGATGTTCCAGTATCCCGAAGCGAGCTTGGCCAGGAAGGACAGCACGAGGTTTCCGACATGGCGCGCGAGGGGCATGCTGCGCGGGAGCCGCCGGCGCAGGAACCGATTGCCCTTGGTCAGATCGGCCTCTCCGGCGAGGATCGGCGCGAGCAGAGCCGGTAGGAAG
>CAZQYU010000303.1:0-4461 GCA_964597585.1 uncultured Thermoanaerobaculia bacterium
GCCGAACAGCAGGATGATGCCGATCACCGACATGATGTTGAGCGTGTCGCCGGTGACCCACAGCGCGAGCAGGGCGCCGACCATCGCCGGCGGCAGCGCGACCATGATCGTGAACGGGTGCAGCAGCGAGTCGAACTGGCTGGCGAGCAGCATGTACACGATCAGCACCGCGAGGCCGAGCGCGAACAGCAGCGAGTTCATTGATTTCGCGTACTCCTCGGCCCGGCCGGAACGCTTGGAGACGTAGCCTTCGGGGAGCTCCTCGGCGAGCATCGCGTCGACCTGCTCGAGAGCGCGGTCGAGGGTGACTCCGTCGAGGTTTGCGGTCAGCAGCAGGCTGCGCTGGCGGTCGGTGCGGTTGATGTTGATCGGGCCGACGGCGTAGGAGATGTCAACTACGTTGTCGAGCCGTACCAGGTCGCCGCTCGTGGTCCGGACCATCAGCGCGCCAATGTCCCGCGGTGTCCGCGCCTGCTCCGGTAGGACCTTGACCCGGACCTCGTAGCGCTTGCCTTCCGAGGTGTAGGAACCGACCTCACGCCCGGCGACCATCGAGTAGACGGTGTTGAACACCGCCGCCGCGTCGAGGCCGAGGTCGTGGGCGCGCTCGCGGTCGACCCGGACATGGACCTGCGGCTGCTCGAGGTCGAGGTTGGTGTCGACGTCGACGAAGCCGGGCGTCGCTGAGAGCCGCTCGACCAGGCGATTGCCGATGCTGCTGAGCTCGTTGAGGTCCGGGCCGCGGATCGAGTAGGCGACCGCAAAGTCGGCGCCTTCGCTCGACACCGAGTAGAAGCTGAACTCGACCGGGAAGATCCGCGCGTCCGAGACCTTGGCGAAGGCCTCGCGGAGGCGCTGGACGATCGCGCGCTGGCTCGCCTCGCGCTGGGCCGGCTTGACCAGCTGGCAGAAGATGATCCCCGAGTTGACCTGGCCGCGCTCCATGATGTCGACCCCCGAGAACGCCGAGCGCACCTCCGGCTGGGAGAGCACGATGCGCTCGATCTCCTGCATCTTGCGGTCCATCGCCGGCAGCGAGGTCCCGACCGGCGTCTCGATCGTCACCATGAAGGCCGACATGTCCTCCGGCGGGGCGAACTCGGCGCCGATCCGGGGTACGAGAAACCAGACCGCGCCCACGAGCACGATGGAGGTGACGGCCAGAGTGGTGATCTTGTGTCGGAGTACGACGTCGAGGCTCGACGCGTAGCTGCGCTCGAGCCAGCGGAAACCGCGCTCGAGAAACTCGTAGATCCTCCCGTGCTTGGGCCGGACTCGGAGCATCCGCGAGCACAGCATCGGGGTGAGGGTCAGCGCGATGAACAGCGAGACCAGGATCGCGACCGCCACCGAGACGCCGAACTCGTACAGGAACTGCCCGATCATGCCCTTCATGTAGGCGACCGGCAGGAACACCGCCGCGATCGAGAAGGTCGCGGCCATCGCCGCGAGCGCGATCTCGCGGGTCCCGTTGCGCGCGGCCTCGAACGGGTCCTCGCCCTCCTCCTGGTGGCGGAAGATGTTCTCCAGCACCACGATCGCGTCGTCGATCACAACACCTACCGAGAGCGCCAGCGCCAACGTCGTCATGTTGTTGAGCGAGAAGCCGAAGGCGCGCATGAAGCCGAAGGTGGTGATGAGCGAGGTCGGGATCGCGAGCGAGACGATGAAGGTCGAGCGCCACGACCGCAGGAACACGAACACGACCAGGATCGCGAGCGCCGCACCGTACATGATGTCGAACTGGACGTTGGCGATCGACTTCTCGACGTAGTCGGCGCCGTTGAACGCGACCGCCCACTTCATGCCCGTGGGAAAGTCGGCGGAGATCTCCTCCATCCGCTCGAGCGCCGCCTTGTTGACGTCGACCAGGTTGGCCCCGGAGCGCGGCGCGACGCCGATGCCGATCGCCGGCTGCAGGCTGTAGCGGCCGAGGGTGCGCTCGTCGGCCATCGCGTCGGCGGCGAAGCCGACGTCCCTCAGCCTGATCGGGCGCCCCTGGACGGAGCCGATGATCATGTCCTCGAACTCCTCGGCGGACTGGAAGAGGCCGAGGTTGCGGACCGCGAGCTCGGTCCTTTCGCCCTCGATGAAGCCGCCGGGCAGCTCCAGGTTTTCGCGCCCGAGGGCCGAGATGACGTCGTCCACCGTCAGGTTGTGGGCTGCCAGGCGGTCGCGGTCGAGCCAGATCCGGATCATGCGCTCGCGCAGGCCCGGCATCTGCAGGTTTCCGACCCCGGGCACCGACTGCAGCTTCGGCTTGATGACCTTCTCGGCGTAGTCGCCGAGCGTCCGCGCGTCGAGCCCGGAGAGGCCGATCCACAGCATCGGCTGGGCGTTGGCGTCGAACTTCTGGACCACCGGCTGCTCGGCGTCCGTGGGCAGGTCGCCGACCGCGCCCGAGACCTTGTCGCGCACGTCCTGGGCGGCGATGTCGATGTCGCGCTCGAGGGTGAACGTGATCGTCACCGCCGACACGCCCTGCCCGGAGTAGGAGGTCAGCTGGTCGATGCCCTCGATCGTTCCCACGGCGGACTCGATCGCGTCGGTAACGTCGGACTCCATGACCTCTGGTGAGGCGCCGGGCAGGAACGTCGTTACCGTGACCACCGGGATGTCGATCGAGGGCAGCAGGTTGATCGGCAGCGTCTGGTAGCCGAGCACGCCGAAGCCCACCAGCGCCAGCGTCACCATGAGGGTGAAGACCGGCCGGCGGATCGCGATCTCGTAGAGGTTCATGGGTTCACTCCTGACCGGTGACGGTCACCGGCAGGCCGCGGCTGAGGCCGGCAACGTCACGGATGACCTCCTGACCGGCGTCGAGCCCGGACACCACCTCGACCATGCCGTCATCGCGGCGGCCGGTCTGGACCTTGAGCACCGCCACGGCGCCGTCTTCAACCGTGAGCAGCCGCGGCGTGTCGGAGGCGACCACCGCGGTTGCGGGGACCCACAGCGTACGCACCGGCTCGGGCGAGACCAGGGTGACGTTGGCGAACAGGCCCGGCGTCAGATCGGCCGCGGGTGCAGTGCCGACGACCTCGAACGAGCGGCTCGCCTCGCTCACGACCGGGTCGATGGAGTAGAGCTTCGCGTGGCGGGGAGAGTCGCCGGGCCGGACCGTGAAGTCGAAGCCCTCGAGACCCTGCAGGTAGGGCACCCAGTGGGAGGGCACCCGGGCGGCGATCTTGACCGCCGAGCCGAGCGCCAGCGTCACCACGCCGTTGCCGACGTCGGCCCACTGGCCGACCACGGCGGTACGGTTGCTGACCACGCCTGCCGAAGGGGCGCGCACGACGGACCGGTCGAAGTCGCGCTTCGCCATGGCGAGGGCCGCTTCCGACGCGGCGACGCGGGCCTTGGCGAGGTCGTGGGCGGTCTCGGCCTGGTCGAAGGTCGCCTGGGAGATGGTCTTGTCGGAGACCAGGTCCCGCTTGCGCTCGAGCTCGCGTGCGGCGAGGTCGAGCTGGGCCCGGGTTGCGGCGAGCTCGGCATCGGCCTGCTCGCGCCGCAGCTTGAAGCTCTCGCGGTCGATCTGGACCAGGGGATCCCCGGCCTCGACCCTGTCTCCGACCTCGACCGAGACCTCCTCGACCCGACCGGCGACCTCGGCCGCCATGGTCACGGTGTCGAAGGCGCGGATCTCCCCGACCAGGTTCACGGTCGGGTGCTCCTCCCGGACCTCCGCCGCGACCAGGCTCACCGGTCTCGACTGGAGGGCTTTCTGGAGGTCTTCGCGACCGACGGCCGGGCCCTCGGCCCCGCTCGGGTGGCAGGCGGTGGCAAGAGCGGCGAAGGCGGACAGGAGAACGACGGAGACGGTGCGCGCGTTCACGAGGACCTCCCGGGTTCGGGTGCGGGTGCGTTCGTGTCTTCAGGTGTCAGCTCGACGTCGGGGAGCGGCAGGTCGCCGACGGCGTGGCGCAGCCCGATGGCTCCGAGCTCGCGCTGCCAGCGGGCGAGGATGACGGAGCTCTCCGCGTCGCTCAGATCAGTGGTGGTGACGAGCAGGTCGGTGGCGGAGGCCTCGCCCACGCGGTAGGCCTTCTCGACCTGGCGCTGGGCCTCGCGCGCAGCCTTCTCGCGGGTGACGGCCGCCTGGTGGGCGGCGACCGCCGAGCGGTACTGGATCGCGGACGACTCGACCTGGTCGGCGATGCCCTTGCGGATCTCGGATTCGAGCAGCCGGATCTCCTGCAGGTCTTCGCGGGCTTTGGCGACCCGCGCGGCGGCGAGCCCGCCGTCGTAGATCGGCACCCGCAGGTTCAGGGTCAGGGACAGCCAGTCGCTCGACGGGAACGCCGCCTTCTGCTGGTAGTACTGGGCATGGGCGTCGAGCTCGGGCAGCCACGCGCCCTTCTCGACGCGGATGTACATGCCCGCCGCCTCCAGCTGGTGGATCAGCGTGGCGATCTCTGGGCGATTCGCGTATGCGAGCTCGACCAGCGGGTCGATCTCGGT
>CAZQYU010000304.1:0-4461 GCA_964597585.1 uncultured Thermoanaerobaculia bacterium
CGTTCACGATCTCGATGCTGGCGCACGAGGTCCGGGCCGCGCTCGACGGCGACCGCACGTGATCTGACTCGGACACCACATCGCCCGGGCACTTCTGCAGCTCGCTGGGCAGCGTGAGGATCGGATTTCTGTACAGCTTCTCAGCTAAGGACCTCCACGGTTCACCCTTTCTCTTTCGGCAAGGGTGTATTCTCGGATCAGGACTCAAGTGCTTGAGTGCGGTCGCGACCTCAACCGGTCCGGGATGTCGAGCGAGGAGGCAACACCATGCGGGAGATACCGGCAGACACCACGCGGGAGATCCTCAGGAACCTGATCGCCGCGTGCGAGGCGAAGACCGGCCTCCTGATCACCAAGGAGGGGACGTCCATTGCCGAGGCTGGCGACACGTCCTATCTCAGCACGACCGCGATGGCGGCTCTGGTCGCCGGCATGTTCTCTGCGACCCGTGAGGTCGCGCGCATGGTCGGCGAACGCCAATTCTCGATCCTGCTTCAGCAGGGGGAGAGCCGCCATATCCATATCTCCTTGACCACCGATACGACCATGCTGGTCGTGATCTTCGAGGACATCCAGCGGATCGGGAAGGTCCGTCACGAGGCCCGCAAGGTCGCAGAGAGGCTGGCCGATAGCCTGTCGTCGAGTCGTGACTCCGCGCTCGTGCGCAGCGAGCTCTCGGTGACCGACTTCCGGCAGGGCGCGGTACGGCTGATCAACGACATCTTCCGACCCGACTAGGACCGACCATGCCGCACATCAGCTTTCACAACAAGGAGATCACGTTCAAGATCGTGTACTTCGGTCCGGGCTGGAGCGGCAAGACCACAAACCTGGTCCGCATCCACGCCCGAGTCGAGGACGACTTGCGCGGCGATCTCGTCATGCTCGACACGGACCAGGAAAGGACGCTCTTCTTCGACTTCCTGCCCATGGAGCTCGGCCGTATCGCCGGCTACGCCGTGCGTCTCAACCTGTACACCGTGCCGGGCCAGATCTACTACGAGGCGAGCCGCCGATTGATTCTCGATGGCGCCGATGGAGTCGTGTTCGTGGCCGACTCCCAGCCGAGCCGGCTCGATGCGAATCTGGTCAGCTTCTCCCTGCTGCGAGAGAACCTCGAGAGCTATGGCATGGATTGGAGCACGTTTCCGATCGTGCTCCAGTACAACAAACGCGATGTCGAAGCTCCAATAGCGGTTGGCACGCTCGAGCGCGACCTCGGGCTGAACGGCATCACGGTCATCGAGGCAGTGGCGGTCGAGGGCCGCGGCGTGATGGAGACGATCGCCGCGGTCAGCTGCCGGATCATCGAAGGCTTCGACCTGTAATTGGAGCAGAGCATGGCGTTGCGAGGCTCGTTGACCGACCTGAACATCGTCGAGCTGGTCCAGGTTCCTGCCGCCAGCCGCAAGACGGGCGAGCTCTTCATTGCCGGGCTCGACGGGATTGCTCGGCTCTTCTACGCCGCCGGTCGCCTTGTGCACGTCGAGGTCGACGAGGTCTCCGGACAGGATGCGATGGTCGAAGTCGTCGGCTGGAGCGAGGGTGAGTTCGAGTTCCGTCCCGACGTCGAGCCCGAACGGCGTACCTTCGAGATGGACCTTCACAAGGCCCTGATGCTCGCCCTCAAACAACGGGACGAGCTCAAGCTCGCCGAGAGCTCACCGCCGGTCGATCACACACAGCTCGGGGAGCTGTTACGTGCATTCCTCGCGTCAACCGACTTCATTCAGTTCTGCTGCGTTCTGAACAGCGACGGTTCCACCGTCCGTTGCGATTCCCGTCAGGCAGGCGATCCGTCGTGGCTCGCCGGCCTCAGAAGTGTCGTCGGCCTGTTGCTCGAGGGCTATCCCCGCAAGGGGCTCCAGCGCGTACTTCTCGAGGACGCCGACGGTACCGTAGTAGTGTCACGTCTGGCCGACGGCTCCGCCCTGGTGGTCGTCGCCGAGCGGGACGCCAGGCTCGGCGCGGTCTCGGTCGCGGTCGAGCGGTTCTTGCGCCGGCTCGGAGAGGCGGCGGGCGACGTCCAGAGGTGACACGGATCGAGACCCCGGCCCAGGAGGGCCCTGGGGGCGAGGGTGAAGAAGGAGGGAAGCAATGAACCGACTGCGCGAGCTGCTGACTGAGCTGGTGACCGTTCAGGGAATCACCTCTGCGGTTGTGGCGGGGCGGGACGGTTTCGTGATCGACGGGATCTCCGAGGGCGGCGGCCTGGACGCCGATGCGGTCGGCGCGGTGATCTCGACCGGGATCGGTTCGTCGGAGGTCATGGGTCGTGAGCTGCACGTGGGCGACATGACGCAGAGCATGTTCGAGTACTCCGCGGGCCTGATCGTGATGGCGCTGCTCGGCCAAGATGCGATCCTCGCCGTGGTGGCGGACCTCAACGCGAACCTCGGCAACGTCCGCTTCCAAATCAAGAAGCGGCTGTCGCAGTTCGAGCAGGCGTTGTGATCCGGAGCCCCGGCATGGGGCCGCGCGAGACCTCAGATTGTTAGACAGAATCTCAAAAATAGAGATTTTCTGTTGACTTTGTCTCGATTCGGATAGATCGTAATAAGAAGCATTCCTGCCATGAAGTCCGAGCGCTCGGAGGGGAGCATGGATCGAGATCTTCAAACGCTGCACAACGTCGCCTACTTCGTCGGGGCCCTCGCCCACGGAGCCGAGCAGAACCTCGGACGCGGCAGCCTGTCGATCTGCAGCATGGCGGGCAAGAAGTTCGGCATGTCGGCGGTCACTGGCTCGCGCCAGACCGAGGATCCGGTCGAGGCGGTGGCCATCCTCCGGGAGCGGCTTGCGAATGTCGGAATCGTGTGGGACTTCGAGCCCTTCCGGGGCGAGCGGGACTCCCCGTTCGAGGAGCACGGCTCGACGAAGAGCATGCGGCTGGTCTTCCACACCTGCATGGTGCGTAACGCCCTGTTCCGCTACGGCCACGATCAGAAGCAGTCGCTGTGCTACATGGCGCACGGCGTCTTCGCAGGCGCCATGGAGCAGATCATGCCCGGCACCACGGTCGACCTCGAGATCCTGCACGCCGGGCCCAATGGCTGTCTCAAGGAGATGACCTGGGAGGCGAAGGCATGAAAGCGACCGTTTCCACAGAGTGGCTGTCCGGGTGCTCGGGGTGCCACGTGGCCGTGGTCGACCTCCACGAGAAACTCCTCGGACTGGTCGAGGAGGTCGACTTCGTCCGCGCTCCGGTCTTGATGGACGAGAAAGGTTACCCCAAGGCAGACCTTGGAGTTGTCGAAGGCGCGGTGCGCTCGGCTCACGACCGCGACGCCCTGCTCAGGATGCGGGACAGCGTCACGACGCTGGTCGCCTTCGGCAGCTGTGCGGTCTACGGAGGTCCATCCGGGTTGGGCTGGCTCTACGACCGCGACACCGTGATGCGGACCGCCTACCTGTCCGGCCCGACCAACACGGGCGGCGAGATGCCGGACGCCGACGCACCTCGGCTCGAGGACAGCGTGCTGCCGATCGACGAGATCGTCGAGGTGGACGTTTACCTCCCTGGTTGCCCGCCGCATCCCTACTTCATTGCGGCCGGGCTGCGCGCCGCCCTCGGCGTCTCCGATCTCAAGCTGACGGCGATGTCGGTGTGCTCCGCCTGCAACCGCAAAATGGCCAAGCGTGTCGGTACGCCTCTCAACCGTGGTGCGGTGACGGCCGATGACGCCGAGCTGTGCTTCCTGAGCCAGGGTGTGGTCTGCCTCGGCTCGGTGTCCCTCAATCGCTGCCAGGCGCCGTGCCCGGACATCGGCATCGCCTGTACCGGGTGTGCCGGGCCGTCGCTGGACCTGATCGCCGAGCCGCACCTCGACATGCGCGGAATGGTCGCGCGACGCATGCACATGCTGACCGGTGTGTCCGAAAGCGACGTACGAGAGTACTTCGAGCAGGACGCCAAGACCTTCTACGCCTATGCACTCGCGTCGCCGGTTGTGTTCCGCAAGCCGACCGTGGAGATGCGCGAGTGGGCGGGCGAGCGGCTCCCGGCCGCGCCGGGGAGGTAGGCCATGCCCCAGATCGTCGTCAGTCCCGTCACCCGGATCGAGGGCCACGCGAAGATCACCCTCGACCTTGACGACTCCGGGAAGCTCCGCTCCGGTCACATGCAGGTGCTCGAGATCCGCGGCTTCGAGAAGCTCCTTCAGGGGATGGAGCTCTACAAGATGCCACAGGTGACGGCGCGGCTGTGCGGGGTGTGTCCGGCGGCCCACCACCTGGTCTCGGTGACCGCGATCGAGAATGGCCTCGGTGTGACCCCACCTCCCGGCGCGCGCGCGCTGCGCGACCTCCTTTACGCCGGGCACATTCTCCACTCGCACGCGCTGTCGAACTTCGTCCTCACCGGTCCCGACGTGCTGCTCGGCATCGATGCCGAGCCGGCGTCGCGTAACGTCTTCTCGCTGCTGCGGGTCGCGCCGGAGCTGGCGAAGAAGCTGCTTCGGG
>CAZQYU010000305.1:0-1400 GCA_964597585.1 uncultured Thermoanaerobaculia bacterium
GTCATGTGGAAGCCCGCCTTGTGGGCGCACGGCTCCCAGTAGACCTCGTCCGGCGCGACCCTGAGGTACCAGCGCGAGTTGCGCGCGTTCATCGCCGCCCATGCCTCGTCGGCAGGCGTCCAGTCGTTGTCGGTGAACGCCTGCGCCGCGGCCCGCAGGTAGGCGCGCAGGGCGTCCTCGGCGGGATCGGTGAGCTCGTCGGCCGCCGCCTTGAGCTCGCTTGCCACCTGGGACATGAGGTCGGCGTAGGCCTCGGAGTACGGCACCGCGATCAGCTTCGCCTTGTCCTCCCGGACTACGGTGAAGGGACCGAGCAGATCGGCGGCGTTGGGCCGCGCCTCGAGCTCGGCGCAGAAGCCGTCGTGCCACTGCATCGAGCCGGGGTAGACGTCGACCGTCGGCTTCGGCTTGGCGGGAATCGCCGAGCACGCCGGGTTGAGCTCGGTCTCGGGAGCGACCCCACGCGGTCCCTGGTTGCGGCGGAACATGCTCTGGCTGGCCGGGTCGTCGGCCGGGACCTCGGCGGCGAGCGCCGCGGCACCCTTCTGACGCAGGTAGAGCTGGTCGATCAGGCCCTCGACCTTGAGCATCCTGCGCACGAAGGCCTTGTGGTCGTCGGGGAGCTGGCTGAGGTCGTTGAAGACCAGAGTCGGAATGCCGAAGTCGAGGTCGGCGCGCACCAGCCGGCGACGCTCGATCTCGGTCTGATCGAGCCCGGTGGTGTCGATGTCTTTTCTGCCCGCCTCGGTGACGATGGCGTCATAGGCTCTCGCGAACTCAGGGGTGAAGCGGCCCCCCTCGACCCAGTGACCCTGCGACGGGTAGAACAGGAGCGCCACCACCTCGTCGGGCTCGATCGCGCCGTCGCTGTTGGCGTCGGAGGTCCAGAACACGGGCAGATTGAGGCGCACCGCCGCGCTGTTGAAGGCTCGGCGCTCGACCCGGTCGTAGTGGGTCTGGGCGGCCCTTCCGGCACAGCCGCTCGCGGCGACCAAGGCTCCGGCACAGAGCAGTGCGGCGGCAACAGATGCTGGCTGAATCTGTAGGCTCATCTCGACCTCCCGCGGTCCGTGCGCCGTCGCGGCACGCGGCCGGCGGCATGGTAGCTCGTCCCGCGGCGCGGTGCACGGGTCACGCCGCGAGGAAGAGCAGTCTCGGCGCGACCTGAACCCGATGCAGACACCGGGCGGAGTCAAGCTCCGCCCCTACGAGCCCTGAGCTGCCTCGCCAAACCCGATCCAGTCGTAGGGGAGCAGCTTGCCTGCTCCCGTGCCGAACCCTCTCACCATGAGCGGATACGGGACGATCGTTCGAACCTCTGGCGGAGACAAGCTACGCCCCTACTTCAACTTACTTCTCCTGTCCTGCGCCTCGCGTCGTCCCCCGTCACCTCCTCACCT
>CAZQYU010000305.1:1500-4452 GCA_964597585.1 uncultured Thermoanaerobaculia bacterium
CTGCGTTCGAGCTCGTCGAAGGCGATCCCGAGTCGCCGCGCCGTCCCGACCGCGAGTGAGGTGACCGCGACTCCTGGGATGAAGCGGTAGGTCGGGCTACCGTTGCGGTCGACCTCGACCTGGAGGAAACCGAGGGAATCCACCGACGGTGATCGACGCTGTTGCTCGGCGAAGTCGAGGAAGTGGGTGGTGACGAAGGCGACCGGCTCGACCAGGCGCAACAGGCGAAGCACCGTGTCCACGATCTCGATCGCCTCCGACGGGTTGGTCCCGGCGCAGAGCTCGTCGAGCAGCACCACCGAGCCCGGCGGCGCGGTCTCGAAGAGGGTGCGCAGGCGCATCATCTCGGTGCCGAGGCGGCCCTCGGCCTGGTCCGCGCGATCGAGCTCGACGATCGAGGCGAAGAGCCCGTTGACGAGCGGCATCCGGGCCCGGGAGGCAGGCGCGTAGAGGCCCGATTGAGCAAGCACCTGCGCGATCCCGACCGCCTGCAGCAGGCGCGTCTTGCCGCCCGAGTTGGGGCCGGTGACGAGGGTGATCCGGCTCGCCTCGTCGAGCGCGACGTTGGTCGGCACCGGGCGCTCGACCAACGTCAGCAGCAGCGGATTGAACAGGCCGACGAGCTCGAGCCGGGCCTTTGGTTCGAGCACGGGCAGGCTGACCGAGAGGCCCCGGGCCCGAGCGCGATCGGCGAAGCTGCGCGACGCGAGGTAGATCTCGAGATGGCACAGAAGCTGGACGACCCGCGCCAGCGCCGGGGCGACCTCGTGATAGACGCCCATCACCAGGCGGTCAACGAGGTCGTCCGGACGCAGGTCGTAGCGGTGGTAGATCATACGCAGACGGTCCCACCACCGGCGCAGCGGGCGGCGGTAGTAGGGGTTGCCCTTGAGCTCCCGCAGCCCGCGGATCTCGAGGTGGCGCAAACGACCGTCGGCACCAATGAACGCCTCGAGCTGAAGGGTCGCCATCCGCTCGGAGTGCTCGAGCAGGTCCGCCATGCATCGGAACGCCGACGAGCCGCGAACCTGTTCACCGAACCGCCCGATCCGGCCGAGCCCCGAGCCCGCGCCCTCGAAGGCCTCCGCCATCAGCGTGACGGCGTCTCGGAACGCGCGCAGCACATCGAGCCGGAAGCGCACCGGAGCCAGACGGGCGTCGTCTCGCGACGCGCGCAGCAGCGACAGCAGACCCGCGAGAGTCACCGCGAGGCGCTCGGCCGCGCGCCGAAGGTCGTCAGATGCCTCGAGCTCGGCCAGGATCGCCTGCCGGTAGCGGACGGTCTCGAGCTCGGTCGGAGGAGTCGCCAGCACCCGCTCGAGGAAATCCCGATGCGACGGGACGCGGTGGCCCTGGATCTCGATCCCGAAGCAACCCCGGACCATCTCGGAGAGGAAGAGATCGGCCGTGAAGTGCTCCGTCACCCACGAGGTCGAGCCGGCCGGCATGCCGTCCAGCTCGTCGTCGAGCTCTCCGGCGCTGGCGCGGCCGAGAAAGGCGAGGTCGAGCAGGTCGAGGAGCGGCTCGGGGTCGGGATCGGGGCCAGCTCCGGGTGACAGCAGGTTGGGAAGCTCGAGATCGTCGAGCTCGCGCGCGGTGCCGGGACCCCTCCCGGAGCGCGCACCCGTGAGCACGAATCGCACGGCGGCGCTCAACGGCGACGATGACCGCGACACGAGGAACGGGTCGCCACCTTTCGACCCCCCCCGGCGGTTCAGCGACGATCTGCGCACGACCATCCTGTTGAGTGTACGACGTCAGTCAGCCGTTGAAGTTCCCTTCAGCCGCCCGACGCCGGCCGTCGGCGCATCCGGTGCTCCCCGCCCGAGCGGCTCACCACCAGGTCGAGGCGCTCACCCTGACGGCCGGTCGCGATGCAGTCGGTCTCGCCGCCGTCCGGAACCATCGGCGCCGCGCACTCGACCGTGACCAGGTCCGGGAGCTGCTTCGCCAGCGCACGTCGCACGAGCCACTCGACGTCGAGGATCGAAAACCGGTAGTCGACCGGGTCGAAGTCGTCCTTCCAACCGGTTTGGGCGATCCTGACCGGCATTCGGCGGCCATCCTCGAGCTCGATCGTCCCCTCGACCGCGTCCCCTGGACGCACCAGGCTCGCGAGCGGTGCGTCGATCTCCTTGACCTTGGTGCCGACGATCTCCGAGAGGTTCCGCCGGGCGACCCGTTCGAGCAGCACCGCCTGCTCGCGCGAGCCGGGTGGGGCCGAGACCAGGAAAGCGATCACCCGCCACACGCCGGCGTCGTCGGGCTCGACTCCAAAACGGGCGGACAGGATCCCGCGCTCGCAGCGTAGCGCGTACACCAGCTCCTGCCGCCCGGACTCGTGGACGGCGTGGAGCTCGAGCTCGGTGGACGTGACGTCCCCGAGCAGCTCCCGTACCTCCCGCAGATCAGCGCGGGCGGATTCGAGAGTCTCCTTCTCGCGCAGTGCGGGATGGAGATCGGCGACGAGGGCATCCCATTCCCGTGCCTCATAGCGCTTGAGGAACTTCCGGCACGGCGCCTCGAGCGTGGCCCGAGACTCGGAGTCGAGCGCGGTCGCGCGCTCGGAGGCCAGGACCACCGTCGCCGTGCCGTCCTCCTCGAGCCGGATCGCGTAGCCCAACCAGTCGCCGTCCTCGTCGACCCCCTCGCAGTGGAAGCGTCGACCGGGGCCGAAATCCGGCGGAACCTCGCACTCGAAGCTTCGGAAACCGACGCCTGCGCGCGACCGCAGCGCCGGTTCGAGGATGCCGCGGACACCCTCTTCGAGCGCCTGCTTCACGTCTTCGGGCGTGGCATCGGTGGGCTGGCTCTCGGCTGCGGAGACACCTGCCAGTGTTGCAAGAGCGAGAAGGAAGGCACCTGTTGTTCGCACGCTGTCTCTCCCCCTTCGACTTCCATCCACCACCAGGAAGATCGGCGGTGGTGGAGTCTCACTCAACGGCCAAAGTG
>CAZQYU010000306.1:0-4439 GCA_964597585.1 uncultured Thermoanaerobaculia bacterium
AGGAGTCGCCGGGCGAGCAGATCCTCTACCAGGGCCGGACCTTCAAGGCCTATCGCGGGATGGGCTCTATCGGCGCCATGAGAGAGGGTTCCGGCGATCGCTACTTCCAGGAGGGAGAGGCCCAGGCCAAGCTCGTTCCGGAAGGTATCGAGGGCATGGTGCCGTTCAAGGGTCCGCTGGCCGACCAGATCGTCCAGTTGGTCGGCGGCCTGCGTGCTGGCATGGGGCTCTCCGGGTGCGCCAGCATCGCCGAGCTCCACGAGAAGGCACGGTTTGTACGCGTCACCGCAGCCGGACTGCGCGAGTCCCATGCCCACGACGTGGTCATCACCAAGGAAGCACCGAACTACCGCACGGACCGCTAGCAGCGCGCACCGCGGAGCCCAACAAGGCGACTCCCGAGGGTAGCGGCAGCTCAGGGGCTCTGTGGCACGCGCCGCTCAGGATGAGCTGTGCTCATCGTCATGGCCGGCTGCTCGATCGGCCGCGAAAGGAGTGCCCCGCGCATGGTATTCTCCGGCCGATGGCGACGAAACGGGCTCTCATCACCGGGATCACTGGCCAGGATGGTTCGTACCTCGCGGAGTTCCTGCTCGGGCTCGACTACCAGGTGCACGGTCTCGTCCGGCGAGCCTCGACCCTCAACCGGCAGCGGATCGATCACCTGCGGGCGGATCCAGAGCTTCGGCCGCGCCTGACGCTGCACTACGGCGACCTCGGCGACACCGAGTCGCTCACGACCGTGATGCGCACGGTGCAGCCGCACGAGGTCTTCCATCTTGCCGCGCAGTCGCATGTCGGAATCTCATTCAGGATGCCGACCTATACCGGGGACACAAGCGGCCTGGGGACGGTGCGCTTGCTCGAGGCGGTGCGCCAGATCGACCCCACGGCGCGCTTCTACCAAGCGTCGTCTTCGGAGCTCTTCGGCCTGGCGGCCGAGACGCCGCAACGCGAGACGACCCCCTTCCATCCACGCTCGCCCTACGCGGTCGCAAAGCTCTACGCCTTCTGGGCAACCGTCAACTACCGTGAGGCCTATGGACTGTTCGCGGTCAACGGCATTCTCTTCAATCACGAATCCCCGCGCCGAGGTGAGAACTTCGTCACCCGCAAGATCACCCGAGCGGTGGCCGAGATCGTCGCCGGACGTCGAGGATCGGTGGCCCTCGGCAACCTGGAGGCGCAGCGCGACTGGGGCTTTGCCGGCGACTACGTCGAGGCGATGTGGCGGATGCTCCAGGCTGAGCGGCCGGTCGACTACGTGATCGGCAGCGGCGTTGCGCACTCGGTCCGCGAGTTTGCGACCTGTGCCTTTGCCGCGGCCGGGATCGAGCTCGAGTGGGAAGGGAAGGGCGTCGAGGAGGTTGGTCGCGACCGAGCGACGGGCGAGGCGCGCGTCACGGTCGAGCCGCGCTACTTCCGGCCATCCGAGGTGGACGCTCTGGTCGCTGACTCGACGCGGGCGAGGACGGAGCTGGGTTGGCGGCCCAAGGTCGGCTTCGACGAGCTGGTGCGGATGATGGTGGAGTCTGATCTGGCCGAGGCGGGAGTGCGCTGAATGGCCGAGAGCTTCCTGTGCGGTCCCCTCATGGTATTGTGAATATTTACACGAGATATTTGCTAGTGTGATTTTGAGGTCGTTTGGTCGTAGCATTGAATCCCGATCGCGGAGCGTTCGGGATCACTGCGCGCGATCGAAGGAGACGTCATGGCACCGAGCGACGCATCTGCAGAGGTCTTCCGTCGCGAGTTGGCTGCCAATGGCGGGTTCGTGCATGGGCGGCGCGAGGACTGGCTACGCGAGGCTGAACGCTCCCTGAAGGGAACGTCCCTCTCGGCACTCACTGTCCGCACCCAGGAGGGCTTGAGCCTGAACCCGCTGTACGCGGCCGACGACGCCGGTTGGGACTCTGGGTTCCCCGGACTGGCACCTTTCACGCGGGGAGGCCGTCCCGTCACATCGGGAGGATGGGAGGTCTGCCAGCTCATTGCGGAGGCGGACCCGGTCCAGGCGGCGCGGGCGGTCGCGAACGACACCGAGCGAGGCGCCGGGGCCGTCTGGGTCGCTTTCGACACCTGTGCAAGGACGGGCCGCGATGCGGACGACCCGACCATGGCCCGCAGCCGTGCCGATGGCCTCGTGGCCAGCACCTGCGATGATCTCGACGGGCTCATCGAACAGATCAGCTTCGCGCGGGCGCCGGTCAGGCTCGCCGCAGGCGGCCACACCTTCGGGATTGCCGCCAGTTTCATTGCCGCTGCACAACAACGTGGCGTCGCGCTCGGCGAGTTGGAAGGCTCGTTCGATCTCGACCCCTTGGGCTCGCTGGCGGGCGAGGGGGAGCTGGTCTGCGGCATCGATCGCACCTGCGCCCTCATGCCGGACCTGGTCGCGTGGGCTGCACGGCACGCACCGCAGGTGCAGACGATTGCCGTGTCGACAGTTCCATATCACATGGCGGGCGCGACCGCGGTCGACGAGATAGCGTACGGGCTCGCGACCGGAGTCGAGTACCTGCGCTGCCTGGTCGGCGCCGGGATCGACCTTCCGACGGCCTGCCGCAGCCTTCGCATGATCACCGCGATTGGACGAGACCTGTTCATGGAGGTCGCCAAGCTGCGGGCCCTGCGCCGCACCTGGGCGCGCGTCGTCGAGGTGGCCGGGGGTGCCCCGGAGGTCCGGCGGATCGACCTCCACGCCGTCACCTCACCGCGCACGCTCACCGTTCGTGACCCGTGGACGAATATGCTGCGGGTTTCGGTGGAGTCCTTCGCGGCTGCAGTGGGTGGCGCGGACGCCATCACGACCTTGCCGTTCGACTCGGCGATCGGCCCCTCCGATCTGCTCGGCCGCCGACTGGCGACCAACACCCAGACCATCCTGCGTGAGGAGAGCCACCTCGGAAAGGTCGCGGACCCAGCGGGCGGGAGCTGGTACCTCGAGCGTCTCACGGCCGACCTCGCCGAGGCGGCCTGGGCGGCCTTCCAGCGGATCGAGGCTGACGGCGGGATGCGGGCGCGGCTGTGCGAGGCGAACGGTCTTGCTGCCGAGCTCGCACACGCGCTGGCCGCCCGCCGCGAAGCCATTGCGACCGGGCGAGATCCCGTGACCGGAGTGAGCTCGTACCCGAACCTGTCCGAGAGTCCGGTCATTCGCGAGCATCCAGACGTGACCCGACTGCGCTGCGATGCCGCAGCCCGCCTCGCCACGCACCGTTCCGCCAGCGACCCGGAGACCGAACTCGACCGGGTCGCGTCGCTGGCGCGCCGTGGCGAAGGCGGTGGTGAGGTCTTTGCGGCGTCCGTCGAGGCGGCTGCGGCCGGCGCGACCTTCGCCCAGCTCGCCGAGGCCCTGGTATCGGGCGCAGGGCCGAGCCGGATCGTGCCGCTGCCTGTCGAGCGCGAAGGCTGGATGTTCGAGCGCCTTCGCGAGGCCAGTGACGCCCACCTCGCGACGCACGGGAGGCGGCCGCAGGTGTTTCTCGCCGCTCTGGGACCGGTTTCGGTGCACCGGGCCCGGTCCGCCTTCGCCGCCGCGCTCTTCCACGCCGGTGGATTCGAGACGGTCGGCGGCGACGGCTTTCCGGACGCCGCCGAGGCTGCAGCGGCGTGCGCCTCTTCGGGGGCTCGGATCGCCGTGATCTGCTCGTCCGACGCGATCTACGCCGAGGCCGTCCCGGCGCTCGCGCCGGCTCTGCGGTCGGCTGGCGCTCGCACGGTGGTGCTCGCCGGGCGCCCGGACGGGCGCGAGAGCGAGTGGCGCGCTGTGGGCGTGGACCGGTTGATCTGGGCCGGCTGTGACATGCACGCCGTGCTGCGTGATCTGCTGGTCGAGGAGGGGGTGCTGCATGACTGAGCACACCTCGATCCCGAGCTTCGCCGACATCGCCCTCGGTCCGCCGGCTGGCGACGTGTCCCGAGCGCGCTGGCAGGAGGCGGCCGAGCGAGCCGTGGGCATGCCCATCGACCGGCTGGTGTGGCGGACACCCGAGGGCATCGACGTGTGGCCGGTGTACGGCCGCGGCGACCTCGACGGCGTCGGACATCTCGGGGGCTGGCCCGGCCTCCCACCCTATGTTCGCGGCCCGTACCCGACGATGTACGCCTCGCGCCCGTGGACCATCCGGCAGTACGCGGGCTTCTCGACCGCCGAGGAGTCGAACGCGTTCTACAGGCGCAACCTGGCGGCGGGGCAGAAGGGCCTTTCGATTGCCTTCGACCTCGCGACCCACCGAGGCTACGACTCCGATCACCCGAGGGTCCAAGGCGACGTAGGTATGGCCGGAGTGGCGATCGACTCGATCCTCGACATGCGGATCCTGTTCGGGGGCATCCCTCTCGACCAGGTCAGCGTCTCGATGACCATGAACGGTGCGGTGCTGCCGGTGATGGCCCTGTACATCGTTGCGGCCGAAGAACAGGGGGTCGCACCGGAG
>CAZQYU010000307.1:0-4422 GCA_964597585.1 uncultured Thermoanaerobaculia bacterium
TGAGCGCCAGCGTCCGGGCAATGGTGCGCGCCAGCTGTGCGACCTCGAGGGTGTGGGTGAGGCGGGTGCGCGGGTGGTCTCCGGTGTGCGGCACGAAGACCTGAGTCTTGTGTTTGAGGCGGCGGAAGGCGCGAGCGTGGAGAAGGCGGTCGCGGTCGCGCTGGAAGGCGAGCCGCAGGTCGAGCCGACCGGGCAGAGCGTCGTTCTGTCGGCGGGTCGCCGTGGCCGACGGGACGGCCCACACCCCGAGTCTGCTCAGCTCATCGGCCTGCAGTGCCGCACGGTCGAGCATCACGTCGTCTCCTCCACTTCCAACAACGCGCCCGCCAGGCGCAGGCTGCCCGCCGCCACAACGGGCTCCGGAAGGAGCGCGAGTGCAGCAATTGGGTCGGCGGCCACCTCGGCCTCCGGGAAGGCGCGACGGAGGCGCTCGAGGGGCATCGCCCGCTCGTCGTCGAGCGGGCACACCGCGACCAGGTCGACCACTGGGCGCAGCACCTCGGCCATCGCTTCGAGAGGCTTGTCCGCCAGGCAGGAGAACAGCAGGTTGTGGCGCCGTCGCGCGGCCAGAAACTCGGCGAGAACACGAGCGCCCTCGAGGTTGTGGGCGCCGTCGACCAGTACATCGCGGCCGTGGATGCGGTGGCGCGTGAGCCGCGCCGGCCAGCGCGCTGCGGCGAGTCCGGCCCGGATCGCGTCAGGTCGTGGTGCCGGAGCGAGCCCGGCGCGGTGGGTCGCTACCAGCAGCGCGAGCGAGAGGTGGAGGTTGGCGACCTGGTGGAGGCCGGGGAACGGCACGGCAACATTGAAGGCATCCCCGTTGAGTCGAACATGGACGAGGTCGGGGCCGCACGGCACCAGCTCCACGAGGTCGGCCGCCGCCACGGCAGGCACGGCGCCGAGGTGAGGACGCACGGCGTCGTCGACTTCGGGCCCGATCACCGCGGCCGCTGCGGCAGCGAGGGCTGCACCCTTGTCGGTTGCGATCTCCTCGCGGTTCGGCCCGAGCCATTCGCGATGGTCCGTGCCGACGTTGGTGAGCCCGGCGACCGTGCTGTCCGCGATGCGGGTGGCATCCCAGCGGCCGCCCATGCCGGCCTCGAGCACGGCGACGTCGACACCGGCGCCGGCGAAGGCGAGCAGCGCCGCCGCCGTGAGCGTCTCGAAGAAGGTGAGCTCGGGAAATGCGTCGAGGGTTGCCAGGTGACGCTCGAGCTCGGCGGTGGGCAGAGGGACGCCGCCGAGCTGGATGCGCTCTTCGACCCGCACCAGGTGCGGTGAGGTGTAGAGTCCGGTGTCGATGCCGTGGGCTCTGAGCATTGCCTCCAGCATGGCCGCGGTCGATCCCTTGCCGTTGCTCCCGACCACCAGGACGGACGCGAGGCTCGCGTGCGGCCGGCCGAGACTCTCCAGCGCGTGCGTGATGCGGTCGAGGTCGGGTCGGATGCGGGCCGCGCCGCGCCGCACCAGGCTCAGTGGAGGTAGGACAGGCATTGCCCGACCGTCGCTTTCAGGGCGCGGCGGTGCACGACCATGTCGATCATGCCGTGCTCGAGCAGGAACTCGGAGCGCTGGAAGCCCTCGGGCAACTTCTGGCGGATCGTCTGCTCGATCACCCTCGGGCCGGCAAACCCGATCAGAGCGCCCGGTTCGGCGATGTTGAGGTCGCCGAGCATCGCGAAGCTCGCAGTCACGCCGCCGGTCGTCGGATCGGTGAGCACCGACACGAAGGGCAGGGAGCGCTCCCGCATCTGGGAGAGGCCGACCGAGACCTTGGCCATCTGCATGAGCGAGAGGATGCCTTCCTGCATCCGGGCACCGCCGGAACAGGAGACGATGACCAGGGGCAGCTTTCGGGACAGGCAGCGCTCGATCGCGCGGGCCAGCTTCTCGCCGACCACGGAGCCCATCGAGCCGCCCATGAAGCGGTACTCCATCGCGGCGACGATGGCCCCGACGCCCTCGATCTCGCCCTGAGCCACCATCACGGCATCATTGGGAAGCTGCTTGTGCGCCGTGCGCAGCCGTTCCGCGTAGGGCTTGGAGTCGACGAACTTGAGCGGGTCAACGGACCTCACCTTGGGAAAGAGCAGCTTGGCGCGGCCGCCGTCGAGCAGCAGCCTGAGCCGGGCGTCTGCGGAGATCCGGAAGTGGTAGTCGCAGTGCGGGCACACCTCGAGGTTCTGGACCACCTCTTTGTGATACAGAATCTCCTTGCAGGACTCGCACTTCACCCACAGGCCGTGGGGTACGCCGTTGCTCATCGCGCCAGGCTCCAGTTCTCGCCGACCGACGACGTGTGATGGCAGGCACGCACACCAGAATGCCAGGCGCTGTACCACCGCCAACGCCGGGCCATAGTCTCCTTGCCATCTCGCCAGGCGAAGAAACCCCGGCCGGCCCGGGGTTCCGCCGCCGCTGAGGGGCCGGGCTCAGCCCTGGCCACCCTCCTCCTCGAGGTCATTCGGGATGCCGAGACGCATGCACGCCGCGTCGTACATCTGGCGGGCCGCCTTCTGCCCGGCCTGAAGGTCCGCAATCTTCTGCTTGACCCGTGACAGCTCTTCCTGGATCTGGCTCTCGAGCTCCTGGATCTCCTGCTTGGTCTGCTTCAGCGCTTCCTCGTAGAACTTCTTCTGCGCATCGGTCAGCACGGCCATTCTCTCCTCCCTTGCTTTATCGGGCGGTGAACGGGATGCGGACGGAGATCCACATCCGAACCTTCGTTCCGAGCTTGGTGGCCGGGCGGAAACGCCATTGACGAACCGCCTCCTCCGAGGCCTTCTCGAATCCCACACCGGGGTGCGAAACCTTGAGGATCCTGAGGTCCTCGACAGCGCCGTCGGGACCGACGAGCACCTGCAGCTGGACCTCACCGCTGATTCTCAGGCGGAGGGCCGCGGGCGGGTACTGTGGCTCGACCTGCTTGACGGCGACCGGGCCGGTGACGTTGGGACCGGGACCGACCACCTCACCCTCTCGCACCGGCGGTGTCGGCGTCGGCGGGATCGGTGTCGCGGTCGCAGGGACCCGGGTCGGAGTCGGCGGCGCCTGGGTCGGGGTCGCCGTCGGTACCTCCGTCGGGACCGGGGTCTCGGTCGGCGTCGGGGTCGGCGGAATCGGTGTCGGGGTCGGGAACTCCGCTTCGAGCCGCTTGCGCAGCTGTTGCTCTTGTTCCGCCAGCGCGACCGCGGCCTGCTCGCGCACCATGTCCATCAGCTCCTCGGTCACGGTCGGTGTCGGCGACGGCTCTTCGACCGCGACGACCGGCGCCGGTGTGGGCGTCGGTGGGGTCTGGCCGGCACCGCGTCCGAACAGCATCCACAGCCCGCCGGCGACGACGACCAGGGCGGCGAGGGCGATCCAGAGCCCCTTGCGGGAGCCGCCGGCGGCGGGGGGGTGGCCCTCGACCGGGGTCGGTTCAGGCTCCTCGGCCCGGGGCGGCTCGAGCTCCGCAGCGGCGACAGGCGGAACCACCGCCGGCTTTGCAGCTGCGGAGGGCGCCTCGCGGGGTGCCGGAGCCTCCGGGGCGGCCCCGCTGGAGAGGTCGGCGAGGAAACGGGCAACATCTGCGACGCTGCACGACCAGCCCTGCTGGCGCATGACCTTTTCGAGGTCGCGCTGGAGGTCGCGGGCCGACTGGTAGCGCGCCTCACGGTCCGTTTCGAGGGCGCGGCTCACGATGGCATCGACCTCGGCCGGAACCTCCGGGTTCAGCGCCGACGGCGCCTCGACTTTCGGGTTGCGGACCTGCTCGAGGATCGAGAGCTCCGACTCACCGGCGAAGACCTTCTCCAGCGTGAGCATCTCGAACAGCACCAGACCGAGCGAGAAGATGTCGGAGCGGTGGTCGATGTCCTTGCCCCATGCCTGCTCCGGCGACATGTACTGGAGCTTGCCTTTGAGCGCTCCTGCGCGGGTGTGCGATGCCTTCGACGCGGCCTTGGCGATGCCGAAGTCGCACAGCTTGATGTCGCCCTCGTTGGAGATCAGCACGTTCTGGGGGGACACGTCGCGGTGGACCAGACCGAGGTCGCGGTCCTCGAAGTCGCGCCGCCGGTGAGCATAGTCGAGTGCGGACGCGAGCAGGGTCGCAATGTGGACTGCCATCGGCAGTGGCATGTTGTGACCGCGGTCGCGGCATTCCTGGAGGATCGACCGCAGGTCCCTGCCCTCGATGTACTCCATCGCGATGTAATAGGAACGGTCGATCTTGCCGAGATCGTAAATGTGGATGATGTTGTTGTGGTTGAGCTGCGCCGCGAGCTTGGCCTCGTCGACGAACATGGTGACGAACTCGTCGTTGTCCGTCAGGTGGGGCAGGATCCGCTTGATGGCGACGGTCTTCTGGAAGCCCTCCATGCCCATCATGCGGGCCTTGTAGACCTCGGCCATCCCGCCTGTGGCGATGTGCTCCATGAG
>CAZQYU010000308.1:0-4422 GCA_964597585.1 uncultured Thermoanaerobaculia bacterium
TCGGAAGCCAGCGGACGGACGCTGGGCAACCGGTACCAGCATCTCGAGGCCGCCTGCGCCGAAAACCAGGAGGTACAGAGCGATCTCGTCCTGATGCGAGCTCGCGGTGTCGAGATTCCCGTAGCGCTCATAGCTCACGCAGATCGGTTGGGCGGTCTGATCTACGGGCTGCTGCGCGCAGAGCTGCGGGATGCAGTCAGGTGAGGGCCACTACCCGAATGATGGCTTGGTGTCTTTGTGTCCTGGTGGTTCAACTTTCGGCTCTCGCGCCTTGCGAAAGCTGAAGGCGATGAAAACCCGCCGACTTCGCCGCCCGGTGGGAAACCACAACTCGGGCTCGTCCTCGAGCCCGTGCTCAGAGCCGAAGGGAGGGTGGGGGCTCCGTGCCTCTGTGTCTCTGTGGTGAAGCTCCGTCCTCAGATGAGGTCGGCGGTCGGGAAGAAGAACGCGATCTCGATCGCCGCGTTCTCCGGCGAGTCCGAGCCGTGGATCGAGTTGCGCTCAATCGACTCACCGTGCTCGGCGCGGATGGTGCCCGGATCGGCCTTCTTGGGGTCGGTGGCGCCCATCACCTGCCGAAGGTGGGCGACGGCGTTGTCTCGCTCGAGCGCCAGGACCCACACCGGACCCGAGGTCATGTACGCGACCAGGTCGTTGTAGAACGGGCGCTCCTTGTGGACAGCGTAGAAACCGCGCGCCTGCGCCTGGGTGAGGTGTGTGAAGCGGCCGGCGAGGATGCGGAAGCCCTCGTGCTCGAGGCGGGAGAGGATTGCGCCGGCGGCGGCGCGGGCGACGGAGTCTGGCTTGATGATCGAGAAGGTGCGCTGAGTCATGGTCCCTCCGAGTAGAGTGCGCCACGCGTCGGGCGCCGCCGGATGATACACGATTCCGCCCCGAGCGCTTCGATCAGGTCAGCTGAGTACGGACTGAACGTCGGGATTGCGGAATTTTCCGGCCCACACGGTGATTCTGACTGGCGAACGCGGGATCGAGACCGAGTCGCGACAGCGACTCTCCACCCGCTACATTCCAAGGAGGTTGGACCATGGCCAAGTACGAGCTTCCCGCCCTGCCGTATGCGCACGATGCCCTCGAGCCGCACATCGACTCGATGACGATGCAGATCCACCACGGCAAACACCATCAAGGTTACGTCAACAAGCTGAACGCCGCACTCGAGAAGCATCCGGAGCTGTTCAACGCGTCGCTCACCATGCTCCTCGCGAACCTCGCGAGCGTGCCCGAGGAGATTCGCACCGCGGTCCGCAACAACGGCGGAGGGCACTTCAACCACTCGTTGTTCTGGCCGCTGATGAGCCCGAACGGCGGCGGTGAGCCCGGTGGCGAGCTGGCGACCGCGATCAACGCCGAGTTCGGGTCCTTCACGACCTTCAAGGAGAAGTTCAGCACCGCCGCCGGAACCCGTTTCGGCTCCGGCTGGGCGTGGCTCGCAATGACGGCCTGGGGAAAGCTGGTCGTCACCTCGACACCCAACCAGGACAACCCGGTCTCTGAGGGAATGACCCCGATCCTCGGCCTCGACGTGTGGGAGCACGCCTACTACCTCAAGTACCAGAACCGGCGCCCAGACTACATCGGCGCCTTCTGGAACGTGGTCAACTGGAAGCAGGCGAATGCGAACTTCCTGGCAGCGAAGAGCTGACACGGCTGCCCGCGGTGACAGCGCCGGCTTGACGGCAGGCCTGCATGCCTCAACGCCTCCCTACCGTGGGCGCCGACATGCCAGCGACCGCCGTCCTTTTCGCGATGCGGCGCCTTGCCACGAAACGGCTCAGCGCTGACAGGCACCTCGGCACCGTCGTGATGTGACGTGGTGAGAAGTCAGAGCGAGCGCCCGGAGATGCAACGACCCCCGGCACCGCCGGGGGTCGTGGCGTTTGGGCGCGAGAGATAGCGTCTGAAGCTCCAACGAGCCGGACGGCGCGATCACACGCGATCCCGCGCTACGGTCCGAGCGGGTCGTGCCCCGGACGATGTCGGGACGGGCGCCGGGAGCCCTGCCGCCGCCTATCTGCGATATTCTCTCGAGTCGTGACCAGCCGAGGGATGCGTGCTGCAGGCCGCCACCTGGTCGAGGTGTGGCGCTCGTGGCGGTCGTGGGGCGAGGCCCACCCGGTGGCCGAGTCGGCGCTCGTGGTGGCTGTCGTCAAACTCGCCCTGCTGGTCGCCGACCCCACGGTGAACTTGCTTGCGGACTCGGAGCGGTACCTTGACACGGCGCTGCTCGGCTGGGCACCGGCGGCATCTCCTCTCGGGTACGCGTTCGTGGTCCGGGCACTTGCAGTAGCAACGCACTCGCTCGTACCGCTCGTGCTCGTCCAGACCGTGGCTGGCGGCGCTGCCGCGGTTGCGGTCGCTCAGGCGGCGCGAATGCTGCTCGGAGTGCGGCCGACCCTCGCCCTCGCTGCGGCGGTCGTGCTCGCCGCGGCGCCTCTGCAGCTCAGCTCCGAGCGGGCGGTGGCGCCCGACGCTTTGGCCGGCGCTGCCTACGTCGGGTGGCTGATGCTCGGCGTCGTCTGGCTCGCGAGACGACGGCGCGGGGTGCTGCTGCTGTTCGCAGCGGCAGTGATCCCGATCGGTCTCCTGGACGCTCGACTCGTGGGGTCGGTCGCGGCCGGCGTCATGTCTGCGCTGCTCCTGGCCGGGCTCGAGGCCATTGCCCATCGCCGGGGGCTGCCCCGCCGCCACCTCGTCCGGCTGGCGGTGCATGCCGGCGCCGCACTGCTGGTGCTCGCTGCAGGCAGCGCCGCACTGCGGACGGCAACCGGAGCTGCGCTCGATCGGACATTCGCTGCCCAGCCAGAGGACGGCTTCCTGGTCGTGGCAGCTCGTGCCCCTCTGCTCCGGCTGCAGGACGCGCCCACTCCGGACGTGGCCAGGGTCCTGGCAGCACCGAGCCCGTACCCGCTGGCGGACCGCTCGAACCTGTTCGAGCAGCGGTGGGCGCCAGGCGGTCTCGTCGAACGCCTGCGTGCCCTCGACCCGGACCCGTTGGTCACCGAGCGGTGGGCCGCCAGGACCGCCGCCGCAGCCGCACGACGCGATCCGCTCGGCGTAGCCGGACTGGCCGCTGCCGCCTGGGCCGACGCCCTCCTGACCCGCGCAATCGCCGACGGGCTGCGCGCCGAGCGCTCGTTGCGAGCTGGGCCCACACAGCGGACGATCGATCTGCTGCGCGAACGGTTCAGCCTGGCGGTAACGCCGGAGTGGGGTCGGCGCTCGACGGTGACCCGCCGCTGGCACGGCGAGGCGTTGCTGTGGTACCGCCTGCTGGTCCTGGCGCCACTGATCGGCCTGATCGCGACAGCGGTGGTGGGCCCCGGACACCGGCTGAAGGTGCTGTGGCTGGCGCTGGTGGCGCTGTCGCTGCTCGTTTCCGTGCTCGGCCTCGGTGTCGTTGCCCCCCGCCTGCTGCACCCGCTGGAGCCTGTGCTGGTGCTGCTGCTCGCTGTGCTGGCGGATGCTCTCGGGCATCGCCGGGGAAACGAGCCGTTGTTGATCCCGGTGATCGAGCACAAACCGGCCCTGGCGGCGCCGGGCGCGTGAGGAGGGCCCGAGTGCGGGAGTCTGATCGGCCGTCTGCTGCGGGAGGCGCCGGCGTGCGGGCAGCGTGGCGGTTTGGCGCGGCCGCTGTCGCCCGGCGACCGGTGACGGTGGGCGCGGTTGCGATCGTGACCCTCAAGCTCTGCATGCTGATACTCGACCCGACGCCGAACCTGTTCATGGGCGACCTCCAGGTGTTCCTCGACACCGCGGTGTATGGGGCGATCCCGACGGCCCGTCCCTGGGTCTACGGCGGCGTGCTCCGCGTGCTGTCGGTCGGTACAGGATCTCTGCTCCCGCTGCTGCTCGCGCAGGCAGTGTCGGGAGCGGTCGCGGCCGTGCTGGTGGTCCACATGGTGCGTGTCCGTTTCGGTGTACGCCCATGGCTGGCCGTGGCCGCTGGGTGCGCTCTCGCACTTGCTCCCCACCAGCTCTACTGGGAGCGGGCGGTGATGACCGAGAGCTTCGCCACCACCGCGTTGGTCCTGGTGGTGGCGGTGCTGCTGCGGTACCTCGACCGGCCCGGGACCGGTGACCTGGTGCTGACCGGTCTGGTCGCCACTGCAGCCGTCGCCCTGAGGACACAGCTCCTCCCCACCGTCGTCAGCACCATGTTGGCGGCGCCGGTCGTGGCTGGACTGGCGACCGCGCGCGGCCTCAAGCGCAAGGAGCGAGCACGGGTGGCCGTGCGCTCCGGCGTCCACGTGCTGGTGGCGGTGGCGGTTCTGCTCGCAGGCGTGTCCGGCCTCAGGCAGCTCAACGCGGAGCTCACCGGCCGTCCGCCCGCGTTGCAGTGGGAGGACGGCTACTTCCTGATCGCCGCGTGGGCGCCGGTGGTGCGGCCCGAGGACGCTCCGG
>CAZQYU010000309.1:0-1613 GCA_964597585.1 uncultured Thermoanaerobaculia bacterium
CGGGGCCGCCTCGCGAGGGGTCATCGGTGTCGACCTGGTGGTTGCCAGGTTGAGACGCGCCTGGCGGACCATGCCGATCGCTGTCAAGCTCGCGACCGCCGGCCTCGGTGGAGTGATCGTGCTGTTCCTCGCCGGTCAATGGGATGGTGGCGGTCAGCACGTGCAGCGTGATGCCGGGGCACGGCTCTCCCCGTCCGGGAACAGCGTGTCGAGCCGTGAGATCGCCTTTGCCGCGGTCGCCGCGACCGCTCACGTGAGCTGCCCGGGCTCCACGGGCATCGGCTTCTATGTCGATGGCGATCGGTTGGTCACCACTCTCCGGCTGCCCTCCGGCGGACGAAGCGACGTCGAGGTCGAGCTCCCGGGACGAGGCACGATCCACGGGTCCGTCGAACGGGCGGACGCGTGGCTCGGTCTCGCCGTGATTCGCGTGCCGGGCGCACATGCAGCACCGCTCCCGCTCGGCGACGCGACCACACTCGCGCTGGGCGATCCGGTGATCACCTGCGGAGCACCACGCGGCCACGAGCTCACTGTGACCCAGGGCATCGTCTCGCAGCCCTCGCGCGAGCTGATGGGCACGAGCTTCCTCCAGATCGACGGCGGCATCCGGCCGGGAGAGAGCGGAGGCCCGGTGCTCGACCGCAGTGGTCGGGTCGTGGGCATATCTGCAGAAGGGGTTGCAGCAGGTCCGGGCTCGAGTCTGGCAATCCCGGTGAACTACCTCTACTCGGGAGACGAGCCGCTCGTGGCGCGATCACGCAACAGCCTCGAACGCACCCGGTGGAGCGATCGCATGGCGAGGACGGCGGCGGCGGAGCAGGAGGAGCTGCAGGCCTTTCAAGCCTCGATGGAGTCTCCCGTGCTGACCGCTGCGCGGCTCTCGCCGAGGGGCTCAGTCGAGGTGGAGGTCGTCCGCCATGGTCGCTCGCCTCGGGCGGGGGACCGGCTCACGTTTCGCCTTCTTGCCGACGGAGTGCTGCTGTGCGAGCCCCGTGCGACGATCGCCCGCTGGCAGCCGGTCAGCTCCACAACGCCCGAGATCGGTGGCAGCAGGTTCCTCATGTGGCTCGGCCGCCACCGCCTCTCCGCCGGGTGGTACGCCGGCATGAGCTTGCTCGACCTGCACGGATGCCCCGGACCTGCCGGTATCGCGGGATCGCAGCTGGTGCTCGAGGACGGCGAGCCACGAGCGGATCGCGTGAGGATCGCGGCTCCGCCGCCATCGGACGGGCGGCCAGGATGACCGGGCCGCCGCCCACGGATCGTCGGGAGCGTGGGTTCACACTGCTCGAAAGCGTCGTCGCCCTCGCCCTGATCGGGATCGGCATCCTGATCGGCACGGCCTTCCTGAACTCACTGGTCCGTTCGTCCGCCAGGGTTCAGGCGAGCTCCGAGATGCTGCGAGAGCTCGAGGCTGCGTCCGAGATGATCCGCGGCGGGCTCGTGCCGCTGGAGTCCGGCATCGTGCTGACCGCCGGCTCGTCCGACAGGTTCCCCGACCTGACCGTCACCGCGGTCGTCGAGCGGGGCGCGGTTCCGGGGCTCTACGACGTCACCCTGCGGGCCCGCTGCACGGTCGCTCACCACCCGGACGCCCGGGTCCTGGTCAC
>CAZQYU010000309.1:1713-4419 GCA_964597585.1 uncultured Thermoanaerobaculia bacterium
CCCTGCGGGCCCGCTGCACGGTCGCTCACCACCCGGACGCCCGGGTCCTGGTCACACGGGTCTGGCGACCGTGAGCGATCGCGGTTCGACGCTCGTCGAGCTGCTGGTGTCGCTGGCACTGATCTCGATTGCAGTGCTCGCCGCCACCGCGCTGATCGTGCAGTCGATCAAGGTCTTCGACTCGCTGGGCCGGTCGATGAGCGATCCCGAGACGGTCATTGCCCGCTCCTGGATATGCAAGGACGTGCACTCGGCGCGCTCGATCGAAGGCGCCACAGGCACCTGGTCCGATTCGGAGCTGGTGCTCGCGACCGGCGACGGCGGGGCCGTCACCTATGCGCTCGACGGCGGCCGCCTGCTCCGCCGGGTGGTCGACCGCCACGGCGCCGAGACCGACACCCGGACGGTGCTTCACGGCCTGGCCGAGTGGCGATGGCGGGTGGCGGGATCGCGAGTGATCGAGGTCGAGCTGGTCGTGCCGAGCCACCTCGACCCGGTGACCGCCGCCCTCGTCGGCGATCCGGGACGGCGCGCGGAGGTGTCGCTGCGGCGCGAGACGCTGGTCCTCGCCCTGCGCGGCGGCGGCGGTTCGTCGTGGTAGGCGGCGGCGAACGCGGCAGCGCGATCCTCCTGGCGCTGTTCGCCCTGCTGGCGGTGACGATGTCGGTCCTCCTGGTCGCCGGGCTGATCCAGCACCGGACGGACGCCCTGAAGGCGGAGGAGCGGCGAGCCGTGACCGGCACCCTGGCCGACGCGTCGATGGCGGAGACCCTCGCGCGCCTCGACCGCGACCGGTTCTTCTCCGGGCTCGCGCCGGGGGCCCTGGGCGACGGCTGGATCGAGAGCTCCGTGTCGGTCCGTCACGGGGACCGTCGCGAGGTGATCGCATCGGGCCGCCGCGAAGGCTGGCGGACGACCCTCACCGCCGACGTCGACATGGGGTTCACGCACCCGCGCGTCGTGGCCTGGAGCTACCAGGCAGGCCCCGCGCGGTGACTCAGCGCGCCCGAGAGTTTGATTCGTCAGCTTGCCGCGTGCGGTCACCCTCGAGCGGGTGGACGGTGATCACCAGCTCCTCGACCGGGCGACCGCCGATCAGGTGCTGCTGGATGACGCGCTCGAGGTTCTCGGGCGTCATCCTGCGGTACCAGACGCCCTCGGGGTAGACCACCGCCACCGGGCCGTCGATGCACACCCTGAGGCAGTTGGCCTTGGTGCGCGCCACGCCTCCTGCCTCGGAGAGCCCGAGCTCCCTGAGCCGGCTCTTGAGATACGTCCAGGAGGCCAGTGAGGCCTCCCGGTCGCCGCACTTCGGCAGGGTCTGGTCGCAGCACAGGAAGATGTGGCGGCGGGCGACGGGGATGCCGACCGCCAGCGCCGCGCGCAGTGCCGGGTCGCCCGTCATCGCCGGCGGCTGTAGGTGCCCATCAGCTCGGCGCGGGCGAGCACGTGCCCGGACATCGCCCGCTCGAGGCCCTTCGCGTCGGTCGCCGGCGACAGCTCGAGGGTGGTGTCGAGGGCGAAGAGCTTGAAGAAGTAGCGGTGGGTGCCCGACGGTGGCGACGGCCCGCCCCAGCCGCTGCGGCCCCAGCTGTTTCGCCCGGTGGCGGATCCTGCCGGCAGCTTGCCCTCCTCGAGGCGGACGGTGCCCGCAGGCAGGTTCCACACCACCCAGTGGACCCAGGTCCCGACCGGGGCGTCGGGGTCGTCCGAGATCAGGGCGAAGGACGCGGTCCCGGCGGGCGCGCCCGAGATCACGAGCGGCGGCGAGACGTTCTCGCCGTCGGCGGTGTAGCGCGCCGGGATCGGCTGGCCCTGGCTGAACGCCGGCGAGACGAGCTGCAGCTGCGGCATGGTCTCCTCCCCGGACCGGGCGGCGCGCGGTGCCACCGCGAGCAGGAGCGCAGCTGCCGCGAAGGCTCGAAGGGCCCGGGCATGTCCGATCCGCATGGACCGAGTATAGCGGCTTCGCCAGTGAGGAGTGAGGAGGAGGATATGAGGAATGCGGAGTGCAGAATGAGGAATGAGGGGTGATCGGCGAGGCTCCCACTCGCGGGTTCTGGCTGAGTTCCTGGTCGCCGCCCATGCCCACGTGGCCTCCGAACGGCTTCTCAGCCGCGACCGGCGGTGCGATCCGCGGGGGCTCATCGTCTCCATGATCCGCAGAGCGCGACAGCCGGAAGTTGAAACGCAAAGACGCAAAGACGCAAAGACATCGCAAGGGCGGTTGAGCGGCCTCACAGGTCCCGGCGGCTGCCTCCAGCAGCCGCCCCTGACAGGAGGAGCGGGCGGACGAGAGAGCGGCTCTTTCGCCCGCCCGCTCCTCCTGTCAGGGCCGCGCGCCGGGCGCGCGGCGGGACCCCACACGGTCGATGCCAGTGCCTCGTGCCCGGCGTTCATCGCTGAACGAGACCGATGTCTGCCCGCACCGCGTCCGCGCTGGAGTCCACTGCGGTCCTCTTGGCGTCTTGGCGCCTTTGCGTTCCTTCTTGATCTCCGATCCAATCACCACGATCGATCTGGAGTACGTCCGCCCTGCGACGCTGGGTTGCGGGCAGAGCCCGCGCTGAGTGTCTGTGGTGAAAGACGGCACCCCCCACGGCAACACGGTTCAGGATCGTGCCTGCGCTCGACCTCCCCACTTCTCACCTCTTGCTTCCTGCGTCTCGCCTCTCACGGCTCGCGTCCCTCCCGCAGCGCGAGCAC
>CAZQYU010000310.1:0-4381 GCA_964597585.1 uncultured Thermoanaerobaculia bacterium
ACGCGATGATCGCGACCGCCGGCGCCGGCCAGGAGACCGTCTACTGGGGCTTCCTCACCCTGCTCGCCGGGATCCCGGTCTACGTTGTGATGAAGTGGCGTCGGCCGAGCCAGGAATGACTCCAACCGAGGTTGCCGGACGGTCGCCGGGCAGACCGAGCGCCCCGCAGCCAAGATCTCCGGGCACGAGGCTCGCGGCACGGCCCTCAGGAGGCTGGGGACGCCCCGGGTATCATGCCTGTACGGACACTTGAAGGGGGCGTCGATGGCAAGAGCGCGAGTTGTGGTAGTCCTCGTCCTCGCTTTCGGGCTCTCGGCATGGGTCGCCGTGCCGGCCGAAGCACAGGACGTCTGGCTCGTCACCGGCGGTCTGGTGGTCACGATGGACGAGGCGGGTACGGTGATCCCGAACGGGGCCGTCGCCATCCGCGGCGGGCGCATCGATGCGGTGGGTCCGGCGACCTCGCTCGTGGCCCACTACCCCGGGGCGCGGCGCCTCGACGCGACCGGGCGGATCGTGATGCCGGGCCTGATCAACGCCCACACCCACGTGCCGATGACCCTCTTTCGCGGGCTCGCCGACGACATGGAGCTGATGGACTGGCTCAACAACCACATCTTCCCCGCCGAGGCGCGGTTCGTCGACGAGGAGTTCGTCCGCTGGGGAACACGGTTGGCCTGCCTCGAGCTGCTCTCAGGCGGCGTGACCACCTTCGTCGACATGTACTACTACGAGGACGCCGTCGCCGAGGAGGCGGCGCGCTGCGGTATGCGGGCGGTGGTGGGGGAGACGCTGGTCGACTTTCCCGCTCCGGACAATGCGACCTGGGACGAGGCCATCGAGTACACCGCGCGGTTCCTCGAGCGCTGGCAGGGGCACCCGCTGATCACGCCCGCGGTGGCGCCGCACGCCGTCTACACGGTGTCGGGTGAGCACCTCAAGGCGGCCCATGCTCTGGCCGTCAAGCACGGCGCGCCGATGCTCATGCACCTCGCAGAGGACCGGAGCGAGATCGACATGATCCGCAAGAGAGAGGGCAAGGGCTCGGTCGCCTACGCGGACGGGCTCGGCATCCTGGACGATCACGTCCTCACGGCCCACATGATCTTCCCGACGCCCGAGGAGATCGCCATCCTCGCCGCGCGCAAGGTCGGCGTGGCGCACTGTCCGCAGTCGAACATGAAGGGCGCGGCGGGGGTGGCGCCGGTGCCCGCGATGCTCGCGGCGGGGGTCGCGGTCGGCCTCGGCACCGACGGGTCCGCCTCGAACAACGACCTCTCGATGTGGGAGGAGATCGACACCGCGGCCAAGCTGCACAAGCTGACGACCGGTGATCCCACGGTGCTCGATGCCCACACCGCCCTCGCAATGGCGACGCGCCTCGGCGCGCGGGCGATCGGCCTGGGGGACACCATCGGGACGCTCGAGGCGGGCAAGCGCGCCGACGTCATCCTGGTGCGCACCGACGCCTTCCACCAGATCCCCAACTACGACCCCTACTCGCTGCTCGTCTACTCGACCAAGGCGAGCGACGTCGACACGGTCATCATTGAGGGCCAGGTCGTGATGGTGGCGGGCCGTGTCCTGACGGTGAACGAGGCGGCGGTGAGGGAGCGGGCGGCCGCGTACCAGGCGCGCATCGCTGCCGCCGACCGCCGACCTCCGATCGCACCCCCGGCGCCCTGAAGAGGCAAGCAGCCTGCCCGACGTGACGTTCATTCGGACGGGACGAGAATCCTCGAAACACCTTCACCTGCGCTTCTCACCACCTTCCGATTGCGCTCTTGTGGCAGCCTCGAAGATCCAGGGAAGTGGAAGTCTAGTGAGGCGTTTGGGCCACGCGGCCCTGGCTGCGGCGCGGCGTCTGGCAACTCTCGAGGATGCCGTCGCGGTTCCTGTCGAGCTCGGGCCGGGCGGCGAGCTCGCAGAGGTCCGGGATCGCGTTGCGGTCGCAGTCGCTGAGGGTCCCAGCAGTGAGGTCGGACGCGTCACCGACGCCGTTGCGGTTGCAGTCGCGGTCACCGAGGCGCATGTAGTACACGTCCTGCTCGCCGTTGAAGGTCGCGGCGTAGATCAGGTCGGCCCCGACCAGGTCGGACCGCATGTGGAAGTAGTCGCCCATCTTCTGCTGGCGTGGCCAGCCGAGATGGCTGTTGAAGCCCGGAGTGACCGCCACCGGCTCGCTCCAGCTTTCGCCGCCGTCGAACGACTGCGAGAACTTCAGCTCACCGAACGCCGTGTCGTTGTGTCTCAGGTTCTCGACCCAGACCACGTCGATGCGACCGTCGGGCGCTGCCGACATGGTCGCGAACCACTGCCACAGGTTGTCGTCGTCGTCGTGGATCCGCAGCGGTGTCGACCACGTCTCGCCGCGGTCGGTCGAGCGGACGAAGTGGACATCGCACGGATCGGGTCCCGGCGGGTCGACCGATGCGACGACGTAGAGGGTCCCCCGGCGGGCTCCGTCGCTGAGGTCGACGGCGATCCAGATCTGGCCGATGATGCCCAGGGGGTTGGGCGTCGCATTCGAGCCGCCGCCCGACAGCTGGAGGCCTCCGAGAGGGACCCTGAACCACTCGAAGGTCGGCGTCGCGACCGCCGGGTCGAAGGCATCGAAGGAGCGCTGGAGGACGATCCGCTGGAGGTCGAGGGAGGCGTTGCCGACGATGTACAGCTCGCCCTCGGGTCCGACCGCCATGCTGCCCCAGGACGGCACGGGTCTGATCGCGAATGGATACTCGAAGCTCGTGCCGCCGTCGGTCGAGCGGGTCACCACGCGATCTCCCCAGAGGTTCTCCTCAGGGCTCCAGACCTCGTAGACGTAGCCACTGGCGGCGGCGCGGGCACGGTCGATCGTGAACCACGCCTTGTCGCCACCGAAGGAAGCCAGCGGCTCGGACCACGACCTGCCGGCGTCGTCGGAGGTGAAGAAGTCGGTGAGGATGGCGTCGCCTGGGTCCGCGAGGCTGTTGTAGAAAATGCGCCCGGCGGCGTCGGACTCGAGCACCGGGTCGCTGCGGAAGACGCCGTCCTCGAGCACGCCGGGAAAGGTCCAGCTGCGACCGCCGTCGTGTGAGTAGGCGAACCCCGCCTCGCGGAAGTTTGAGAGGATGGTGTCGAACTGACGCCAGCCGACGACGATTCGATTGGGCGCGGTGGGGTCGATCGCGAGCGAGGGCTCGTTGGCGGCGTCGCCGGGAATGTTGGCGCCGGCGGCGTCGACGTTGACCTGCACGCTGGTGAAGCCGTTGCGGGTGACCACGGTCGCCGTCGTCGGGGCCAGCACGGATGGCGCGGGTCGCGCCATCTCCGGGTCGTCGGCCCGCTCTGCGGGCGGCGACTGGTGGGCCTGGGCGCGAAGGCGCGCTTTTGACGGCGTTTGCGGCGGGTCGGCGGCGCCGAGCGACGTGATCAGGGCGGTCGCCAGCAGCGCGGGCACGAGCGCGGCGTGGGAGGCATTCATGGCTCGGTCTCCCCTGTACCCGAGAGCTACGGCGATTCACGTCGAGAGTTGTACCGGACGCCTGCACTTCAACGGAATGCCCGGCGCCGTCCCCGTCGCTGGTGCACTACAGGCGTAGGCGCACTCCCACCTGTGCCGTGGCGAAGCGTAGCCGATCGCCGCCACTGTCAACGATGTGGCTGTTGAGGGTCACCTCGAGCGCAAGCCGGGACCCGACGGCGAGCAGACCCCCAAACCCGGCGTGAACACCTGCCCGGCAAGACCCAGGGTCGAGGTCGTAGGCGCCGACGCCGGCCTCCACGAAGGGGCGTACAGTGCCGCTCGACAGATGCGCCTTGCCACTGAGCGAGAGGTGCGTCGCCACGAGGTCCGTGATGCCGACCTTGTCGGCCAGCGTGTCGCGACCCAAGAAGAGCTCCAGGGCGAAGTTTGGTCGTGCCCGATACTCGAGATCGATTCCCCCGCCGGTTCGACCAACGTAGTGGTGGCGGGCTCCACCGAGCGGACGGTTGATTCCGAAGTGGAGACTCAGCGACCAGCGGCTCGGCTCGACCGCTTCGATGCTCGTCGTGACTGTCGTGGACCCCTGGTTGGGAACGGGGATCTTGTACCAGCCGGGCGCCAGCTCAACCAGCCCGGGGCCGTCGATGCGATGACGCCAGCCTTCGAGCTCTCCCTCATGGGTGACGGTGTAGGCGAACGAGGTCTGATAGCTCAGGACTGGCCGGTTCTGTCCGCCGGACATGACGGTCTTGCCGGTGTCGTGGTAGACGTGGACGCGGTAGGTCGGCTGACCTTCGCGGGCTGCTTCTTGGTTCGGGGTCCCGCCACCGGCGATCGAGGTGTACGGGGCCTTGGTCGACACGCGGGCCGGGAGGTTGTGGGTTTCGACATAGATGTAGACGTCGCGTGGCTGCG
>CAZQYU010000311.1:0-4369 GCA_964597585.1 uncultured Thermoanaerobaculia bacterium
TCTACGTCCCGATGCAGGCGACCAACGACGTCGACGGTTCCTACATCATCGAGGGTCACGGCGTCGATCCGGATATCGACGTCACCAACGACCCGGCGTCGGTGATCGCCGGCCGCGACCCGCAGCTCGAACGTGCTGTGGCCGAGGTGCTGAAGGCGATGGAGGCTGAGCCTCGCCACCTCCCGACGCGCCCTCCGGACCCGGTGAAGACGAAGTAGCTCTCTCAACCCCCGGCAAACGACCAGCGGCCTCCGGCGATCGCCGGAGGCCGCGATCTTTGTGCGGGAGCCGTTGGCGAGGATGCGGGCAAAAAATGTGGCCCCGAGTGGGGCCGGAAGGAAGGAGGAGGTCGTTCGAGCTTGCAGTGGCGTCAACTCATGGGATCGAGTCTCTATTCCCGGCTCCTGGAAAATCGTGGCTCCCGGTAGGTCGCCTCGGCTCGATGGCCTACGTTCGGGAAACGGGAGGGGGAACACTGGCACGTTGTCGAAGTGTTTCAGTACATGGAGGGAAAGAAAGATGCATGCCTTCGCATCCATCGACGCAGCTGGCTCCGACGGGCAGACGGTGCTCGTCCCGGATGTCCTGCCGATCTTCCCGCTCGCGCGAACGGTGCTGCTTCCGGGTGAGGTCCTGCCCCTGCACATCTTCGAGCCCCGCTACCGGGACATGGTCCGTGACGCGATCGCCACCCACCGGGTGATCGGGATGGTCCGGATCCTCTCTGACCAGGAGCTCCCCGAGGAGGGCACGCCCGAGGTCGAGCCGGTCGGCTGCGTGGGCCTGATTGCGCACCACCAACGCCTCGACGACGGGCGGTACCTGATCTGGCTGGTCGGAATCGAGCGCTTCAGGATCGAGGAGGAGCTCTCCTCTCCGTACGCGTACCGGCAGGTGCGGGTCGCCTACATGCCGCTCGAGGAGACCAGCGAGGACGTGGCCGGCGTCCAGCCGATGCGACGCGACCTCAAGACGACCCTGCCCGGGTTGGTCGAGGCCGACGAAGCGACGCGGCTCGAGGTTGCGCGCCAGATCTCCGACGTCAGCGATACGCAGCTCCTCGCCCTGGCGTGCCACGTGCTCGACATGCAGAGCGAGGAGAAGCAGCAGGTGCTCGAGGCCTCGTCGCTCATGGAACGCTTCCTCAAGGTCTACGACGTCCTCTACCGCAGCCGGGCCGACCTCGACGAGCTCGGCGAGGTGGACCCCTCGCAGCTGAACTAGCCCGCAAATCTCACCAGGCTGGCGGCTGCGGACCGAGAGAGACAGTTACGCGTTGCGGGATGACGGTCTCTCCGCAACGTGTCCCCCCTGCGGCGCCTTCTTGAACTCGCTTTGTCACACTCGTTGGCAGCAGCATTCGGTCGCGCGGTGTCGTCTCATGGTCATTGGATGGGTGCACTCGTGATTGGATGATGCCAACTCCTGCGAATTGGCTCTTGCAAACCTGTGATGTCGCTGCCATATTGTGATTGGAATGGTCCAAACGCCCATTGATCCGCGGGGATGACATGGACATCGCCCTCGACCGCGCGAGCCCAACCCCGATCTACCGCCAGATCGAGCGCCAGATCCGAGGCATGATCTTGTCCGGCGCGCTGCCGACGGGGTTTCGGCTGCCGCCCGAGCGGCGCCTCGCGGAGTCGCTCCAGGTCAACCGGACGACGGTCCTCGCCGCATACCGCGAGCTCCGCGTCGATCAGCTGGTCACCTCCCGGGTCGGAAGCGGCACGGTGGTGCTCGGGGCACCCGGGGGCGAACCGGGCGAGCGCGCCACGGCTGGACCGCCGTGGCGCCAGCTCTTCCGCGAGGGCGTTGCCGCGTCCTCGGACTCGCTGGTTCGCGACCTCCTCCAGCTCACCGAGCGCTCGGACGTGATCTCCCTGGCCATCGGACTTCCGGCCGCGGACCTGATGCCGCTCGAGGAGCTCACCAGGCTGTTCGAGCGGCTGCGGGTGGAGGTCGGCGGGCCGCTGCTGCTCCACTGCCCGACCGAGGGCCATTCGCCCTTGCGCGAGACCCTCGCCGGGTGGCTCGCGGGCCGTGGCATCACGGCCGCCGCGGCCCAGGTCCTGGTGCTGTCGGGCTCCCAGCAGGGGCTCGATCTGGCCGCGCGCGCCTTCCTCGAGCCGGGCGACCTGGTGGTGCTGGAGGAGCCGTCGTACTTCGGCGCCATGCAGGTCTTTCGCGCCGCAGGGGCACGGCTCGTGGGCGTGCCGACCGATGCCGACGGGATGCGGGTCGATCTGCTCGAGTCGATCCTCGAGCACCGGCGCCCGAAGCTGATCTACACCTTGCCGACCTTCCAGAACCCATCCGGTGCGGTGCTCTCGCTGGAACGTCGGCGCCGCCTGATCGAGCTTGCCGCCCGCTGGCAGGTCCCGGTGCTGGAAGACGACCCCTACTCGGATCTGCGCTACGACGGCGAGCCGCTGCCGTCGTTGAAGGCGCTCGATGTGACCGGCGGCGTGCTCTACCTGAGCACGTTCTCGAAGGTGCTGTTCCCGGGCCTGCGGCTCGGCTTCCTGGTCGCGCCGCGCGCGGTGGTGCGCCAGCTCGCGCTGATCAAGCAACTGGTCGACCTCCACGCCAGCAGCGTCGCCCAGTATCTGCTCGACGCCTTCTTCACCGACGGGCTCTATGCGGCCCATCTGGCGCGGGTGCGCGCTGTCTATCGGGAACGTCGCGACGCCATGGCGGCCGCACTCGAGCGTCACGCGCCTCCCGGCGTGACCTGGAACTGCCCCCAGGGCGGCTTCTACTTCTGGTTGCGGCTGCCGGCCCATGTCGATCGAGCGCGCCTGGTGGCGCGTGCGGCCGAGGCCGGCGTCGCGTTCCTTCCGGGCTGGTCCTGCTACCGCGACGCGCCGGAGGAGACCACGATCCGACTCAACTTTTCGTACCTACCGCCCGACCGCCTCGCGGTCGGCGTGAAGCGTCTGTTCCAGGCGGTCGCCGCAGCCTCGCTGCCCGGCCACCGTGACGAGACACCGGAAGTCAGCACGCAGCCGATCGTGTGAAAGGTGTGGGCACTGGGAGGAGGACGGACATGACCGAGGTGACGATGCGGTTCGCAGGCCGGATGGCGGGGCTCAGGACGTCGGAGATCCGAGAGATCCTCAAGCTGACCCAGCGCCCCGAGGTGATCTCCTTCGCGGGCGGCCTGCCCGCGGCCGAGCTCTTCCCGGCGCACGAGATGGCGGAGGTTTCGGCCGAGGTGCTCAACTCCGCCGGCGCGTCGGCGCTCCAGTACTCGACTACGGAGGGCGACCCGGAGCTGCGGCGGGCGATCGCGGAGCGGATGCGGCTGCAGCTCGGGGTGCCGGTGGCGATGGAGCAGGTCCTGATCACCTCCGGCTCCCAGCAGGGACTCGACCTGTCCGGACGGTTGTTCCTCGACGACGGCGACGTCGTTCTCTGCGAAAGCCCGACCTATCTTGGAGCGATCAATGCCTTCAAGGCTTACCGCCCGCACTTCGTCGAGGTTGATACCGACGACGACGGCATGGTGCTGGTCGATCTCGAGCGCAAGCTCGCCGAGCACCCGCGGGCCCGGATGGTTTACGTGATCCCGGATTTCCAAAACCCCACCGGTCGCTCCTGGTCGCAGGAGCGACGCCAGGGATTCGTCGATCTGATGGCCCGACACGACATCCCAGTGGTCGAGGACAATCCGTACAGCGAGCTGTGCTTCGAGGGTGAGTCCGGGCGCCCGATCAAGGCTCTCGACCGACGCGGTCAGGTGGTCTACCTCGGCACCTTCTCGAAGATCTTCTGCCCGGGATTGCGCATTGGGTGGCTGGTGGCCGCGCGGCCGCTCTACGAGAGGTATGTCATGGTCAAGCAGGGCGTCGATCTTCACACCTCAACTCTGGGCCAGCGGCAGATTGCGGCGTACATTGCCCACTTCGGGCTCGAGGCCAACATCGAGCGCATCCGCGCGGTCTATCGCCGCCGTCGCGACGCCATGCTCGCCGCAATGGACGTCGAAATGCCAGAGGGCGTGCGCTGGACGAAGCCGCGGGGCGGCCTCTTCCTGTGGGTGGAGGTCCCGGACTGCCTCGACGCACGCGAGCTGCTCGCGGCGAGCCTCGAAGAGGACGTCGCGTTCGTCCCCGGGGGTTCCTTCTTCCCCAACGGCGGGCACCACAACACGATGCGGCTGAACTTCTCGGCGATGCCCGAGGCACGGATCGTAGAAGGCGTCCGGCGCCTTGCGCGCGTGATCCGGCGCGCCCTCGCCGCCGCCGCCGATCGCGAGCCGGCTGCGCTCGTCGAGACGCCAGCCTGACCATTCCGTGATCCCCTTCTCGTCGCGCGGCGTCGCCAGTCGACGCGCGACGGGGGAGAACCATTTTGCCGACCGGCC
>CAZQYU010000312.1:0-2602 GCA_964597585.1 uncultured Thermoanaerobaculia bacterium
CTCATGATCGAGTCGAGAATCATCATGAAGGCGGCCTGCTGCTCGGGCTCGGCCTTCTCGATCACGGCCAGACAGCCGGAGTCGTCGAAGGCTTCGTGGAGACGATTCGCGGGGTGCGAGGAGGTGATGATGATCCGCTTCGGGTTGACGCCCACTGCAAGGGCCCGCGACAGGACCGCGCGCCCGTCCATCTCGGGCATCTCCCAGTCGAGGAGCAGGAGGTGGACGTCCGGAGCCAGCTCGTCGGCAGCGCGGGTCGGATCGGTGTAGGTCTCGATCGTCGCCCTGTCCCCGTAGCGCTCTTCAAGCAGGCGCCGCCACACGGCGCACTGCAGGGGTGAGTCATCTACCACGACGACACGGCGACGGCTGGGTCCGTCGGTCATCTCGATCAGAGTAACACTGTGACGCGGGCGAGTCTTTCTCTCCTGCTCACCGACCCGCGAGGCGGAGGGCGAGCCTGCGCTTGAGCGGGCGCAGCGCGTCGTCGACCTTCTTCGTGACCGTCGCGTGCGTGTACTCGATCCGGTCGTTCCATCCCGAGTCCGGCGATTCGCCGCCCGCGAGGTTGATCGGGGTAATGGTGAGCCGCGACTGGAACGCCTCGTCGGCGCGGCCCAGATAGCGGAGTTGGCGCGAGCCGAGGTACTCGGCGCGCACGACCACCAAGATGCGGGCGTGCCGCTCGAGGGCAGCCACGAGTCGGTCCGTCGGGGGCTCTGCGCCCCCTCCGAGCATGGCGGCAGCGGCTGGAATGGCGTTCTCGTCGACCAGCTTCACGCCGTCCGCTCGGAAAGCGGACTCGAGCTGGGCCGCCGCCTCGCCCGCGAGCAGCGGCTCACCGAGGGCGACCACGACGACGCCCGTGGGCTGCGGCGCAGGCCGTGAGGCGGCCGTCTCCTGGGACCGGGCGGCGGCGCCGGAGGACGCGCCTGTCCGCCTCGGCGGCTCGGGGGTCGGGACCTGGGACGAGGGTTCCAAGCGACGTCCCGATGTCGCGGCGCTCCCGGCCGAGACCGTCGCCGCGTCCTGGGACGTGCCGGCGGCCTTCCGGCTACCGCCCGTGTCGGTGATGCTCGTGCTCTCGGCCTGCGGTTGTCCGCCATCGGCGATCTGTCCGGGCGCGGATGACGATGTGCCCGCGGCCTCGGGATTCGACCCGGGGCCGCCGACCGCGGTCTGAGCCCCCCGGTCCGAAGCCGCTGCCGATTCGGTCGTGTCCGCGGGCTGGGACGAGGCGCTCGCCCCGCCGCGAAGCCGGTTCAGCCAGCCGGTCTTCCACGCCAGGCCGGCAACCGCGACCGCGCCCAGCAGGGCGACGATCAGCACCACGATGAGTACGGCGACGTCGCGCCGATGCGAGGGCTTGGGCGGAGGACCGGCCGCGGCCGGCTCGGCCGCGATCGGCGGCTCGACCGGGGCGGGTGGTGCGGCGGCAACCTCCTGGATCGGGTCCGGCACCGGAGGTGGAGGGATAGCGGCCGCGCCCTGTGGTGGAGACACCGTGGCCGCGGTCGCGGGTGGCGGGGTCGACCCCGCGGCCTGCGGTGGCGGTGGCGGGCCGGCGGACCGGCCGCCGGTGCTCGGCGCCTGGACCGTCGGCGAGGTCTCGAGCTGAGCGGCCTGGGTACCGGCGCTTGTCAGCGCGGCGGCACCGCGGCCGCCGCCGGTCGTGGCGGCGACCAGCGCCGCGATGCTGCGGTCCGACTGCGGGTGCGCGTCGAGCCAGCCTTCGAGGTCGCCGAGCAGGGCATGGCAGTCGGGGTAGCGCTGGTCGCGGTCCTTGACGATCATGCGGGTCAGGACCCCGCGCAGCGTCTCGTCGACCTCGGGCCGCAGCGACGCGATGTCGGGCGGCTCGACCTCGAGGATCTGGCGGAGCAGCGCCAGCGGGCTGTCGGCCTTGAACGGCATCACCCCGGTCAGGGTCTCGAAGAAGGTGATTCCGAGCGAGTAGATGTCGGTGCGGTGGTCGATGTTGCGGTCGAGGCACTGCTCGGGCGACAGGTAGCCGGGCGTGCCCATGAACATGCCGGTCGCGGTCAACCGCGACACGCTGTCGGCGAGCAGGGCGAGGCCGAAGTCGGCGATCTTGAGCAGGCCGCGCTCGTCGATCATGAGGTTCGCGGGCTTGATGTCGCGGTGGATGACGCCGAGATCGTGGGCCGCCGCGAGCCCGGACGCCGCCTGGAAGGTGAGTCGGCAGGCCTCGCCGATCTCGAGCTTGCCGCGCGAGCGCAGCAGCCGCTGCAGACTGGTGCCGGAGACGAACTCCATCGCGAAGAACGGCCGTCCGCCCTCCTCGCTGATCGCGTAGATTTGGACGATGTTGGGGTGGTTCAGCCGCGCCGCGCTCTGCGCTTCGCGCACGAAGCGCTGCACTGCCGAAGGATCTTCGGCGAGGTGCTCACCGAGGACCTTGAGAGCCACGAACCGGTTGAGCGATTCCTCGTGAGCCTTGTAGACCACTCCCATACCGCCGCGCCCGAGCTCGGAGACGATGCGGTAGTGACCGATCCGCTCCTCCATAGATCCCTCCACGGGGTGCACTTCACCCGATTGGACCAACTCATGCTAGCACCCCGGGTCGGGGTGAGAAGGT
>CAZQYU010000312.1:2702-4368 GCA_964597585.1 uncultured Thermoanaerobaculia bacterium
GCGTCATGCGACTCGCCATCGCCCAGCTCGACCTCACGATCGGCGCCTTCGACGCCAACCTCGCCGCGATCCGCGACGCGGTCACGCGGGCCCGGGCCGCGGGCGCCGAGCTGGTCGTGCTCTCAGAGCTCGCCACCCTCGGCTACCCGCCCGGTGACCTGCTCGAGCGCGGCGACGTCATCGACGCCAACCTCCGACAGCTCGAACGGATCGCGGCCCTCAGCGACGACCGGCTCGCCATCCTGTGCGGCTTCGTCGACCGCAACCCGGCCTCGTCGGGCAAGGCGCTCTACAACTCCGCCGCCCTCTGTCACCGGGGGGTCGTTACCGGTCGCTACCGCAAGTGCCTGCTGCCGACCTACGACGTGTTCGACGAAGCGCGCCACTTCGAGCCCGGCGGCGCGGTGATGCCGCTCGAGCTCGGCGGCGTCCGGCTCGGGGTCACGGTGTGCGAGGACGTGTGGGTCGACCCGCCGGCCGGCGGCCGCAGGCTCTACCGGCGCGATCCCGTGGCGGAGGTTGCCGCGGCCGGCGCCGACCTCCTGATCAACCTCTCGGCGTCACCTTTCGAGCTCGGCAAGGCCCGGGTGCGGCGCGAGATGATCAGCCGCGAGGCGGCTGAGCACCGGCGCTTCTTCGTCTACGTCAACCAGGTCGGGGGTAACGACGAGCTGGTCTTCGACGGCCACTCGCTGATCGCCGACTCCACCGGCCGCGTGGTGGTGCGGGCGCGGGACTTCGCGCCCGACCTCCTGGTCTACGACGTTCCGGTCGGCGAGCCGGGACCCGGGCCGTTCGCCCTCGGCGAGCTGCGCGAGGTCGCCGCCACGGCCGAGGACGAGGCCTGCCGGGCGCTCGTGCTGGGCCTCGGCGACTATGTCCGCAAGACGGGCTTCCGCCGCGTCGTGCTCGGCCTTTCGGGTGGTGTCGACTCGGCCCTCACCGCGGCGCTCGCGTGTGCGGCGCTGGGACCGGAGAACGTCCTCGGGGTGGCGCTGCCGAGCCGCCACTCGAGCGCGGGAAGCCTCGCCGACGCCGAAGCCCTGGCCCGAAACCTCGGCCTCGAGTACCGAGTGATCCCGATCGATTCGATCTTCCAGGCGCACCTCGACGCCCTCGAGCCGGTCTTCGCGGGGGCGGGCAGCGACGTTACTGAGGAGAACCTCCAGGCCCGGATCCGCGGCGCCGTGCTCATGGCGCTGGCCAACAAGCAGGGCCGCCTGCTGCTCGCGACCGGCAACAAGTCGGAGCTGGCGGTCGGTTACTGCACGCTGTACGGCGACATGTGCGGTGCGCTCGCGGTGATCGGCGACGTTCCCAAGACCCTCGTGTACCGGATCGCGTCCCACGTCAACCGCGAGCGCGAGGTGATCCCGGTCTCGACCCTGACCAAGCCGCCGAGCGCGGAGCTGCGTCCCGACCAGACCGACCAGGACACGCTGCCGCCCTACGATCTCCTCGATCGCGTCGTCGAGGCCTACGTCGAGCGCCGCGCTTCGGTTGACGACATCGTCACCGAGGGCATCGACCGCGAGACCGTGGTTTCCGTCGTCCGTCTGATCGACGCCAGCGAGTACAAGCGCCGCCAGGCCGCGCCTGCGATCAGGATCTCGGGCAAGGCGTTCGGTGTCGGCCGGCGCTACCCGATCGTCGCCGACTACCGCGC
>CAZQYU010000313.1:0-4366 GCA_964597585.1 uncultured Thermoanaerobaculia bacterium
CGTAGACCATGCGGTGGGCGGCGACCCGGCCGACCCCTTCGAAGCGCGGCGACACCACCAGCACACGGAAGTGCCCCGCGCCGCCCGCGGCGCCGGCATGGCCTGCGTGCAGCGCGCTGTCGTCGACCACCTCGACATGCTCGGCGTCGAGCTGCTCGCGCAGCACCTTCTCGATGAACTGACTGCGCTGGGACGGCTCCATGAGGCTCGCTTTCGCGCCCTTCGGGCGGCTCGTCCCTGGCAACCCGCACAAGGCCGGGACTCTTCCCCGACACGAGGCGCTGTCGCTCGCGGCTACAATGGCGCAGACGGAGAGCGGATGACCGAAGAGCTCGAGGCGGCGGTCCTCGACCTGGCGTGCGAGCGGGGACTGCTCGACGCGGCCGACCTGGCCGAGGTCGCACCGGAGATGCCGCCCGGTCAGGACCAGCGCTCGTCCCGGATCGAGCGCCTGGTCGACTCGGGCAGGCTGTCGCGAGCGGCGGTGGCGGCGCTCGAGGACGAGGTCCGCCGCACCCGCGTCGGCCCGCAGGGTCGGGACCCGGAGCGCACGGTCGCAACGGGGGGCGGCGAGCGCACCCAGGTCTCGGCGCCGCCGGTCTCGGACAGCCTGCCCGGACTCGCCGCGCGCGACCGTGACTACCCGCCCGACTGGGACCGCTTCACCGACATCCGGTTGCTCGGTGAGGGCGGCATGGGGCGCGTCTACCGGGCGCTCGACCCCCGCCTCAACCGCGCGGTGGCGCTCAAGTTCCTGCGCGGCCAGGACCCGTCGATGGTCGACAGGTTCCTCAACGAGGCGCGCTCGCAGGCACGGGTCGAGCACGAGAACGTGTGCCAGATCCACGAGGTGGGCGAGGTCGACGGGCGGCCCTACATCGCGATGCAGCTCATCTCCGGGACCACCCTCGGCGCCGCCGCGCGGACGCTCCCGCTCGAGGACATCGTCGCGGTCATGGCCAAGGTCTGCCGGGCGGTCCACGCGGCCCACCGCCAGGGCCTCGTCCACCGCGACATCAAGCCCGCCAACATCATGGTCGAGCTCACCGAGGAGGGTCAGCACAAGCCCTACGTGCTCGACTTCGGCCTCGCCCGCGAGGAGGCTGCACCCGGCGCCACCGCGACCGGCTTCATCCTCGGCACGCCGGGCTTCATGGCCCCGGAACAGGCCCGCGGCGAAACCCGGGCGATCGGCGCCCGCACCGACGTCTGGGCGCTCGGGGCGACCCTCTACGACGTGCTCACCGGCCGGCCGCCGTTCGAGGGCTCGATGCTCGAGGTCCTGGTCAAGCTCGGCACCGAGGAGGTGACGCCGCCGCGGCGGCTGCGGCCCGACCTCCCGGCGGATCTCGACGTGGTCCTGCTCAAGTGCCTCGAGAACGACCCCGCCCTGCGCTACCCAAGCGCCCTCGAGCTCGCGGAGGAGCTCGAGCGCGTCCTCGCCGGCGAGCCCGTTCTCGCCCAGCCGCCGAGCCTCAGCCGGATCGTGCGCCGGAGGCTTCGCCGCAACCGGCTCGGCGTGGCGGTCGGAGCGGTCGCCCTCGCCGCGGTGCTGATCGGCGGCGCCACCGTCGCGACCGTGGCCTGGCGCGCGCGCCGCGCCGCCGAGCGCAGCCACGCCATCGCGCAGGAGATCCCACGCCTCGAGGAGATGGTGCGGCTCGCCTACTCTCGCCCGCTGCACGACGTCCGCAACGAGCTGACCGAGGTCCGCCGGCGGCTCGATGAGCTCGCCGCACAGGCGATGCGCGATGCGGCCGATGTCGGCGCGGTGCGCTACGCCCTCGGCCGCGGCTACCTCGCTCTCGACGACGCCGAAACCGCCCAGAAGCACCTTCAGGCAGCCTGGCAGGACGGCTACCGCGCTCCCGAGGTCGCCTACGCGCTCGGCCTCGCCAACGTGCAGCTCTACCGCGAGCGGCTCGAGGAGGCGGGGCGGCTGGGCGACCGTGACCTGGTCGAGAAGCGCCGCGCGGAGCTCGAGACGACCTACCTTCAGCCGGCGCTCGAGTTTCTCGAGCTCGGCCGCAAGGCAGAGGTCGAGGCGCCGGAGCTGGTCGAGGCGCTGGTTGCAGCGGTCCGGCGGAACTGGAGCGCGGCGCTCGACGCCGCCGCGGCCGCCCGCCAACGCATCCCGTGGCTGGTGGCCGCCGACCGACTCGCCGGCGAGGTCGACCTCGCGCACGGCGAAGAGCTGTACACGAGCGGCCACTACGACCAGGCCGCGCAGGTTCTTGCCGGCGCCCGCGAGGCGTACGAGCGGGCGCTCGCAACCGCTCCGAGCGATCCGCGAGCTGCGATCGGTCTGTGCCGGCAGGCGAACGACCTCATCCTGCTCGCCAACGAGACCGGCAAGCCGTCCGAAGAGCCCTACCGCAGCGCCATCGCAGCCTGTGGACGGGCGCTCACCGCCGATCCCGAAAGCCCTACGGCCCGTCACACCCTCGCTCTGGCCCACCTGCGCTGGGCCGAGGGCGAGCTGCGTCGAGGCGGCGATCCCTCCGCCGCGCTCGAGCAGGCGAAGGCGCTTTCGAACGTATTGCTGGCGGAAAACCCCGACGACGCCGCCGCGCTCACCCATCTCGGCATCGCGACCCGTTGGTCGGCCCAGCTCGCCGCCGCCCAGGGCGAGGACCCGCGCCCTGGCCTCAAGCAGGCGACCGATGTGCTGGCGCGCGCTGTCGAGGCCGAGCCGGGGTCGTACCTCGCGCTCAACAACCTCGGTCTGGCGTGGTTCTTCTGGGGTCTGACCGACTACGACCAAGGCCGCGACCCGCGCCCCGCCGCGACCCAGGCGGTCGACGCCTTCCAGCGCATGCTCACCGTCCGTCCCGACCAGGCCGCGGCGATGGACAACATGGGCGTCGCCCTGTGGCTCGTCGCCCGGCACGCGGCGCTGTGGGGGGACGACCCGCGCCCCGACCTCGAGCGCGCCGTCACCGTGCTCGAGCGGGCAGTCAAGCTCAACCCCAAAGACACCGTGGCGCTGGCCAACCTCGGGCTGGTCCACGCCGAGCGGGCCGCCTTCTCGGTGTTGGTCGGTGAAGACCCAAACGACGACCTTGCGAGCGCCACGGACTGGTGCGCCCAGGTCCGCACCGTCAACTCGAGCGATCCTTTCGCCGCCGCCAATCTCGCCCAGGTTCACCGGATCGCGGCGGCGTGGGCGCTCGACCGAGGGGCCTCGCCTGTCGACGAGGTCCGGGCCGCACGGAAGACGGCCCGCGAGGCCGCCGACCTCAACCCGTCGGACGCCGAGCCATGGCTGATCCTGGGCGAGGCGGAGACCCTGCGGGGCCGCTGGCAGGCCGGCAAGAAAGGCGATCCGGCAGGGGCCTATCGCGCCGCACAGTCGGCCCTCGAGCACGCGATCACCCTCAACGCGCGCTCCGTCGATGCGCGCTGCGCCCTGGCGCGTCTCCAGTTCTGGTGGGGCAGTCACGTGCTCGACGGTGGAGGCCGTCCCGCACCGCACCTTCGCCTCGGCACAGCAGCGCTCGACGCGCTCGAAGAGGGATCCGATCGGGCCGACGCGCTCGCCGCGCGCGGCCTGCTCGAGCTGCTCGCGGCCCGCGCCGCCGCCACCGGGGGGAAACGCGCCGAGGCCGCTCGTTCGGCAACCCAGGCGTTCGAGCAGGCTCTGACCCGCAACCGATGGCTCGATCGTGAGCTCAGTGGCCAGCTCGCCGCGGCGAGGAGCCTTGCGGGAACCAATTGACCGCAGAACTGACCTCAGAATGTACACTCCGAAAAAGGGCCAGCGCCCGTGACGACGTTTCGACCGTTGTGCATCCGGTCCGCCAGGTCACAGGCGCTGGGGAGTCATCGACTATAGCACGCGCAGTGAGGTCCGCAAGGTGTACCGGGAGGATCTCAGCCCGTGGCGTCGAACACCGCTTTGAGACGGAGCCGATCGGCCTCGGTGAGGTCGAGGAACTCGACTCCGACCTCCACTCCGCCCTCGTCCGCCGGCATCTCGTAGACGACCCGGACCTGCGACCTGAGCACGTCGCGGCCGACCGTGATCAGGAGCTCGAGAGCCGAGCCGATCCCATAGCCTTCCGGGCTCACGAACATGCAGCCGCCGAGCCCGACCACCTTGGTTCGGCTGAGCTCCTCGCGGGGCGCAGGTCCGAGCCGCTTCACCAGGATCGTGTGTGCCGAGGGGAGGCGCGGGTAACGGCGAGACTCGTGCTCCGAAGGCGTCATGGGTCTTCTCCAGCGGTGGCAGCCTGAGGCCATTCTACCCTGAGACGCAGCCGGCGTTAGACGCGAGACGTGAGACGCCGGACGCCAGACGCACGTGAGACGCGAGAAGTGCTGTCCCGAGCGAGCGGAGCCCCCAAGACCGTCATCCCGAGCGAGC
>CAZQYU010000314.1:0-4365 GCA_964597585.1 uncultured Thermoanaerobaculia bacterium
CCTCACAAAATTTCGCTCAACCGGAGCAACTTCTGACCCAGGAGTAGCACAGAGAGGCCACAGCGACCACCTCCCACCCGGAGCCGCAAGGGCCGGCCCGCGCGGGGCGCGAGCCGGCCCTTGCCGTCCCCTGGGGTGGGCGGGGGCTCTGTGCTCCTCTGTGTCTCTCTGTGCCTCTGTGGTGAAACCCCGCGTCTACCGATCGTGGTAGAGGAGGATCCCTTCGAGGGTCGCCTCGAATGTGGCGACCTCGGCCTTCCACGATTCGAGCAGCGGCGCGAGCGGTGCGCCGGCCTCGATGAGCTCGCGCGCCTCGGGGGAGCCGGTGAGCAGGTCGAGCGCCGGTCGGTCAGCGACGAACTCATAAGGGTCGGGGCGCCATCCAAAGCTCTCGGGGTGAACGTCGCGGACGACGTGGAGCAGGTGGAGGCCGAGCGCGACGGGTTGGAGCGCCTCCCGGTCGAGAGCATGCAGCTCGAGCCCGGCGCAGACCTCGCCCGCGTGCTTTCCGAAGGCAGGTCGGAACCGCGCCACACGCGCCCCGACGCCCGGAAGGTGCCGCGCCCTGAACGCCTTCACCACGGCGGGTGCGTCGAGCCACGGTGCGCCGACGAGGTGGAACGGGCGCGTGGTGCCGCGCCCCTCCGACAACGTGGTCGCCTCGACCAGGCACAGCCCGGGGTAGAACGCCGCGGTCTCGAGGGTCGGCATGTTGGGGCTCGGCGGGACCCACGGGAGTCCGGTGGCGTCCCACCAGTCGCGGCGCCGCCAGCCGCGGCAAGGCACGACCCCGAGGGCGAGCCCGGGGTAGCGCTCGCGCTGGAGCAGCAGGGCGAGCTCGCCGAGGGTCAGACCGTGCCGGATCGGCACCGGAACGCGGCCGACGAACGACTCGAGCCCGGGCCGAACCGGCCCGCCCTCCCGGACCAGGCCCCCGATGGGGTTCGGACGGTCGAGCACGACCATCTCGACTCTGAGCCGTTCGCACGCCGCCATCGCGGCGTCCATGGTGGCGGCGAAGGTGTAGTAGCGGGTGCCGATGTCCGGCAAGTCAACGAGCAGCACCTGGACGCCCTCGAGGTCGCGCGCGTCGGGCTCGAGGCTCGAGGCGTCGTGGCCGTAGAGTGAACGCACAGGAGCACCGGTGAGGGGGTCCTGCTCGTCGGCTACGGCCTCCATGTCCTGGGCGACGCCGTCGAGACCATGCTCGGGAGCGAGAAGCCGCACCAACGGGCCACGGAGGGTCCCGGCGAGGTCCGTCCGGGCGGGCCCGAGCCCGCGGGTGACCGCGGCGTGGTTGGCGAGCAGCGCCCAGGGACGGTCACCGACCGGCGCCGGATCGTCGAGCAGCACCTCGAGCCCCGGAACGACGTCAGGCCGCACTCCTCACCAGCTCCCTGCCGCGGGCACGGATCGACCAGCCATTTTGGGTCCTCTCGAAGCATGACCCTGAGAGATGCGCAGGTGATCCATGCGCCCATCGTACTGCGGACTCGTACCAGCCGGCGGTGCGGAGGCTCGACAACCTGACGGTCACGCCGTAGCCTGCTGGCCATGACCTGGTGGCCGCGTGCGATCGTGTTTGACCTCGACGGGACGCTGGTGGACTCCTTCCCCGCCATCGCGATCGCTCTCGACCGGGCCCTCGTCACGTCGGGCCGTGGACCGGTCGGGCTGGACTGGGTTCGCCGGCACGTCGGCCGCGGCCTCGACCGGCTCGTTCGGGACGCCGTGGGCGACGACCCGGCGGCTGTCGATGAGCTGGTGCGTGGTTTCGGCGAGGCCTACGACGAGGTCCTCGAGCCCGCGACACCGGCGTTCCCGGGGGTCGGTGGGGCCCTCACCCTGCTTGCCGCAAACGCACACCTCGCGGTCGCCTCCAACAAACCCGCGGTCTGGAGCCGCCGGCTGGTCTCGCACCTCGGGTGGAGCGCGCTGCTGCCGGTGGTCCTCGGACCCGAGGACGCGGGCGTGCCCAAGCCCGACCCGGCGATGGCATGGCTCGCTCTGAGCCGACTCGGGGTCGCCCCGCACCACGCACTTCTCGTGGGGGACATGGTGGTCGACGTGGCCACCGGACACGCGGCCGGGCTCCCGGTGGTCGGGGTGGCCGGCGAGGACGACATGGTCGACGCCCTGCTCGAAGCGGGTGCCGTCGCGGTCCTCGCCGGGGTTCCCCAGCTGCCGACATGGCTCGAGGTGAACCACCCTCGCTTCGCCACGGCTTCGCCATCGCGACGCCACGACCGGGACCCAGAATGAACGCGAGGATAGGATAAGAGGCGATCCATGATGGTCGCCAGAGGAGGCGTCATGCGGCTCGCGCTGGTGTTCGGCGGTCGCTCCGGGGAGCACGAGGTGAGTGTCGTGTCGGCGCGGTCGGTGTCGCGGGCCCTCGATACGGATCGCTGCGAGGTCGTCCCGATGGCGATCGACCGCGAAGGTCTGTGGGCCGACCCGGACGATGCTCGCCGGGTACTCGAGGGCTCGGGCGATCGCGCCGACCAGGTACTTCCCTTTCGAGGCCGCCACCGGGTCGACCCGCGGCTGCTCGTCGAGCACTTCGACGCCGCGCTGCCGATTCTGCACGGCCCGTTCGGAGAGGACGGCACCGTCCAGGGTCTGTTCGAGGTCCTCGACCTCGCCTACGTGGGCTGCGACGTGGCCGCGTCGGCGGTATGCATGGACAAGGCGCTCACCAAGCGCCTGCTCGCCCAGGGCGGGCTGCGCACCACGCCGTGGGTGGAGCTCGACGCACCGCGCTGGTCCCGCGAGCCGGAGCTGGTCACGGCCGAAATCCTCGAGCTCGGACTACCGGTATTCGTCAAGCCAGCCCACCTCGGATCGTCGGTCGGCATCTCGAAGGTGTCGGAGCCGGGACGGCTGGCCACCGCGGTCGCCGAGGCGCTCCGACATGACCGGCGGGTGCTGGTGGAGGCGGGCCTCGACGCCCGTGAGATCGAGGTTGCGGTGCTGGGCGGAGGCGAGCCGCTGGCGTCGCTACCGGGTGAGGTGGTCCCCGGGCACGAGTTCTACGACTACGCGGACAAGTACCTCGACGACGCCTGCCAGCTGCTTGCTCCGGCGCCGCTGCCTCCCGCCCAGGAGGACCGGGCCCGGCAGCTCGCAGTGGGCGTGTTCCGTCACCTGGGCTGCTTCGGCATGGCGCGGGTCGACCTCTTCCTGGAGCGCGCGACCGGCCTCTACTGGGTCAACGAGGTCAACACCATTCCGGGCTTCACCGCCATCTCGATGTACCCGAAGCTGTGGGAGGTCAGCGGCATGCCCTACCCGCGCTTGATCGACGAGCTGATCCGGCTCGCGCTCGAGCGACACGGCGACCGCCGCTCCCGGGCCAGCGGTTGACGCTGCCACAGCAAGGAGATATGGTCCGCGCCGGGCGTTTGTGAACAGTTTCTCTTGAGAGAAGAAGCCCGTTCGTTCGGGCCGCGAGACCGCCAATCAGGGGAGAGGATGTCATGAAGAAGATCACCCGCGAAGAAGCCCTTGCGTACCACACCGGCAAACGCCACGGCAAGACCGAGGTGGTGCCGACCAAGCCGTGCGTGACCCAGCGCGACCTGTCGATGGCCTACACCCCGGGTGTCGCCGAGCCCTGTCTCGAAATCGCCAAGAACCCGGAGCTGGCCTTCGAGTACACCAACAAGGGCAACCTCGTGGCCGTGATCTCGAACGGCACCGCAGTCCTCGGGCTGGGCAACATCGGCGCCCTCGCCGGCAAGCCGGTGATGGAGGGCAAGGGCGTCCTGTTCAAGCGCTTCGCGGACATCGACGTGTTCGACATCGAGGTCGAATCCCACGACCCCAAGGAGATCATCCGCTTCTGCCAGATGATCCAGCCGACCCTGGGCGGGATCAACCTCGAGGACATCAAGGCGCCCGAATGCTTCGAGATCGAGGAGGAGCTCAAGCGCACCACTTCGATTCCCGTGTTTCACGACGACCAGCATGGGACCGCGATCATCTCGGGCGCGGCCCTGCTCAACGCGCTCGAGGTCGTCGGCAAGGCGATCGAGCGGGCCAAGGTCGTCTTCTGCGGCGCCGGCGCATCCGGCATCGCCTGCGCCAAGTTCTTCATCTCCCTCGGTGTGCGCAAGGAGAACCTCCTGATGTGCGACACCAAGGGTGTGATCTACAAGGGGCGCACCGCGGGCATGAACCCGTACAAGGAGTTCTTCGCGGTCGAAACCGAGGCCCGCACCCTCGCCGACGCCGTCAAGGACGCCGACGTCTTCACGGGGGTGTCGGCCAAGGGCATGCTGACCAAGGAAATGGTCGCGACAATGGCCAAGGACCCGATCATCTTCGCGATGGCCAACCCCGACCCTGAGATCACCCCCGAGG
>CAZQYU010000315.1:0-4363 GCA_964597585.1 uncultured Thermoanaerobaculia bacterium
TGCTGCTGGGTCCTGGACAGGGTCGAGACCAGCAGCCCGAGGCCCAGGGTGCAGAGCATGAACGGCAAGGTCAGCAGGGCCAGCACGCCGAGTGAGCCGCGCAGCGGCACCTGGAACCAGAACAGCACCACCGGCAGCGCGGTGAGGATCTCGACGGTGCCCACCAGGGCGTAGGGCACGAGCTTGCCGACGATGATCGCACCCGGGCTGAGCGGCGTGACCAGCAGCTGCTCCATGGTGCCGAGCTCGGTCTCGCGCACGATCGCCATCGACGACAGCATCATGGTCATGATCATGATGATCATGGCCAGCACCCCCGGCACCATGAAGAACCGGCTCAGGAGGTCCGGGTTGTACAGCACCACCGGCCGCAGATCGAGCGGGGGCCGGACGCCCTCGCCCTCGGCCACGTGTTGGAGCACGCCGGCGGCGTACGACAGACCGAGGGTGCCGACCATCGCGTCCGAGCCGTCGGCCACGAGCTGGACCCCGGTCGAGCGTCCGACGGCACGGTCGGCGCCAAAGCCGTACGGGATCGTGAGACCGACGCGCGCGCGGCCGCTGGCCAGCCATGGATCCAGCGAATCGGTCGAGGCGACGTCGGCCACCTGCCGGAAGTAGGTCGACTCGGTGAACGCGCGGACCAGGTTGCGGCTCGCCTGGGTGTGGTCCAGGTCGCACACGGCGAGCTCGACCCGGCGCACGTCGGTGGTCGCCGCGTAGCCGAGGATGGTCAGCTGGATCACGGGCGCCATGAACAGGATCGGGAGGATCTTCGGATCGCGCTTGAGCTGGAGCAGCTCCTTGACCAGGATGTTGATCAACGTGCGCATCGGAGGCTCCGGATCGCTCGAGACTCACCACAAAGGCACAAAGACACAAAGACATCACAAGGCCCTGGCTCATCGCAGCAGGCTGCTTCCGCTGGGCTGGGAGCCGAGGGCGCGCGCGGAGAATCCCCCTCGAGCCGGCACACTCGGCAGAGCGACCCTGCCTCAATGCGCCCCGCACCTCCATCACGCGCACCCGCTTCAGTGCTGCAGGCGTTCTGCCCCTGCTGAGTGCTGCAGCCTTCCGGCTCGGACCCGATGTGCAATCCGGACTTTGTGTCTTTGTGTCTTTGTGGTTGGCCGGTTTCCGTCCGCATCACAGGCTCCTGACGGTTGTGACGGTGGCGAGCAGCAGCACCACGACGCCGTAGGCGATCAGCGCGACGGCGTCGTTCCACCACAGCTCGGGTCCGACCCCCTTGAGCACGATCTCGCGCAGCGCCGCGATGTAGTAGCGCGCCGGCACGATGTGCGAGATCACCTGGAGGACCTTCGGCATCGACGAGATCGGGAAGATGAAGCCCGACAGCAGCAGGGTCGGCAGCATCGACGACAGCAGCGCGATCTGGAACGCGACCTGCTGGGTCTCGGCCAGGCTCGACAGGAAGATGCCCCAACCGAGGCCTCCGGCCAGGAAGAGCACCGTGACCACGCCGAGCCACACGATCGAGCCGTTGATCGGGACCCCGAACAGCGCCCAGGCCAGGATCAGCGAGCCGGCCGCCGAACCCGACGCCACCAGCAGGTAGGGCAGAGTCTTGCCGAGCAGGAGCTCGATCGCCTTGAGTGGCGTGGCGCGCAGCGACTCCATGGTGCCGCGTTCCTTCTCGCGCACCACCGCCAGGGCGGTCGCGATCACCGAGCTGACCATCAGGATGAAGGCCAGAAGACCCGGAACCAGGAAGATGGAGGACTTCAGGTCCGGGTTGTACCACACCAGCGGAACCCCCTGGATCGGCGCCGCGAAGCGAACGCCGAGCAGGGCGGGCGTCACCGAGGCGACGATCTGGCGCGCATAGCCGAGGATCGTATTGGCGGTCTGCGAGTCCGAGCCGTCGAGAACGAACTGGAGCGAGGTCGGCCCCCGGCCGGCGACGTCGGCGCCGAACTCGGCCGGGATCACCAACCCGGCCTGGGCGCGTCCCGAGTCGAACAGAGCGTCCAGCGCCCGCGTATCGTCGGGGCGCGCCACGGCGTCGAAGTAGCCGCTCCTGAGGAAGGCCTCGACCACCTCGCGCGAGGCGGCGGTGCGGGACAGATCGACGATCGCGAGCCGGATGTCCTGGACATCGAAGCTGAGCGCGTAGCCGTAGATCAGCAGCAGGATCACCGGCATGCCGAGCAGCGCCAGCGCGGTGCGCCAGTCGCGCTTGAGCTGGAGCAGCTCCTTGACGGTGATGGCGAGGACGCGGCGGATCATCAGGACCTCCTCGCCTCGGCCTCACGGATGACGTGGATGAAGACGTCTTCGAGCGAGGGCTCGATCGTCCGCGCGGCGACCGGGCCAAAACCCGCATCGGCGAGGCCGCGCTCGACCTGCTGCGCCATCGCGGGGTCGGCGACGACGGCGTGCAGCCGGTCGCCGAACAGGGCCGCGTCGGAGATCCCGGGCAGCTCTTCCAGCGCGATCAGGGCCTGCGGGGCGCGCGGGCACTCGACCTCGAGCACCGCGCCGGCGGAGTAGGCCCGCTTGAGCGCCGGCACCGAGTCGAGGGCGAGCAGCTTGCCGGCGTGCATCAGCGCGACCCGATGGCAACGCTCGGCCTCGTCCATGTAGTGGGTGGTCACGAAGACCGTGGTGCCCTGGGCCGAAAGGTCGTCGATGAGGTCCCAGAACGCCCGCCGCGCCTCGGGGTCGACGCCCCCGGTGGGCTCGTCGAGAAAGACCACCGGCGGCTCGTGGAGCAGTGCGCAGGCCAGTGCGAGACGCTGACGATAGCCGCCCGGAAGGTCGCGCACGAGGGCGTTGCGCCGGCGCTCGAGGCCGCCGATCTCGTACGCCCAGCGGCGTCGCGCTTCGAAGCGACGTCCCCACAGGCGATAGGCGCCGGCCCAGAAACGCAGGTTCTCGTCCACGGAGAGGTCGCCGTAAAGGGAGAAGCGCTGCGACATGTAGCCGATACGGGTCTTGATCTCGAGCGCCTGGGTGGCGACGTCGAAGCCGGCCACTCGCGCGCTGCCGCCGCTCGGCTCGAGCAGGCCGCACAGGATGCGTATCGTGGTGGTCTTGCCGGCGCCGTTGGAGCCGAGGAAACCGAAGATCTCGCCCGGTGCGACCTCGAACGAGACGCGGTCGACGGCGGTGAAGGCGCCGAAGGTCCGGGTCAGCTCGTGCGCCGTGACCACCGGCTCTGCAGCGGCGTGAGCCAGCGCGGTCGCGGCGCTCATCGTCCCACCGCCCGGTCGAGGGCTGCGGCCGCGATCCACGCACCGGCGCGGGTGCGGATCTGGGCAAGGTCGGCCTCGGCGAGGTCGGCCTGGGCGTCGAGCATCTCCTGGATCGGCGCCACCCCCGCCGCGTAGCGCTCCCGAGACGACTCCTCGCGGGCCCCGGCCGCGGTTCGCGAGGCGTCGGCCGCCGGGACGGCGTCGAGGGCCGCCTGGAGCCTGAGCCGCGCGCTTTCGACCGCGAGCCGGACCTGGCGGGCGAGCTCCTGGCGATCGGCCTCGGCGGCGTCGCGCCGCGCGCGGACGGTGGCGACGTCCGACCGCACGCGATCCCCGTCGAACAGCGTCCACGTCGCCATCACACCCACGCTCCAGGAGTCGTTCCAGGTGTCCTCGAGGGGGAGGTAGCGCTGGTTGGGCCGCGCCAGGTCCCACTGAGCAGACAGGCCGACGGAGGGCTTGCGGCCGGCATCGACCGCGCGCTCCCGAGCCTCCAGGGCGGCGATCTGGGCCTCGGCGAGCCGAAGCTCGGGTCGCCGCTCGATCGCCTCCGCGACCAGCCCGGCCAGAGCGAGCGGCGCGGGCGGCACCGCAATGTCGTTCGCGTCGGCCAGCTCGATGGGTGCAGCGGTGTCGAGCCCGAGCAGGGACCGCAGGGCGGCGAGAGCGTCGTCCCGGTCCGCGCCGGCCTTGACCACGCCGACGTGGGCCGCCTCGGCACGGGCCTCGGCGCCGAGCACGTCCGCATCCACCGCCATGCCGGCCGCCCGCATCGCCTCGGCGTCGTCGTGGAGCCGGCGGGCGCGGACCTCCTGGGCCTCGGCCGCGTGCAGCGCCGCATCGGCGGCGACGGCCTGCCAGTAGGCGGCGCGCGCCGCGTAGCGCAACTCGACAACGGTGAGGTCGCGGGTGCGGTCGGCGGCCTCGAGGTCGTGACGCGCCGCCTCGCGGCCGGCGCTGATCGCACCGCCGGTGTACAGCGGCTGCTTCAGGGCGAGGTCGGCCAGGTAGGTGGCTTCGATGTTGGGGAAGATCACGCGCGGCGGTGCCCCCGGTCCGTCGAGCGGGGCCGAGAACTCCGGCACCGCGCTGCGCTGGGAGAGCACCGCCGATGTCGTCACCGTCGGCAGGCGCGCGGCGTCTGA
>CAZQYU010000316.1:0-4344 GCA_964597585.1 uncultured Thermoanaerobaculia bacterium
CGAGGTCGGGGGCGGCGTCCTCGACTCGCGGCGAGGCGGTGGCGGCGGCCTCGAGTAGGGCCTCGTGGGCGGAGCTCTCGGCGACCGGGTCGCGGCCGCGAGCGAGGAGGTCGGGGAGCACACCACGCGCCTGAGCCAGGGTCATGCCGGCGCGGACACCGCGTTGGCGGGCCGCCCGCGAGGCGGCGACGACCCGTGCGGCGGAGCCGTTGCCGTCGCACACGACCACCTCCGCGCCGGCCAGCTCGGGTTCACTGCGCAGCCGGGCGGCGAGCGGGAACAGCGGCACGGTGAGGCAGGCGAGCCGGGTTGTCACAGGCAGAAGGCGAAGGTGACGAAGGCGAACGCGAGGAGCAGTGTGGCGAGGGCCTCGCCGAGCAGACCGGGTGAGCAGATCGGGGAGTCGATGTCATGCATGACGGGCCTCCTCTGGGAACGCGGTCGGGACCTCGGGGCGGATCGCCTCGGGTCGCCGCACGTCGGGGTGGAGCAGCAGCGCCGCGGCGGTGGACTCGGGACGTTCGCCGCGGCGCTTGACAACGACCAGGCGCAGGCCGAGGCCGTCGAGCAGGCGGTGCGCACCACGGATGCCAGACCATGTGCCGAGGCCGCGCCGGGCCACCACCACCGCCTCTGCGGCACAGCCGCTCAGGCGGTAAGGTGTCGAGACCAGCACCGTCGCCTGGTGGACGCCGGCGCCGCGCGCCAGGCGCAGCCAGGCGGCGAGGGGGACGCGCCCCCGCACCGGCGGCAGGCCGAGATCGAGGGCGACCAGGGGGAAGCCGGTGTCGACCAGCATCTCGGCCGCCGCAAGCGTGTCGCCGAGGCGGCGCGGGCGCAGCCAGAGCAGGCGCTCGAGATCGATGCCGGCGGCGGCCGCCGCCTGGGGGTCGAGACTGTCGCCGAGGTCGACCAGGGCGACCGGTTCGCCGGCTCCGGTCACCGCGGCGAGGGCGGCGAGGAGCAGGGCGAGGCGTCCGCACGAGGCGCGTCCCACCACCTCGACCACGGCGCCGCCCGGCAGACCGCCACCGAGCAGCTTGTCGAGGGCTGGGAGGGTGGGGGTGTGAGAACGTCCGCGCGGCGTGGCACGGTGCAGCTCGGAGGCGCGACACACGAGCCCGCATCTCTCACCAGCGTTCGTCACGAGGTCGACGAGGTGACGTGTCGAGTGGCGTGTTCGATCCGAGGGGAGCGGAGGCGAACCCGCCGGGGGGTGGAGGGCGGGCGCGGAGGGGGCGGCGGGTCTGTGAGGGGTGGCTGGGGGAAAACTCGACAGTACGTCGAGCACACCGAGGTGAGAAGACGTCGCTGGGCGCGGCGCATCGTCGGCCGCAGCAGAAGGTTGGTGAGAGATGCGGGCTGGCCCGGTCAGCTCGGCCGGCAGCGCCGGATGCCGCGCCGGTGCGGCGTCCGCAAGCGGGGTGGCGGGCAGGAGCGTGGCCATCGCGGTCCTCCTTCAGGGTCCACTTTCTACTGTAGGTGTAAATAGAGCATAAAGCAAGAGACGCAAGACGCGAGACGCAAGAAGCGAGAAGCTAGACGGAAGACGGGAGATGCAAGACGTGAGACGGAAATCGTTTTAGGGGCGGAGCTTGCCTCCGCCAGGTGATCCTCTCGATCGATTCCCAGCGGGAGCAGACAAGCTGCTCCCCTACGAATCACAACTCATGCGTCCTCAGATCCTGACTCCTCACCCGCGACGGGTAGGGGCGGAGAGTGTCTCCGCCCGTGATTCGAGGCGCGAGACGCGAGGACGGGCGTGAATCTGGTACCGTGAGCCCGAATCGGGGGAGGGCAGCGATGCGGATCATCGTGCTCGGAGCGGGAAGGGTTGGCCGTGTGATCGCGCGCGATCTCGCGGGCGAAGAGAACTTTCGGGTGACGGTCGCCGACGTGAGCCGTGAGGCGCTGGCCGTACTCGAGCAGAGCGCAGCCATCGCGACGGTACGGGCCGACCTGGAGCGTCCGGACGAGGTGGCCCGCGCGGTGGCCGGACACGACCTGGTGGTCGGAGCCGTTCCCGGCCCGATCGGCTACCAGACGCTGCGCGCCGTGATTGAGGCCGGCATCGACGTCGTCGACATCTCCTTCTTCGAGGAGGACCCGTTCCCGCTCGACGAGCTCGCCCGCGAGCGCGACGTGATCGCCGTGATGGACTGCGGCATCGCGCCCGGCGCCTCAAATCTGATTCTGGGCTACCAGGAGACCCAGTTCGAGAAGGTCGATCGCTTCTCGTGCATGGTCGGCGGCCTGCCGACGGTACGTCACTGGCCGTTCGAGTACCGGGCGGTGTTCTCGCCGATCGACGTCATCGCCGAGTACACCCGGCCGGCGCGGATCGTGGTCGGCGGCGAGGTGGTGGTGCACCCGGCCCTGTCCGACGTCGAGCCCGTGGATGTTCCCGGCGTTGGCACCCTCGAGGCCTTCGTCAGCGACGGGCTGCGGACCCTGCTCGGCACCTCGTCGGTGCCGACCATGGTCGAGAAGACCCTGCGCTATCCGGGTCACGCCGAGCGCATGCGGATGCTGCGCGAGGTCGGGTTCTTTGACGAGACGCCGGTCGACGTCGGCGGCGTCGCGGTGCGGCCGATCGACCTCACCGCCCGTCTCCTCTTCCCGGCGTGGCAGATGCGGGACGGCGACGAGGACCTGACCGTCATGCGCGTCGAGGTCGAAGGCCGGCGGGATGGTCAACGAATCCTCGTGCGCTACGACCTGCTCGACCGCCTCGACCCGGTCACCGGCGCCACGTCGATGGCGCGTACGACCGGCTACACCTGTACCGCGGGGGTCAAGGCGATTGCCTCCAAGCTCTACACCGAGCGGGGTCTGTCGCCGCCGGAGTACCTCGGGCGCACGCCGGGCGTATTCGAGCTGATGATGGGCCATCTTGCCGAGCGCGACGTCTGCTTTCGTAGCGGGGAGACAATGCTCGACTGAGGTCAGTCGTCGTTCAACCTGCCACGGAAGGCGGATTCGAGGAGCTCCTCGAGGAGTTCTCCGCGGAGGCTGGCAGGGATTTCGAACACGCGCTCGAGAACCGGCCAGGCCACCACCACGAGGAGCAGGGGCGCGGCAAGGTCGAGCAACAGCGCCCGCGCTGCATGAGCGGTGCGCGGATCGTCGGCGGGTCCGATCGCGTCCCGGGCTGCGTCGTAGGCGGCTCTCAACGGCGGAACCAGGGTCTCGGCCGCGACGTCGCCACCCTCCGCAAGGTCGTGCACAACCAAGCGGACGAGAGCGGGGTCGGACTGAAGGGCGCGGAGGAGCTCCTGCATGGCGAGGCGCGCCCTGCCCCCCAGCGCCTGTTGGCCAGCGGTCGCCCGGGCGACGGTATCGGCGGCCGCCTCGACCGCTCGCCGTAGCACGGTGCGATAGAGCTGCCGCTTGCCGCCGAAGTGGTAGGAAACCGCGCCCGAGTTGGCCCGTGCGCGGTCGCAGATGTCGCGCACCGAGGCGCCGCGGTAGCCGTTCTGGGCGAAGAGCTCGGTTGCCGCGGCCACGATTCGATCACGCGTGCCGACGACGGGATGTGTCACCTCGACATGTGTACCGCGTACCGCACTCGTCCGCAAGCGATTCTCTGTCGTTCCTGTAGAAAGAAATGATCGCATTGAGACAGTGTTTAAAGCGTCGAGGCGCAAAGTAGTTTTCGGACAGAATCGGCGTGTTAGACTCGCCGGGGGGGATCTCAGGATCACCACGAGATTGTGTTCGGGACGCCACCAGTGAGCCATGATGTGCGCAGTCCAGGCTGACAGCTGGTCGTCGATCGCTCCTCAGGAGCCGCTTCCGGTCGAGCTGCGCCGGAGAGCTGTGGGTGTGCTGCGGACGAGCGCACTTGTCTTCAATCCGATCTACCTGGGCTGGACGGTCTTCGACTGGGTACTCGCGCGGGATCGATGGGCTGAGTTTCTTGTCTACCGCTCGGTTGCGTTCGTGCTCAACTGCGCAGTCGCCTTCGCCGTTTCGCGCCCTGATGGACGGCGCCGGGCGTGGGAGCTGACGTGGCTGTGGCTGTTCCTCTTCGGCGCCTTCATCGCCCCCATGCTGCCCGTCGCAGGCAGCCACCTGCAGGCTTACGTGCTCGGTTTCTCGGTGGTGCTCTTCGGCGCCGGGCTCATTCCGACCTGGCCACCGGTATGGTCGGCGACCTGCATTGCTGCGATGCTGGTCGCCGCAACGGCGGCGTTCTTCTTGCGGCCGCTCGATGTCGCGACGGCAGATGTCCTGTCCGGAGCGTTCTTCGTCCTCACCGCGGCCGGGATCAGTCTCGTGGCCGCCGTCTCCAAGTACGATTTCGTGCGCCGCGACTACCTGACGCGGCAGGAGCTCCAGCAG
>CAZQYU010000317.1:0-4336 GCA_964597585.1 uncultured Thermoanaerobaculia bacterium
GCGGCGTGCGCGCCGACCGGCTCCATCGTTCTTCCCCCCGGAGGCGGTACGGTGGTCTACTGCTACCGGGCCACCAACACCGGCAACGTCACCTTCACCAGCCACACCCTCGCCGACAGCGAGCTCGGAACGCTGCTCAACGATTTCGCCTATTCGCTCGCTCCGTCGGCGTCGGTATTCGTCACTTCCTCGGCGCTGATCACCCAGACCACCGGCAACACCGCGAGCTGGACCGCGTCGTCGGTCTCTCCGACCGCGATCGTCACCGCCGGCGGCTCGGCCCTCGTGACGATCGAGGCGCCGAGGTACACCATCGACCTCGTCAAGACGGTCGGGACCGATCCCTCTGTCTGCGCGCCGACCGACGAGATCACGCTGCCGCCGGGCGGCGGGACGGCGGTCTACTGCTACGAGGTGACCAACACCGGCAACGTGACGCTGGCGATTCACGACCTCGTCGACGACCAGCTCGGGACCCTGCTCAGCTCCTTCCCGTACTCTCTGGCGCCCGGCGCGTCGGTGTTTGTCACCCAGGAGGCGTCGATCACCACGACCACGGTCAACAGCGCCACCTGGACCGCGTCGGTCCCTGACGCCGGCGAGGCCACCGACTCGGACGACGCAGTTGTCAACGTCCTCGAGCGCGTCAACGTGCCGACGCTGTCGCCGTCGGCCGTGCTCGTGTTCGCACTGCTCCTATGCGCGGCCGGGCTCTTCGCCCTGCGGCGGCTGACCTGATCCTTCGGTCGCCGAGACGATGCTCTGCCCGGCGTGACGAGCGGCGTGCCTCAACGTGACGACGGGTCACCTCGTTGCCATCCTCGCGTGCGCCGTGCTGATCGCCGGCGGTGTCATTCCGTTGCTGAGGCGGCTCGCCCTGCGGCTCGGCATCGTCGACATGCCAGCTGCGCGCAAGCAGCACGCGGACCCGGTTCCGCTGCTCGGTGGGGTCGCGATCTACAGTGCCGTGGTCGTGTCGCTGATGCTCTCTCCCGAGCGGCTCGAGCTGGTGCAGCTCGGCAGCATCCTCGTCGGTGCGACCTGGGTCTCCCTGTGGGGCCTGTGGGACGACCGCCGCCCCCTCCACCCCGCGATCAAGCTCGCCTCCCAGGTGGCGGCGGCGGCCGTGCTGATCGCCTCCGGCGTCGAGGTGCTCCTCGACCTGCCGACCTGGCTCAACCTCGCGGTGACGCTGCTGTGGATCGTCGGCATCACCAACGCATTCAACCTGCTCGACAACATGGACGGGCTCGCGGGAGGGGTCGGCGCAGTGGCCGCGGCGTGCTTCGCGCTGATGGCGGTCGCCAACGGCCAGGTTCTGGTCGGTGCGATGGCGGTCGCGCTGCTCGGCGCCTGCCTCGGCTTCCTGATCCACAACTTCAACCCGGCGAGGATCTTCATGGGCGACTCCGGGAGCCTGTTCCTGGGTTTTCTGCTCGCGGCGCTGGGCATCAAGCTCCGGTTCCCCGACAATGTCTCGGTGGTCACCTGGATGGTCCCGGTGCTCGTACTCGGGGTCGCGGTGTTCGACACCACCCTCGTCGTCATCTCGCGCCTGCGGCGCGGTCTGAACCCGTTTACGACCCCCGGCCGCGACCACGTGTCGCACCGGCTCGTGGCGCTCGGCTGGACCCGGCGCGAGGCCGTCATGCTCCACTACCTGCTTGGCGGTGCGCTCGGCTGGGTCGCGGTCCTGATCAGCTTCGCGACGCTGCTCGAGGCCTACGCCATCGGCGCAGCGGTCCTCGTGGCCGCGGTGGCCGCGATCGCCTGGTTCGAGCGCCGCTGGCGCGACGACGCTCCGGTCACCGATGAAACGGTTGCGAGCTGATGCACGATCGACCCGAGCCACGGCACGTGCTGATCACCGGCGGCGCCGGCTTCATCGGTTCACACCTCGCCCAGGCCCTGCTCGAGCGCGGCGAGCGCGTGACGATCCTCGACGACCTCTCCACCGGCTGCCTGGCCAACATCGCCCACCTCGAGGGCGACCGCAGGTTCCGCGTCGTGATCGACACGGTCACCAACGAGGGTGTGCTCGACGGCCTCGTGTCGGCATGCGACGTCGTCATCCACCTCGCCGCGGCGGTCGGCGTCGACCTGATCGTACGCGACCCCGTGCACGTGATCGAAAGCAACATCCTCGGCACCCGCAGCGTGCTCGCCGCGGCGCGGCGCCACCGCCGCAAGGTGCTGCTCGCCTCGAGCTCGGAGATCTACGGCAAGAACGGCGCCCTGCCGATGCAGGAGGACGACGACCGCCTCCTCGGCCCGACCACGCGCTCGCGGTGGTGCTACTCGACCTCGAAGGCGGCCGGCGAGTACCTCGCGCTCGCGTCCCATCGCCAGGCCGGACTGCCGGTGGTCATCATGCGCTTCTTCAACACCATCGGACCGCGGCAGAGCGGGTCCTACGGCATGGTGGTGCCGCGCTTCGTCGAGCAGGCGCTCGCGGGGAAGCCCCTGACCGTCTACGGCGACGGCCGCCAGAGCCGCTGCTTCTGCGACGTCTCGGACGTGGTGGCCGCAGTGATCGCACTCGCGGAAACGCCTGGGGCGATAGGCGGCGTGTTCAACGTCGGCTCGACGGACGAGGTCACCGTGCTCGAGCTCGCCCGGCGCGTACTCGCGGTGGTCCGGGGGGAAGCGCCACCCAGCGATGCCGAGGGGCTTGCGTCGGCGGGTCTGATTACGCTGGTTCCCTTCGAGCAGGCCTACGAGGACGGCTTCGAGGACATGGTGCGCAGGGTCCCGGACATCGGCAGGCTGACCCGGCTCACCGGCTGGAGGCCCCAGGTGGCGCTCAACGACACGCTCCGGCGGATCGCGGCGTCGTTCTCCGGTTCGGCAGCCCACACAGTCTGAGAAGCGAGGTCGACACGATGGCACACGGCGTCTGCCCCTGGTGGCTCGGGTACTGGCTAGTGAACCCTCTTCGGAGACTCTGGGAGAGCCCAGTCAAGCTGCTCGGTCCCTTCGTTCGCGAGAGCATGACCGTGCTCGAGCCCGGATGCGGGATGGGCTACTTCACCCTCGACGTCGCCCGCATGGTGGGGCCGGCTGGGCGCGTCGTGGCGGTCGACCTCCAGGAGCGCATGCTGGCAGGCCTGCGCCGGCGCGCGGCGCGTGCCGGGCTGCTCGAGCGCATCGAGATCCGCCAGGCGCGGCCCGACGGGCTCGGCCTCGGCGACCTCGCAGGCCGGGTCGACCTCGCGCTGGCGCTCCACATGGTCCACGAGGTGCCCGATCCCGCCGCCTTTCTCGGCGAGCTCCGTGAGGCGCTCGCGCCGGGGGGGGCGCTGGTCATCGTCGAGCCCAGGGGCCACGTCTCCGCCGCCGACTTCACCGCCACCTTGGCCGTCGCCGCGGGGCAGGGATTCGACCTCGACGAGCGGGTGAAGGTGAGGGCGGACCGCGCCGCCCTCCTGCGCAGGGTGGGGTAACGGTCGTGCACGGCGCCCGCATCGCCGCGGTCACGGGCTCGGTCCTGATCATCCTGCTCGGCGTCGCGCGCGGCTTTGGCGGCCTCGTGCTGCTGACGCCGATGAGGGGCTCCGTCGGCGAGACGGCAGCCTCACCGGCGGACCTGACCGTGCTCGGGATCGGGCTGGTGGCGGTCGCGTTCCTGTGCATCTGGGCGGGAGTGTCGGTCCTGCGCCGCCGGCCGTCCGGGGTGCCGCTCGGCCTCGTCGCGCTGACCGCCTTCGTCGCCGGCGGGATCGCCAACGGGACCGTACTCTACGGCGCGCCGCAGCCCGCCGGGATCGCCGTCAACCTGGCCGTGGCCGCGGTCATCGCCGTGCTCCTGCTCCTCGGGTGCAGGTCCTGAGGCGGCCTCCTCAGCGCACGACCACATCCCAGAGGGCGATCCAGACCGGAAGGGTGAGCCCGCACGCGACATAGGCGAGCAGCATGTGGCTCGACAGCTCGCGCTCGCGGCCGCCGTAGGTGCGCACCATCAGGATCAGGTTGGCGGCCGGCGCCACCGCCGACTCGATCACCAGGAAGCGTGCCAGCAGCGGGTCGACCGCCGCGACGTCGAGGGCGAGCACGATCGCCACCGTCACGGCCGGCAGTAGCAGGAGCTTGACCGTGAGCAGGCGCGCAGCGTCCCAGCCGTGCCCCGAAGGCGCGAGCCGGGCGACGCCGAGGGAGGCGCCGAGCACGACGGTGGCGACGGGAACCGCGGCCTGGCCCACCATCGACACCGCGTCCATGAAGACCTGCGGCAGGTGGCCGGCGACGCCGGTCAGCACAGCCGTCACCGCGCTCAGGGTGGCGACCAGCGGCGGGGTGATCAGCCCGCGCAGGCCGCGGTCGTCGGCCCCGCCGGTGA
>CAZQYU010000318.1:0-2741 GCA_964597585.1 uncultured Thermoanaerobaculia bacterium
AGCCGACCTCGACGGCGACCCGTTCCTCCGCCTGGTCGAGCACGAACGGGATGACCAGGAAAATCCGATCTTCGTTGCCGAAACGGCACGCCAGCGTCGCTCCCTCCTTGCCCTTGAGATCGACCGTGCCGAGACCGTGGTGTGAGACCCGAAGCCTGACCCCACGGTTGGAAAGACGGAACGCGGGGGAGCTCTCCCGCTCGGCCTGCGGCAGGTGTGCGTACACCGAGCCGACCAGCCAGTGGACGTAGGACGCCAGGTCGCCCGCGGCGGAAAAGCGGTCCTTGTCGAAGCCCACGCAACCGCGGAGAGCCTCGCCGCGGAATGCGTAGTGGACAGCCCACACACGGATCGGTGCCGAGGCGTCACCGATCCTCGAGACGTGCCACGGTTGAGAATGGGCGACGCCCACCGTCATCGGTCGACCAGCGGCAGTTCCCGCCGGGCTTCCGCCCGGAAAGGGCGCAGCGGAAAGCAGCAGGATCCCGCGCGCCGGGTCGAGCAGGGCGACGTAGGCGCCATCGACGCCGGGACAGCCCTGTGCCTCGGACTCGACCCGCAACGACGGCCGGCCCCCGGGAATGTTCGTTGAGGCGTGCACCGTGGCGACGCAGACCATGGCGGTGACGACGGCGCCGATCGCGGTCGTGGCGACCGCCGTGCGGATCTTCACGGCTGGGCTGGAGGCCGTTGTGTGCATTGCGGTTTCTCCAGGCCGAGGATAGCGCCGCAGCGGGCGACAAGCTGTGGCCTGACTCACGTGCGGCCGAGTGCCCGCGCGGATCCGTCACGGCGTTCCGGAGGTGGCGACAGCCCGCATCTCGGACGAGTGCCACGGCACCGCCACAATCCGCCACCGGATCACTGCGCCTCGGCCTCCCGCACACCGCAGCGGCAGCCGATCCTCGAAGTCAGAAAGGAGGATCGAGGCCATGCGACTCCCACCCCTCCACCGCGCCCGCCGCCGGGCTCTGCGTCCCCTTGCCGCGCTGCTGGTCGTGCTCGCGGCGGTCCCCGCCGCCGCCGACCTCGACGTCGTCTTCGTGCTCGACACCACCGGCTCCATGGGCGGCGAGATCCACGAGGTGCAGCAGCGGGTCCAGGAGCTGGCGGTATCCCTGGCCGCGGCTCGCGACGGCCAGCGGATACGGTACGGCTTCGTCGCCTACCGTGACCGGGGCGACGCCTACGTGACGCTGCCCTTCGACCTCACCGAGGACGTCGACGCCGCCGAGCGCTTCCTTGCCTCGCTCAGGGCTGGGGGCGGAGGTGACGGCCCCGAGTCGGTGGTCGCCGGCATCGCCGATGCGCTGCGCGCGATGTCGTGGAATCGTTCTGACATGGTGGAGCGACAGATCTACCTGATCGGTGATGCCCCGCCGCACCTCGACTATGCCGGTCAGCCCGCGCCCGAGGAGCTCATCGCCGAGGCGCGCAGCGCCCGCATCATCATCAACGCGATCGGTTGCCGCTCGCTGCCGCCCTCCGGCGTCGAGTTCTTCCGCACCCTGGCGTATGCCACCGAGGGGCGCTACCAGCACATCGGGAGGGTCGAGCGCGAGCGAGCCGGAGCGCTCGTGGACACGCTGTCCCGTTCGGCCGGCGCCGGCACCGACGTGGCGGCCGCCACCGGAAGGGAGCTGGTCGCGAGCTGGCTGGCGCACGAGGACGGCGACTTCAGCGACATCCTGGTGCGCCAGGGCGGTCCCGGCGGCCTCGGTCAGAGCCCCGGAGGCGCCGGCCTCGGCCCGTGCACCCTCGAGGTCCGTCTGCCGACAGGATTCGCCCTCTCCGCGCCGCCCCGGGTCTGGGTCGGTGGAGGCCGCCTCCAGGTCGAGCTCTGGCCGACCGACGGTCCGGGCGGGCTCGAGCGCTTCGTGCTCCCGGAGTGCCCGCCACAGTCGACTCCCATCGATGTCGTTTTCGGAGGTGAGTGACATGAAACGCCTCGTGGTTGTCCTGCTGCTCTTCGCTGCCGCCCCGCTCGCCGCCCAGGACGACGACGCGGCCGGCCTCTTCACCGCCGCCCGCCAGCTCCCGCTCGTCTCCCAGTCGGCAGCGGTCTGGATCGACGGTGGCGAGGCCCGGGTGGAGCTCACCCAGGTGTTCTTCAACGACGGACCCGGTCTCGCCCAGGCCGACTACCGTCTCCACCTGCCGCGGGAGGCGGTCGTCACCGCCTTCGGCTTCTGGCGTGACGGCAGCTTCCTCGCCGCCGAGCTCAAGGAACGCGAACTGGCCAGAGCCGAGCATGCGTCGGCGGCACACGCCGGTCGGCCGACCGCGCTCATGCAGCGGGAGGGAACCATCCACTCCTTCTCGGTGTACCCGGTCGTGGCCGGCGCCCAGCAGGAGGTGACGACGACGCTCTCGCTGCCGGTGGTCACCGAAAGGGGCCGCTCACATCTTCGGCTTCCCCTCGACTCGTTCCTCGGCCACGCCCGCCTTGCCTCCACAGTCGTGGTCCGTGCCGAGACCAGCGAGCCTCTGAGGGCGCTGGGGGTCGACGGAGCCAAGGCGCTCGAGCGTCGCCGCGAGGCCCGTTCCGCGGAGTTCGCGTTCTCGGCCGAGCAGGCGGTGGAGATCTGGTGGGCCACCGAGGCGCCCCCGCTGCTGACCGAAGCAGAGGGTGTGGAGCTGGACGACGGCAGCTATGCCCTCCAGGTTCGTCTCGCCCTCAACGAAGCGCCGTCCGGCGCAGCGGGCCCGGCCGCCATCGTGCTCCTGGTCGACGCGTCCCC
>CAZQYU010000318.1:2841-4324 GCA_964597585.1 uncultured Thermoanaerobaculia bacterium
GATCCCCAGGTCCTCGGCCTCCTTGCCGAGCGCGACCTGGAGACGGTCTTCCTGGCCGACGCCGACGAGCTCGTCTTCTTCGGCGACGCGATCGGCCGGGACGCGCTTCTCTACCAGCCGGACATCGACCCGGCCGCCGACCTCGATGCACTCGCCGACCAGTTGGTGCTGCCGGTGCTCGAGCTGCGTTCCATCCAGCAGGCAGGCGAGGAGCTGTTGCCGGATGGTGTCCCCCGGCGCACTGCCCAGGGCGGACTCCTGCGCGTGTTCCTTCCGGGGCGCGGCGCGGAACCCCTTGACCTCACTCTCGCCGCCGCCGGCCACCCGTTCGGACGGAAGGTCCCGGTGGAGCTGCTCGACCCGGCCTCCCGTCTCGGCCACGCCGTCCGGCAGGGGTTCTACCGCGAGCGACTCGACGCATGGACCGCCGAGTACCGCCGCCTGCGTGATCCCGAGCTGAAGCGCCAGATCGTCGCGGTGAGCCTGCGCGAGGGGATTCCCACGGACCTCACCGCACTCCAGGTGGCGGCCCCCGACAGCGTTCTCCCGCGCACCGGCACCGCGGCACCGCTGCTGCGCGCCGCCGGTCTGGTTCTCGTCCTTCTGGGAGGGCTCCCGTTCCTCCTGGTGCGGCGGTGGCGGTCGTGAGAGCCCTGCGCGCCGCTGCGGCGACTATGGCCCTGGCCGGGGCTCTCAGCTTCGGCCTGGGCCTCTACATTCCGGCCAAGGCGGCCGCCGCGCAACTCCTCCTCCGCGCGGCCTGGGCGCGGACCGGTGCAACGCCGGTCCGTCCCTGGCCGTGGGCCCGCACCTGGCCGGTGGCTCGGCTGCTGGTGCCCCGCCTGAAGATCGACGAGATCGTCCTCGACGGCGCCGAGGGCACCGCCCTCGCGTTCGCCCCCGGCCTCGTGGACGGCACCGCGTCGCCGGGCCAGCCGGGTAACGTCGCCCTCGCCGGGCACCGTGACACCGTGTTCCGTTTCCTCGGCGAGCTCAGGCTCGGCGACGAGCTCCGTTTGGAGACCGGCCGAGGCTGCCGTCGGCGCTACGCGGTCCGGGAGACCGCAGTGGTCCGCGAGGACGACACCTGGGTCCTGGCGCCCGCGTCCGGGGTGCTCACCCTCGTCACCTGCTATCCGCTCGACGCCACCCGCCCCGGCGGCACCCTGCGCTACGTCGTCCGCGCCGTCGAGGTGACGACAGAGGGAGACACGGCTGGGTCTGTCCGCGTCGGCGGTCTGCCCGGATTCGCAGGCGAGATCCCGTGCTTCTGAGGTCAGCTCCGCCTCCGCTGATCTGCGTTTCTCACCACATCACGTGACGAGGGCGCGGAGGTGCCTGTCAGCGCTGAGCCGACAGGAGTGCAGGCTAGACTGGAAGCTGGGAGACGGACAGAAGGAGGGTCGGGTGAAGCCGTTGCGAGCAGAACCAAGGCTGGGGCTCAAGCGGGCGTACTGGTGGCGGCTTGTGGCGCTGTGGCTGA
>CAZQYU010000319.1:0-4283 GCA_964597585.1 uncultured Thermoanaerobaculia bacterium
TATATTGATTCTCAATAACAAACATAGTTGGGCGGCAGACCGTCCGAACGGGAGAGGGGCCATGACGTTTCGACGTATCCGCCGGATCTTGATGTTCGTCTTCTTGACTGCGCTGGCGGTTGGCGTGACCGCGTCGGAGCGTGCTGCGGTCGGGATGGCGTTCGTGCCGAACCGCGGCCAGGCCGGGGCAGAGACTGCATGGCTCGCGCACACGCCTGGGGCGTCGGTCGCTTTCTCGGCGAGGCGTGTGTCGCTGGCGCTTCCCGCCCATGGCCGCACCGTGAGCCTGCAGTTCTTCGGCACTGCCGGCGCCGCGGCCTTCGAGGGCCTCGAGTCGCTGCCGGGGACGGCCAACTACTTCCTCGGGGCGGACCCGTCCTCCTGGCGCTCGGACATCCCGACCTTCGGCGTCCTTGTGCTGCACGAGCTCTACGACGGCACTGACCTGCGCTTCGAGGGGAGCGAGACCGCCCTCAAGGGCACCTTCGTCCTCGCCCCCGGCGCCGATCCCTCGCGGATCCGCTGGCGGTACTCCGGCATCGACGCCGTCCGGCGGGAGGGCAACGGCGACCTCACCCTCATCGCCGGGGGCGCGAGCCTGAAGGAAACCTCGCCGGTCGCCTGGCAGGAAAGGAAGGGCGAGCGCGTGCCCGTCGAGGCGCACTACCGGCTCGCGGACGACGACAAGGTCGGATTCGCGCTCGGCGAGTACGATCCGGCGCTGCCGCTGGTGATCGACCCTTACCTCGAGTTCGCGACCCTGGTCGGCGGGGGCAAGGGCGATGAGGGCCGAGACATCGTGGTCGATGCCCAGGGCAACGCCTACGTGACCGGCTCGACGTTGTCCGCCGACTTCCCCAGCGCGGGCCCGCCGCAGGCTACGTATGCTGGACCCGCCAACCCTTCCAACCTTGGCGACGCCTTCGTCTTCAAGCTCGCTCCGGACGGCCAGACCGTGCTTTTCATGACCTACCTTGGCGGCGCCGGACAGGACGTTGCCGACGCGATCGCGCTCGATCCCCAGGGCAACATCGTGATCGCCGGCAGCACGGAGTCCACCGACTTCCCTACCTCGAACCCGATTCAGGCCGCCCAGGGGGGGCAGAGCTGCTCTTCGGGCCCGTGCAACGATCTCTTCATCGCGAAGCTCGCCTCCGCGGGCAATGCGCTGGTCTTCTCGACCTACCTCGGCGGAAGCCGCGATGAGAGCGCCGGATTGGTCGACTTTGGCACCCGCCTGAACTCCATGGGTGTGGACGTCGACGACGGCGGCAACATTTACGTCGCGGGGACCAGCGACTCGGAGGACTTTCCCGTCGTCAACGGCTACCAGGGCTCGCGAGCTGGCCTGAGCGACATCGTGTTGGTCAAGCTCCCCTCGGACGGGTCTCAGATCCTCTACAGCACCTACCTCGGCGGCAGCGGCGCCGAGTACTCCGGCGACGTGGCCGTCGACAACGCGGGCCGTGCCTGGTTGGTTGGCGGCACGCTGTCATCCAACTTCCCGACCCGCAGCGCGTTCGGCACCTCCAGGGACGGCAGCTCGGACGCGGTGGCGGCCAAGCTGGACACCACCACGATCGGCAGCTCATCGTTGGTCTACTCGACCTACCTCGGCGGCTCCGACTCGGACCAGGCGTTCGGCGTCGGCATCGACGCCGAGCGCAACGTCTACATCACCGGCTGGACCGGCTCGAGCGACTTCCCGCTCGCCAACGCGTATCAGACCACCAATGCCTCCGCGGCCGAGCCGGTACCTCGCGACGGCTTCTTGTCCGTCCTCGCCGACGACGGCAGGACGCTCGTCTACAGCTCGTACTTCGGCGGATCGGCTCGGGACGTCGCCTACGATCTCGACGTCGGCGCCGACAAGACGGTCGTCATCGCCGGTCCGACCCAGTCGGATGACCTGCCGCTGCGCCTGGCCTACCAGTCGCGCCGCTCGGACGGCACCGACCTCTTCGTCGCCCGCCTGGACCCGTGGAAGGCGGGCGCGTCGTCATTGATCTACTCGACGTACCTCGGCGGCACCGACTCCGATGTCCTCTACGGCGTCGCCGACGGCCCCGACGGCAGTGTCTTCGTCACCGGGGCGACCGCCGGCATCGTCAGCGACACCTTTCCGATCGGCACGACGATCGGAGGGAACGCCACCGGGGACGGCGTCATCGTAGCCAAGCTGATGTCCCGGGCGCAGTCCTGGGTGCTGGTCGGCAGTCGCGCGAACGGCGCCAACGGCAGCATCTGGCGCACCGATCTCGGGTTGTTCAACCCGGAAGCGGGCACCGCCCATGTCGAGGTCCGCTTCCATGGCAACGCGGGCGTGGTGTCGGGGACCTGGGACGTGGTGCCCGGCGGTCAGCTCATCCTCGAGGACGTGGTCGGCCTGCTCGGCGGGTCCGGCAGCGGCGCACTCGAGGTCCTCGCCGACCGTGAGATCAAGGTGACCTCTCGCACCTACAATCTCGTCGCCGCCGCAGCCGCCTGCTACGCCGGCGGCACCCTCGGCCAGGGCTTCGGCTCGTTCCCGAGCCGCGACACGCTGCTCGCTGGTGAGAGCGCGTGGCTGCCGCAGCTGGTCGAGACCGCCGCCTACCGGACCAACATCTCCTTCACCAACACCGGCGCGGCGCACGCGCGCCTCACGCTGCGGCTTTACGACGAGACCGGGAGGCTCCTCGCGACCTCGTCGGTCGAGCTCGAGCCCGGACAGTGGACCCAGCAGGACCGGGCGTTCTTCCAGCTCGCAGGGCGCAGCGACATCGCGCGGGGATACGCCAAGGTCACGGTGGAGGAGGGCAGCGGCATCATCGTCGTCGGCTCGGTCGTCGACAACATCACCAACGACCCGACCACGATCCCGATGGTGAAGGTGGACGGCGCCGGCGCCGCCACCAACTGGGTGCTGGTGGGCAGCCACGCGAACGGTGCCAACGACAGCAGGTGGCGCACCGACCTCGGCATCCTCAACGCCTCCTCCGGTCAGGCGACGGTCACGGTGCGGGTCCACGCCCCCGGTGGGGTGCTCGAGGCCAGCTTCACCGTCGGGTCGGGCGACCAGAGCATCCTGACCGACGTGGTCGGGATGGTCGCTTTCTCGGGGTCCGCAGCCATCGAGGTGGTGTCGGACCGGCCGGTGGTGGTCAGCTCGCGCACCTACAACCAGGTCGCGGCGGGCCAGCCGTGCTTCGCCAACGGCACGCTCGGTCAGGGACTCGACGGCTACCCGGCTGGGAGCGGGCTATCCGCCGGGCAGTCCGCATGGCTCACCGAGCTGACCGAGAACGCCGCCTACCGTACCAACATCTCGCTCACCAACACCGGCGACACCTCGGCGACGGTTACGGTGCGTCTGTTCAACGCCGAAGGGGCCGAGGTCGCCAGCTTCGTGGTCACGCTGGCGCCCGGCGAGTGGAAGCAGGACAACCGGTCGTTCTACGCCAGGGCAGGACTGACCGACGTCGGAGCTGGCTCTGCCCGGGTGACCGTGGAGTCGGGCAGCGGTGTGCTCGTCATTGGCTCGGTGGTGAACAACGTCACTAACGACCCAACGACGATCGCCCCGGTGCTGTAGCGGCGAGCCTCGGGCTAGGGAGAAGGCTGGAGGATCGGCGAGCACGAGACGCGACACGTGACGGGTGGCACCGCTTGGGGCAGGACGCCGGACCTGTCAGGGGAGTCTTCCTGAGATCGGTCTCAGGAGGAACCGGAACGGGCCACCCAGTCGACCCAGGCCGACCAGCGGCGAACCGTCCACGTCACCATGCACCCCGTCGTGCCGTTCGAGATGTCTCGCGTCTCGCTTCCTACGCCCTTTTTCCCCTCACAAAGCGCTCGAGCGCGAACCGTCCGCCGCCCGTGAGAATCAGCGTGAGGAAGGGGATCGCGTACAGCAGTGCGAGCTCCTTTTTCGACCACGGATCGCCGCCATGGACCACGAACGCCGCCACCAGCATCGTAATCAGCGGCGGGACCGCCGCGAAGCGCGTTCCGAGCCCCAGCACCAGAAGCAGCGAGCACAACGCCTCGGCGAAGACGGCGAGGGTCAGGCTGACCCCGGGGCCGAGGCCGATCGGGTCGGGGAACCGCCCGAGCAGGTCGGAGAAGCCGATCAGCTTGCCCCAGCCGTGCGCCGCGAGCAGGAAGCCGCCGGCGCCGAGCCGAAGAACGAGCAACCCGAGCGAGGTGGATAGATCCGACTTCATCGCGTCCCTCCGATGTCCGTAATCCTCACTTCGCGCGATAGCGCGCCGCCAGGTCCGGGCGGCCCCACGCGTCGTACA
>CAZQYU010000320.1:0-4266 GCA_964597585.1 uncultured Thermoanaerobaculia bacterium
TGGGTCTGCGGACCGACCTCGCGCGGGTCTACGCGGGCCTCGACGCGGTCGCCCTGACCAGCCGCCAGGAGGGCACGCCGCTGGCACTGCTGGAGGCGATGGCGGCGGGGCGTCCCGTGGTCGCAACGGCGGTGGGCGGGGTGCCCGACATCCTGCTCCGGGAGTGGCACGGGCCGGTCGAGGACCGGACGTTCCGGCGCTCCGAGCAGCCTCGCGGCGTGCTGGTCGAGGGCCGGGACCCGGAGGCGTTCGCGGCGGCCGTCGAGCTCCTCATCGCGGAGCCCGCACGGCGCCGCGCCCTGGTCGAGGAGGGACGCCGCTACGTCCGTCGCTGCCACGGTCTCGACCGCCTGGTCGACGACGTCGAGGCGGTCTACCGCTGGGTGCTCGAGCACCCGCGCCGGAGGCACGACTGGTCGTCGCCCGAGGGCGTCAGCAGCTCGTCGTAGACCGCGACCGTCCGCCGCACCATCCGCTCGACCGAGAACTCCGTCTCGAGCCGCCGGCAGCCGGCGCGGCCGAACGCCGCCGCGCGTTCCGGATCGGAGAGCAATGCCCCCACCGCATCGGCCAGCGCATGGGGCTCGCCGGCAGGCACCAGCACTCCGGTCTCGCCGTCCACGACGACCTCCTCGAGCGCGTCGACGCGGCTGGCGACGATCGGTCGCCCGGCGGCCATCGCCTCGAGCGCGACCATGCCGAAGCCCTCCCAGCGCGACGGGATCACGACCACCTCGCAGGCGGACAAGAGGTTCGCGGCCCGGTCGACCCAGCCCGTGAACAGGACCGCCTCGCCGAGCCCCAGCCGCCGCGCACGCCGCTCGAGCGCCGGCCGCTGCGGCCCATCGCCGACGATGACGAGCCGCGCGGCGGGATACGCGACCAGCACCCGCGGAAAGGCCTCGAGCAGCACGTCGATCCCCTTCTGGGGGACCGCGCGACCGACCATGGCGATCACAGGGCCGTGGCGCTCGAGGCCCAGCGTCCGAAGGGCTGCACGGCCCGCCTCGGGGGACGGGGTCGGAGGGTCGAGCCCGTAGGGCACAGTGCGCAGCGTGGCCGGCTCCGCGCCCTCGACCTCGACGGTGAACCGCGCCACGGCGCAGGAGATGGCAATCACCCGGTCGACGCGACGCAGCACGCGACCGTCGAGCCATCGGATGACCGCCCGGCGGCGGAAGGGATCGGTGTTGTGGCGGGACGAGACACGGCGCGCACCGGGGACCCGCAGCGCGGCCGCCTGGCCGTGGAGATCGGCGTGGATGAGGTGGGTGTGGACCAGCGCCGGTGCGAGCGCTCGGAGGCGGCGGGTCAGGTCGCGGACCGTGACCGGGTCGAGGGGCGCCCGGATCGACACCCGGTCAACGGCGACGCCGACCTCTGCCAGGCGGGCACGGAAACCGCGGGTCTCGGGCTCAGAGCCGAGCACGAGCATGTGCACCCCGAGTCCCCGCGCGGCGAGCCCGGGGAGCAGGCTCAAGAGGTGGTTCTCGGCGCCCGCGATGCCGCTCACCTTGCACACGTGCACGACGCGCGCCGACGTCATCTCGCCGTTCCTCGAACCCCCGGGCCGGACCGCTGTGCACGGACCTCCTCGACGAGCCGGACGAGCGCCGCCATGCGGTGGGCGTAAGTGTGGTGCGCCAGGACGTGCTCGCGGCCCGCGCGGGCGATGCGCTCCCGCTCCTGGTCGAGGTCGAGGAAGTGGGCGACCAGCTCGCGCAGCTGGGCCGGGTCGCGGTAGGTCACCAGGTGCTCGCCGGGCGTGAACCACTCCGAGACGCCGGGACGGTCGTCGACGATCTGGAAGGAGCCGACGCCGCACGCTTCGAACAGGCGCATGTTCCCGCCCCAGCGCATGAAGTCGCCGTGGGGGTTGACCACGATCCGTGCGCCGCACAGTGCGCGCAACATCGGCTCCCCGAGCAGCGGCCCCCGGGCCTTGTCGCGCAGCGACGACGGCACCTCGTGGACGCTCCAGATCTTGAGGTCGAATTGGACGAGCGCCTCGAGTGCGGCCACGCGTTCGGAGTACAGCCGCTGCGGCACCAGGGTGCCGACGAAGCCGACGTCGCAGCCGTAGGCTTCACGCTGGGCGGCGGTCAGCTCATACGGCCGGTGGACGTCGGGGTCGACGGCCGACATCGGCAGCACCTCGGCGCGGCAGGCGCCGAGCTCGCGCCACTGGACGGCGTGGTAGCGGTCGTTGGCGACCACCAGGTCATACAGCGGCGCGGCGGCGCGCTCGAGGGCGTGTGAGAACACCACCGGGGACGTGCCGCAGGTCAGAACGATGACCGCGCCCTCGGCCCTGATCCGGGCGAGGGTCTCGGGAAACACGACGGAATTGCCGCCGACCACGATCACCACGTCGGGCGGGTCGTCCGCGCAGCGTCGCAGCAGGGCGCGGTTGCGCAGCCGCAGGTCCGGGCTCAGCCGCGGCACGAGCGCAGCCGCCGCCGACACCGCGCGCCGGATCGTCAGCCGCTCGGTCATGCGCAACGGCTTCTGCCTCGCCCACGGGTAGACGCTCGTCGATCGCCAGACGACGTCGCACGTGTGGCCGGCCGCGCGCAGCGCCTTGACCCAGAAGGCGTGCGCCTGCGAGATCGGAAAGAGGAGATCGTCGGCATACCCTGGCCGGCGCCCACCCGTCCCCTGCGGCGGATGGTGGAGCGAGGCGACGAAGAGGATCTTCACGGCGCCGTCCCGACCGCCTCGAGGACCTGCCGGTGCCACAGCTCCAGCACGAGCAGGCGAAAGACGATCTCGGTGGAATCGGCCTCGCCCCGAACGTGCCGGGCGACCAGGCGCTCGACGGCCGCTGGTCGCAGGATGCCCCGACCGAGGCTGCGCGGGTCGAGCAGCACCTCCCGGATCCGCGGCGCCAGCTCGTGGTCGAACCACGACCGGATCGGCGTCTCGAACGCCCGCTTCGGCCGCGCGACGGCGAACTCTGGAAGGTCAGGGCGGACCGCCTCGCGCAGCACCCACTTGTTGCCGCGCGTCCGCATGCGGTGAGAGATGCCGGTGGCAAATGCGAGCAGCGGCGGGTCGAAGAACGGCACGCGGGCCTCGAGACCGTGGGCCATGGTCACCTTGTCAAGCGCGAGCAGGCCGTTGCCGGGCAGCCAGGTGGCGATCGTCAGCGCGTGCACGAGGTCCGCGGGCCCGAGCGCGGCATTCGCCGAGAGGATCTCCTCGAAGGCGGTTTCCATGTGCCGGGCACGCGTGCAGGTGTCGAGAAGGTCGGCGCTGTAGATCCGGTTGCGGACCGTGTCAGAGAAGGTCCACCCGTCGAAGGACGCGAGCCGGCGCAGCGCCTCGTCGGGCGGGAGGAGGATCGTCCTGAGCTCGGCGAGGACCGGCGGCAGCGCACCGAGGAGCCGCCGCCGCCGGAGCGCGGGAAGCGTCGCCTCGACCCGCTGCCACAGCGGACCGGCCGCCCACCGCCGCAACGCCCGAGGTGTGGTCCGCGCCACGACCGCCCCGGCGCGCAGCAGCCGCGGGTGGACGCGGTGCGCGCGGTAGCCGGCGTACAGCTCGTCGCCGCCGGTGCCGTTGAGCGCGACCTTGACCTCCCGGGCGGCGACCCGGGAGAGAGCCTGCAGCGAGACCATCGAGGGGTTGGCGTTGGGCTCGTCATGGGCGCTCACGTACTCGCCGAGGGTGGTCCACCAGTCCTCGGCCGAAAGCCGGAGCTCGTGGTGATCAGTGCCGAAGTGCGCCGCCGCGCGCCGCGCGGCAACGGTCTCGTCTGCCGAGGGCACGGATCCGTCGCTCGCGAGGTAGCCGACGGTGAACGTCTTCACCCGGCCGCCCGCCTCGGCGTGCATCGCGCCGAGGACCGCAGTCGAGTCGATCCCGCCGCTCAGGAAGAGACCCAACGGAACGTCGCTGCGGAGGTGCAGACGGACCGCCTCGCGGAAACGGGTCCGCGCCTCTTCGACCACGGCCCTCGCGTCAAGAGGCCGCTGCAAGGCCGGCGGGTAGCGCAAAGTGAAGTGGCGCACCAACCGGGCGGTGCCCCCCTCCACCACCATCGCGTGCCCTGGCGGCAGCCTCCGGACGCCCTCGAGCAGGGTGTCCGGGCCGACCATGTAGCCGAATGTGAGGTAGGTGTCGACCGCCGCGAGGTCGATCCGCCGCGGCAGCGCGGGGTCGGCGAACAGCGCCTTCGCCTCCGAGGCGAACCGCAGCCGGCCCCCACCCTCGGCGACGTAGAGCGGCTTGATCCCGACGTGGTCGACCGCCAGCACCAGGCGT
>CAZQYU010000321.1:0-4265 GCA_964597585.1 uncultured Thermoanaerobaculia bacterium
CGCCGGAGGCGGCGAGCGAGCTGGCCGCCGAGCGGCTCGGCGAGCTGATCCGCCCTTCGCACTCGCTCTCGCCCGCGGAGCGGGTCGAGATCTACCATGGGATGTACCTGATGCGCATGGTCGAGGCGCTCGAGACCGACTACCCGACGGTGCGCCACTTTCTCGGCGAGGAAGCGTTCGAGGAGCTGGTCCGCGAGTACGTCGAGCGCTTCCCCTCGCGGAGCTACACGCTGAATCGGCTCGGCGACCACCTTCCACGTTTCTTCCTCGAAGAACCGGAACGCGAGCACTCGGCCTTCCTTCACGACCTCGCACGGACCGAGCTCGCGATCACCGAGGCCTTCGACGCCGAGGAGACGCCGATCCTCGGGCCGGACGGGGCCCAGGCGGTGCCGCCCGAGGCGTGGCCCGGAGCCCGTCTCGCGCCGATCGCGGCCCTGCGCCTGCTCGAGCTGCGCCACGCCGTGGTGCCCCACCTCGAGGCCGCCAAGCGCGGCCGTCCGGCGCCGGCGCCGCGCCGCCGTGCGACCTGGCTGGCGGTCTACCGACGCGACTACTCGGTCCTGCGCCTCGAGCTCGGCCGCACGGAGTTCACCCTGCTGAAGTCGCTTGCCGACGGGACGCCGCTCGGGGAGGCCGTGGCGGCGGCGGCGCGGCAGCTCCGCTCGACTCAGCGCGAGCAGACAATCTTCGGCTGGTTCCGCGGCTGGATCGCCGAGGGGCTGTTTCAGTCGGTGACCATCGACGAGGTTTCAACCGACGATCAGTGAGCGCATCGACATGGAGCCGAGCGTGATCCCCTCGGCGAAGAAGCGCACCGGCTCATCTCGGGCTGCGCAGCCAAGCACGTAGAGCAGGGGAAGGAAGTGCTCGGCGGTCGGGACCGCAAGGCGGGCCGCAGGCGACGACCGCGGAAAACGGCGGACGGCCTCGTCGTCTCGGGCGAGGATGAGCCGGGCGAGCGTGTTGTCGGCCTCCTCCGCCCAGTCGAAGGCCTCCTCGCTCCAGGTCATCACGCCGAGGTTGTGCACCATGTTGCCGCTGCCGAGCACCAGCACACCTTCGTCGCGCAGGGCTGACAGACCGGCGGCCAGGGCCATGTGCCCGGCGGCGTCGCGGCCGGTGTCGAGGCTGAGCTGGACGACCGGGATCTCAGCCAACGGGTACATGCGACGCAGCACCGACCACGCACCGTGGTCGAGGCCCCACGAGGTGTCGAGCGCGACCGGTGCCGGATGGAGCAGATTTCGGACCCGGTCGGCGAGCTCTGGCGAGCCCGGCGCGGGGTACCCGATGTCGAAGAGCGCAGGTGGAAACCCGCAGAAGTCGTGGACGGTCCGTGGTGCGGGCGACGCGTGGACCCGCACGCCGGGCGTCTCCCAGTGGGCCGAGACGCACAGCACGGCGCGCGGCCGCGGCAGAGTCCGGGCGACCTCGGCCCAGGCGCGGCTGTAGGGCGTGTCCTCGATCGCGTTCATCGGGTTCCCGTGCCCGACGAAGGCGACGGGCATCCGGGGACCGGTCCACGGGGCCCGGGAGTCTGGGGGTGAGGGACCTGGTTCGCTCACGCCTCGAGTGAGCTACCCGTTCCCGGGCGCTGCCGCCCACACCGGAGCTACCGGGACCGTGGTCGGGTCGCGGCTGGTGCGGTCGATGACGGAGGCGTAGGCCCACAACCGGCCGCCGGGGGTCAGCACCTCGACCAGGGCCGCCGCGTTCGAAGTCGACCCGGCGCCGGCGAGGGCGAAGACGTCGGTCACCTGGAGCCAGGCGCCCACCTCGACGGTGCTCGTGATCGGCGTGCCGAGCGGGCTGCCGGCGCCGTCGAGCAGCGTGATGCGCACATCACTCGCACCCGAGCCGAGGTTGAGAAAGCCGATGTTGGTGTAGGCGGCGCCGTCGCTTCGGATCTGCGGCAGCACGCCGGGGGCGACGGAGGTGAGCCCGTCGAGCCCAACCCGGAGGGCCGGAAGCGCCTGGCCGTAGGTCCCGTCGGCGCCGCGGTCGGCGTAGGCGCGACCGGCCGTCGCCACCGGGATGTCCGAGACGAGCTCCAGCGAGCCCGCCGAGGAGGCGTCAGAGTCGAGGCCGAAGAGCTCGACCAGGAGGTCGTCCCAGGCCGCAGCGCCGCCGGCCGGCACGGTCGCCGTCCGCACCAGGAAGCTGCCGCCCTCGCGATAGACCAGGGTCAGGTGGGCCGGCCGTCCGCCCGGTGCGGAGACGGCGAAAGCGGTCCGCCACGGGGTGCCGCCGATACCGGACAGGTGGACGACGGCCGGCAGGCGCACCGACAGCCCCCCGGCAACCGTGCGCTGGACCGGGACCGTGGTCGGGTCCTTGGTGGTGCGGTCGATGATCGAGGCGTAGGACCAGGCCGCGCCGCCCGGCGTGAGCACCTCCACCGTGGCAGAGGCGGCCGAGGCAGCAGCGGCGCCGAGTTGGGTGAAGAGATCGTTGAGCTGGAGCCACTCCCAGGCGGGCACCGTCACATCACGGCTCGATCCCAGCTGCAATCCGCTCGAGCCCCACAGGCCGACCCGGACGGTGCACGGCGATCCGGTTCCGTTGACCACGCCGAGGTTGGTGTAGAAGCGGGCGTCGCTGCGCACCAGGGGCAGGACGCCGAGCTCGCCCGGCGCCAGCAGGTCCCCGGGAGAGACCGCAGGCAGCGACTGGCCGTAGGTACCGCCTCCGCCGGGTGCGGCAAAGGTGCGCGAGGTCCAGACGACGGCGGGCGACGAGGTCGTGATCTCGAGCGACCCGGATCGGGCGGTGCCGGGGTCGAGGCCGAAACGGCCGACCAGCACGTCGCTGAAGTCGGCCGAGCTGTCCGCCGCGGCCGTCGTCGAGACGGCCTGCCGGGAGCCGGACTGGCTCACGGTGAGCGTCACCGGGACAGACTCCGCGGTCAGGTTGGCGAAGGCGAGGTCGGAGCGCCACGGCGTGCCGCCGAAACCCGACGCATGGGTCACGACCGCGACCCGCGAGGTGGGCAGACGGTACTCGTGGGCGCCGATGTCGACCGCGCCGTCCATGACCCGCGGCAGGCCCAGTATGTCGGTGGCGGACAGGCCGCCGGGCGGGGCGGCGCTGCCCGCGCCGATCGCCGGTGAACCGGTCCGCAAACGGAAGTCCCAGTGTCCTGGGTCGGTGAACATGGGGTCCACACCGACCAGGGAGGCGAGCGGCGTGAATCCGTCGGGGACGAAGGTATTCGTGCCGTTACCGAACAGGATTGAGTTGGCGAGCGTCAGCTCGCCGTCTTGCCGGGAGACGGTGACCCCGTACTTTGGGTTGTCGGCGACGGTGCAGCCGATCATCCGCAGGGTTCCGGTGTCGCGCTCGTCCAGGACGACACCGGACATGTTCGTGCCGACGCCGTCGGCAATCACCGAGTCGCGCAGCTCGAGGGTCGAGGTGTTACTGGCGATGAGCGAGAGCTGGGTGGAGTATCGCTCGGCGGAGGTGCCGTTGCCGAGCCAGGCGGTGCGTGCGACGATCAGTGAGGCGGAGTCTCTGATCCATAGCGCCCCACCGAGCCCGACCATGCCCGCGCCCTGGGACTCGGCGGCCAGATTGCGGACGAAGGTCGAGTCGAGCACCTCCGCCGACGCGTGGCCTTCCAGGTTGAGGTAGATACCGATGCCGGTGATCTGGTTCGACGCCGTTTCGGCCTGGTTGTCCACGCACAGCACCCGGCTCAGGGAGACCCTGCCGTCATCGTGGGCCCCGATCCACAGCCCAGAGCCGACCGACGTCCCGTTGCCGGCCGATCGGGCGGCGTTCTCCGCCACCACCACGTCGTCGAGCTCGAGGCTCGAACCGCCGAAGACGCTCGCGACCATGCCCGCGCCTGCCCGGCTGCCGTCGCCCTCGTCCCGGTTGTCGATCAGGCGGAGGCCGGTGATGGACACCGCCGCCGTGCCGTCGAGATCGAGGTACAGGGCTCGTCCTGTGTGGGTTACCGTGAGCCCCTCGAGCACGAGCGTGCCACCGCTCAGCCGGATGTCGAAGCCGGTGCCCGCGCCGCCGCCGTCGATGGCGGTCATCGCGGGGTCGCTCGAGCGGGCGCCGAACCCCGGCAGCCAGCCGCCACTGATCCGCAGCGCGCCGTCGCCGAGCGCCCGGGGAACGCTCAGATCCGCGCTCCAGGTTCCGGTCCCGATCCGGATCTCGTTGTCGCCTCCGGCCGCGACCGCAGCATCGATCGCGGCCTGGAGGGTCGTGTGCGTCCCCCCGGGACCGACCGTGAAAACGGCGGCGTG
>CAZQYU010000322.1:0-4227 GCA_964597585.1 uncultured Thermoanaerobaculia bacterium
GGCCGGAGTGGAGCGCGTTGCGGCCGGTCACCAGGGTCATGCCGGCGCCGATCACATAGAGGCCGATCGCGCTCAGGCCCGCGCTCCAGGCCACGCCGACCCAACCGCCGGTGAAGAAGAACGGCACGACCGGGATGATCGCGCCGATGGCGAAGAGCACGAACGACGTCAGGGCTGCCTCCCAGGCGGAGCCGCCGAGCTCCTCCGGATCGATGCCGAGCTCCTCGCGGGACAGCGTGTCGAGGGCGGTGGCCTCGTCCGACAGCAGACGCTCGGCGAGCACCGACGCCTCCTCCGCTGCCATTCCCTTGGCCTGATAGATCAGAGCGAGCTCCTCTTTCTCTTCGTCCGGGTACTCCTCGAGCTCGCGGCGCTCGATCCCGATCTGGTGCTGGAAGAGCTCGCGCGAGCTCTGCACCGAGAGCCACTCCCCGAGGGCCATGGAGAGTGCGCCCGCGAGCAAACCTGCAAGCCCGGTCAGGAGTACGCCGGAGCCGCTCATCTCGGCCCCGGCGACCCCCATCACCAGGCTCAGGTTGGAGACCAGCCCATCATTGCCGCCGAGCACGCCGGCGCGCAGGGCGTTGCCGCCCATCGAGCGGTGGCGCCCCTCGTAGCGTGCCACCGCGCTGCCCTCGAGGCCGCGCGATGCGCGCCGCGCCAACGCACTGAATACCCGCGCGTGGGAGCGTTCCTCGGCCGGCATGCCGACCGCCTCCGCCTCCGCCTGACCCTGGTACCCGCCGGCAGCACGGCGCTCGACCGCAGCCAGACTCGGAACCACCAGCGCCGGTCCGAAACGCCGTGCCAGCCAGCCGTAGGTGCGCGTGTGCCAGCTGGTGCGATGGCGCGGAACTTTCCCGCCGGCCGCCTCGATTCGCCGCGCCCACTCCTGGGCGTGCCGGCTCTCGGTGGCCGCCAGCCGGCGATAGACTCTGGCGAGCTCGGGGCTCGTCTCCGCGGCCGCGAGGCGTTCGTAGAGGTCCGCTGCGTCCCGCTCGGCCGTGAGGTTGTCCCGGTAACGTGACAGATCCTTCTCGGTGCTCACCGTCCACCCCCAGGTCGATTCTGCGGCCGATCTCAGTCGTCCGCGGACGACCCTTCACTGGGACGCGCCGCGGCCGACGGTCCCGCCGGGACAACGAGTACCGGAATGTCGAGGCGGTGGCGCAGCCGTTCGACCGAGGTGCCGTGGACGAAGTCCCCGACCCGCCCGTGACCGTGGCTGCCCATCACCACCAGGTCGGCATGGTGCCGCCGCACGAGCTCCGCGAGCTCCGCAGTGGTCTCACCGAATCCGAGGTCGTAGCTCACCGTCACTCCGAGCTCGGTGAGCTCCGTGGTGTAGAGCTCGAGCCTGTCCTGGTCGGACTGCGCCTCCTGACCGCTGTGCTCGCCGCCGAACAGACGGGCGCCGCCGGACTCCACCACGTGCAGAAGCACCACCTCGGCGCCGCGCCCGGCAGCGCGGGCGAGCGTCACGGCATAGGAGAGCACGCCGCCGTCGGCGATCGAGAAGTCCACCGCGACCGCGATCCGGTTCGGGCTCGCCAGCGACCGCACGTCGGGCATGGCGAGCGGACCGTGGACGCCGTCACTGTCCGGCGTGGGCTCACCGCGGCGTCGCTCGAGGATCGGGACCACGGTGACCCAGCCGAGCAGACCGATGAGGCCTGCCGCCGCCGGCACCACGGTCACCCACAGCACCCACGCCCAGTCCCCGGCGCTGTGCATCCAACCCGCGATCTCCTGGAAGGCGAGCACCAAGTTGAGGGCGACGATGACCACCGCAACCACCCACGCGAGGGCCGATGTGAGCGCCTTGATCACATACTGGCCCATCCAGCGCCGGTCGGAGACAAGCAGGATCAGGGGAACCACGGCGAACGACAGCTGCAGCGACAGGACGACCTGGGACAACACCAACAGGTCTCCGGTGGAGCGCTCGCCGAAGGCGATGATGGTCACGACCGCAGGTACGATCGCGACCGCCCGGGTGAGCAGGCGGCGGGCGATCGGGCGCATGCGGATCTGGACGAAACCTTCCATGACGATCTGGCCGGCCAGAGTGCCGGTGATGGTCGAGGACTGGCCGGACGCGATCAACGCGACCGCGAAGGCCACAGGTGCGATCGCGGCACCGAGGATCGGTTCGAGCAGGCGGTAGGCATCCTGGATCTCGGCGACATCGTGGAGTCCGGCGCGGTAGAAGGTGGCCGCCGCCATGACCAGGAGCGCCGCGTTGACGAAGAAGGCTCCGTTGAGCGCCACCATCGAGTCGATGACGTTGAACCGAATGCCGCTGCGGATCCCCGCCGGCACCCGGGCGATGCGTCGCGACTGGACCAGTCCCGAGTGCAGGTACAGGTTGTGTGGCATGACCGTGGCGCCGAGGATCCCGATCGCCAGGTAGAGCGCGCCGGCGCCGGGCAAGGAGGGCACGAACCCGACGGCGAGCGCGCCCCACTCGGGACGGGAGAGCACGATCTCGAGCCCGAGGCAGAGCCCGATGGTGGTGATCAGCGCGACGATGAACGCCTCCATCATGCGTACGCCGCGGGAGTGCAGGACCAGCAGCAGCAGACTGTCGAACGCGGTGACCACCACCCCGACCAACAGCGGCAAGCCGAACAGCAGCTGGAGACCGATCGCCGAGCCGAGCACTTCAGCGAGATCGCAGGCTGCGATGGCGACCTCCGCCAGCACCCAGAGCGCCCACGACACCCGCCGTCCGTACATCGCCCGGCAGGCCTGCGCGAGGTCCATCCGGGTGACGATGCCGAGCCGGGCCGAGAGGCTCTGCAGCAGCACCGCCATCAGGTTCGACATCAACAGCACCCAGATCAGTGCATAGCCGAACCTGGAGCCGGCGGCGATATCCGTCGCCCAGTTGCCGGGATCCATGTAGCCGACGCTGACCAGGTAGGCAGGACCCGCGAACGCGAACAGGCGACGCCAGAACGTGGGCTGCCGGGGAACCTCGACCGAGCCGTGGCTCGGGTCGGCTGCCGGCCGCTGCGAACTCGGAGGACCTACCACGATCAGAGCTTTGCCGCAACGCCGGCCGGTGTCAAGCTCCGCCGCCGGAGGTGGGCGCGACACGGGCGAGGATCGCCTCGGCAACTCGATCGTACTCCCCGCCCAGATGGTGCCCGCCGCCGAGGCGCATCACCTGAACCCACTGCGCAGCCTCGCCCAGGTTCGCGCACAGGCTGTCGGCCTCCTTGTCACCCGAGATGCACAGCACCGGGAGCCCGCGCAGCTTCTCCACCTCGGTCAGGATCGGGAGCGCCTTGGGGTCGGGTCGGCCGCCCAGCCACTCGGAAAGGTGGAACTCGAACGAGGCCCTCGTGCCCGGACCGATCAGAGTCACCAGGGCGACGCGGGCGCGCAGGGCGTCCGAAAGCCGGCTGGTCATGAACGGCAGCACGTCGGCACCGAGGGAGTAGCCCACCAGCACGATGCGCCGCTCGCCCCAGGCAACCATCGCGTGCTCGAGGATCCGGGTCAGGTCGCGACCGATCCCGTCTGGATCGCGCGCCTTCCAGAAGTACTTCAGCGAGTTGACGCCGACCACCGGGATGCCGTGGGCCGCCAGCGCCGCGCTCACCCGCTTGTCGAGCGACGCCCAGCCTCCGTCGCCGGAGACGATCACCGCCATCAGGTCGGTCGCGGGCCCCGTCGCCGGCACCTCGACCAGCGGCAGGTCCGAGACGTCGGCACCGCCCGGAATGGGACTCGCGGCCGCGGCGGGGGCGGCCTCGACGAGGCGCTCGAAGCTGGCCTTGAACTGGGGCAGCCAGCTACGCTGGACCGAACACCCGTGCCCCACCTGGAGCAGCTTCACGATCTCGGCGTGGCCGACCTGACGGACGCTGGCCTCGACTGCCGCCGGGTCGCAGACCCGATCGATGAGGCCCTGGAACGCGATCCAGGGCGCCTGCGAGGTCTCGGCGGACGCCCGGGCGCCGCACACAAGGGTGATTGCGGCCACCGACAAGACGACGAGACGACGAAACATGACGTCCTCCGATGCACGCACCGGCCTCTACCCACCTACTTGCGGAGCGTCCCCAGCAGGCTCCCCGAGATCAGCGATGCCAGATCAGCGAGCACTCCGGGGACGGCTCGCCCGCCGGGACACACGAGGTACCGGGAGCGCCACACGGGACCGAACTTGTCCTTGTACTGGCGCAGGCCCTGGAAGTTGTAGAAGTGCTCGCCCCA
>CAZQYU010000323.1:0-4197 GCA_964597585.1 uncultured Thermoanaerobaculia bacterium
AAGCCCCTTAAGACCCCAGGGAGACCACCTGGTTGATAGGCGGGGTGTGGAAGCGCGGTAACGCGTGAAGCTAACCCGTACTAATCGGTCGTGCGGCTTGACCACACGTCTGCTTGTTTTCAGCTCGCGAGCTGGAGAGGACTCGGTTTTGGTTGTGAATTTTTTCCGGTGGTCATACCGTGGGGGAAACGCCCGATCCCATTCCGAACTCGGAAGCTAAGCCCCTCAGGGCCGATGGTACTGCGCCGTTATGGTGTGGGAGAGTAGGTCGCCGCCGGGAAGTCATACTGCAAAGCGCCCCGCGAAAGCGGGGCGTTTTCCTTTTGTCGCGGCGGCGACCTGCGGCGCGAGGCGCTGAGCGCCGTTGGGGGGAGTGGGCCCGCAGCGGCTTTGCCGCTGCGGCGAGGGGGGCGGTGGCCCCCCTCGCCCCGGCGGGCGGGCGGTGGAGTCGCCGGGGGCGGTATTCGCCGCTGGGAAGTCATACTGCAAAGCGCCCCGCGAAAGCGGGGCGTTTTCCTTTGCGATTCGCAGCGGCGAATCGCATCTGCTAGCATCGCTCGACCCGAGACGGGTCGGGAGGGCGTGCAGTGGGGCAGACGATCGACTACGCGGAGGTGGGCCTGATCGCCGGCCTCGAGGTCCACCAGCAGCTGCTCACGGAGCGCAAGATGTTCTGCCACTGTCCGGCCGGTCTCTACACCCGCGCGCACGACGGGTCGGTCCTGCGACATATGCGGCCCACTCTGTCGGAGCTGGGTTCGTACGACGGAACGGCCCTGATGGAGTTCAAGACCAAAAAGAATATTGTCTATCTCCTCCATCAGGCCAACGTGTGCACCTACGAAATGGATGACACGCCGCCGTTTCTGGTCAACGCGCAGGCCATCGACGTGGCCATCGAGCAGTGCCTGATGCTCGGCTGCGACATCGTCGACGAGGTCCACATCGCGCGCAAGCAGTACCTCGACGGGTCGATCCCGACCGGTTTCCAGCGAACGGCGGTCGTCGGCGTCGAGGGGAAGCTACCTTTTCGCGGCCGTGAGATCACGATCACCCAGGTCACGGTCGAGGAGGATTCGTGCCGTGAGGTGTCGGACCGGGGCCACCTCATCGTGTGGCGAACAGATCGGCTCGGAATGCCGCTGATCGAGACGGTGACCGCACCCGACCTCCACTCCCCCGAGGAGGTGGAGGACGCCATCCTCCTGATCGGACGGGTGTGCAGGTCCACCGGCCACGTCCGGGTGGGAATCGGCGCCAGCCGCCAGGATGTGAACGTGTCGGTCCGCGGTGGACGCCGAGTCGAAATCAAGGGCGTCCCCAAGGCCTCGTGGGCCCGGAGATTGGTCCACGGTGAAGCGATTCGCCAGGTCAACCTGCTCCGCCTCCGCGACGAGCTCCACCGTCGCGGCTTCTCCCGCCCGGAGGACCCGATCGTCGAGCACGGTGAGATCACCGAGATGGTTGCGAACTCGGCGTTGGAGATGTTCCGGGCCTCATCGTGGGAGCGATTCGTCACCGCGCAGGGCCGGCGTCCCGGGTTCGAGCTCGGTGGAGGCGGCTTCTGTGTCCGCGCCGTACGGTTGCCGGGGCTGGCCGGCTCACTGTCGTGGCCGACCCAGCCCGACCACGACTTCGCCCACGAGCTGGCCGGTCGCGTGAGGGTGATCGCCTGCCTCGATCAGCAACCTATTCTCCTGTCGAGCGAGCGCTGGCCGGACTACGCGGGCGCGGTGCAGGAGATGAAGCGCATCAAGCGCCGCATGAGATGCAGTCCCGACGACGCGCTGATCGTCGTGTGGGGAGCGCGAGACGACACCCTCACAGCAGTTGAGGAGGTTCGCCTACGCTACGTGGACGCGATCGACGGGATCCCGAACGAGACGCGTCAGCCCTTCGAGGACGGATCGACGGACTTCGAGCGGATCCTACCGGGCCCGGATCGCATGTATCCCGACACCGACAGTCCGCCTCAGGCAATCACGCGCGAGCGCGTCGACCGCCTCCGAAAAGGACTGCCGCCGCCCCCCTGGGAGCGCGAAGCGCGCTACGCGGCCGCCGGCGTCGCGCGCTCGACGATCCACTACTTGGTGCGCCGCGGAGGCGCGAGGCTGGTCGATATGGTGGCCGAGCACGATCCAGCTCGGCTTCGGCGGGCATGCTTCCTGTTCGGTGAGCGGGTCAAGGGGCTGCAACGGGCAGGCGTTGCCGTCGATACCATTCCCCCCGAGCGCTGGTGCGAGCTGTTCGAGCAGGCGGAGGCACGACCCGAGGTCTGGCAAGCGTGGCGGCGCATGATCGAGGCAGTTGCCGCTGACCCCCAGCGGTCCGTCCGCGACAGCCTGAGGTCGGCTGGTTTCGACGAGCCCACGAACGGATGGCGGGAGCGGGTGGCGGAGCTGACACGCGGTGCGCTGCCCGACCATGCCGACGGGACGCGAGACCAGCATCGCCGCTTCGTGCTCGGGAGGGCGATGGACGAGCTCCGTGGCCGGATTTCGGCCGCCGACGTCGCCGCCGAGCTTCAACGTTGCCTGGAGGCCGCCGGATGAGCGATCCACTGAAGGGCTACCGAGGCCTTGCGCGGGAGCGCCTCCAGGGATGGGGCGTACGGGTGTGGAGCGACGTCCGCCTGACCAACTCGGCGGGAAGCACCTTCGAGGGCGTCATCCTCCCGCGCAGCGAGACCTCGGACGATCGTCACCTCGTGCTCAAGCTCAAGAACGGTTACAACGTGGGCGTTCACATCGACCGCGTTGCGGTGATCGAGGAGGTCGGCTACAAGGAGGCGGTCTACAAGATCCCGGAGAAGGAGTTTCCGCGCCGCCCCGACCTGCCGTCGGTGACGCTGCTCGGGACGGGCGGGACGATCGCTTCGCGGCTTGACTACCGCACCGGGGCGGTGATCCCGGCCTTCACCCCGGGAGAGCTCTACGGCGCCGTCCCCGAGCTCGCGGATCTATGCAACCTGACCACCAAGAAACTCTTCGGCGTGTTCTCCGAGAACATGTCGTGGCCGGAGTACGCCACGCTCGCGTCCGCGGTTGGCGCCGAAATCTCGGCCGGCGCCGACGGCATCGTGATCGGTCACGGCACCGACACCATGGGACACACCGCTGCCGTGCTCAGCTTCATGGTCCAGGACCCGCCGGTGCCGATCGTCCTGGTCGGCAGCCAGCGTTCGTCCGATCGGCCCTCGTCTGACGCCGCACTCAATCTCATCCACGCTGTCAGCGCCGCCGCGGTCGGCGACATCGCCGAGGTCCAAATCTGCATGTTCGGTCCCACGTCCGACCGCTACGGACTTCTCCACCGTGGTACGCGGTGCCGCAAGATGCACTCGTCTTACCGGTCGACCTTCCGCACCGTCGGAGACATCCCATTGGCCATGGTCAGCCGGGACGGGATCCGGCCGCTCACACCCGACTACCGGCGCCGCGATCCTTCGCGAGAGGTGCGCGTCGACACCGCCTGCGACGATCGGGTGACGATCCTCTACTACTATCCAGGCATGAAGCCCGACCTGGTCGATGCCCTGGTCGAGAAGGGCTATCGGGGGATCGTCATCGCAGGGACAGGGCTGGGTCACGTCAACAAGCCGCTCTACCCAGCATTGAAGCGGGCCGTTGCCGCCGGAGTGCACGTCGTGATGACGGTCCAGACGCTTTGGGGCTATGCCCAGATGTACGTCTACGACACCGGCCGCGACCTGCTCGACCTCGGGGTGGTTCCGCTCGACAACATGCTCCCAGAGACCGCGCTGATGAAGCTCGGTTGGGTGCTCGGTCACACCGATGACCACGCTCGGGTGATGAAGATGATGCGGGCGCCCGTCAACCACGAGATCACCGAGCGCGAGCCGCACAACGGCTACCTGATCCTACAAGGGGGCCTGCCCGAGACCGAGGAGTGGATCACCGCGCACTGGAAGTAGCGCGCATACGACTCGATTGTCGGCTCCCGGATGCGCGCAGCGCATTACAGGAGGCCGTGCCGCCGGGCCAGCGTTCCGAGAACCACCCGTACAGGTCGGCCAGACCACTCTCAACGCCTTCCAGGGCCGACAACAGCCTGAGGATCTCCATCTGCTCCACACCCCTCCATCCCAGAGCTCCGCCGGACACGGCGAACTGCAGGGTACCAGGCCCGAAACTCGGTACTCGGAACTGGTGTCGATGGGACAGTCACCGGAGCGCT
>CAZQYU010000324.1:0-2650 GCA_964597585.1 uncultured Thermoanaerobaculia bacterium
ACGCGCTCGGCAAGCGCCGGATCCTCGAGCTCTACCTCAACGTGGTCGAGCTCGGGCCCGGGATCTACGGCGTTGAGGCCGCTTCCCGCCGCTACTTCGGCGAGCCCGCTTCCGAGCTCGGCGAGCGCCAGGCGGCCGAGCTCGCGGCATCGCTGTCGAGGCCATCGACCTGGCACCCCGGCGTCGACCGGCGCGGGTACCAGAAGCGGGTCGAGCTGATCCTGCGCCGCATGGACAAGGCGCAGTTCCTGTGGAAGCAGATCTAGCCGGCGGGGGAGCGCCCTCGCGCTCCCCCGCTCGCTGAGTCGCGGTTACCTCTGCCCCTGCGGCGGATAGGCCGGCAGCAGCGGCGGCGGCGCGGGCAGCGCCACGGGGTGCTCGCGGAGCTTGTCCAGGAGGACCTGGATGCCCTTCTCGAGCTGGGCGTCCGTGCCCGCCATGAGATCCCCCGGCAGGTTGTCCACCTCGATGCCGGGCTCGACGCCGTGGTTCTCGATGATCCACTGCGAGTCGAGTCCGTAGAGCGCGTCCTCCGGGATCGTGATGTAGCCCCCGTCGAGCAGCGGCCAGTAGCCGCGGATGCCGCGGACGCCCCCCCAGGTGCGGGTGCCGATCACTGGGCCGAGCCCGTAGTGCTTGAAGTAGTACGGGAAGATGTCGCCGTCGGAGGCCGAGTAGTGGTTCGCCAGGCACGCCATGGGGCCGGGCATGACCTGCTCCGGAGTCGTGAAGCGCTGACGCTCCCGGTTGGTGCTCATGCCGATCAGCACACGGCGCAGACGCTCGAGAATGATCTGGTCGATCTCGCCGCCGCCGTTCCAGCGCACATCCACGATCAGACCCTGCTTCTGGGTCTGCGGGTAGAACTGGCTGATGAACTGCTCCATGCCGACGTCTTCCATGTCCGACAGGTACAGGTAGCCGATCTTCCCGTCCGACGCCGCATTCACCACCTCGCGGTTGTGGTCGATCCACGCCTTGAGGCGGAGGTTGAGCTCATCAGCGATGGGCTTGACGGTGACCTCGCGCCGGTTCGCCCCCGTGGCGTCGTCCGCGACGGTCAAGGTCACGGTGCGGTCGAGGGTGTTCACGAACAGGCTGTAGGGGTTGGTGGGCGCCTTGAGCTCGCGGCCGTCCACCGCCAGGAGCACGTCGCCCTGCTTGACGTCGACTCCCGGCTGGGTGAGCGGCGATTGGAGCCCATCGCGGGAGTTGTCGCCGGCGTAGATCTTCCGGAAAACGTACCGGCCCGAGCCCTCGTCCAGGCCGAAGTCCACGCCGAGCAGCCCGGTCGGCACGTACGGCGGGCGCATCCTGTCGCCGCCGCCGACGTAGGTGTGGGAGTTGTGCAGCTCGCCGAGCGCCTCGCCGATGAGGTAGTTGAGGTCCTCGCGGCAGGCCATTTCGGGCACCAGCTTCTCGTACTTGGCGCGCACGGCGTCCCAGTCGACGCCGTTCATCTTCGGGTTGTAGAACAGGTCGCGCTCGAGCCGCCAGGCCTCGTGGAACATCTCGTTCCACTCCTGGACGGGGTCGATCAACGACCTCATGCCGGACAGGTCGAGGGCGTGGGTCGCGGCCGCCCGCTTCGCGGGGTCCGTCTCCGGCAGGGCCGTGGCGATGGTGTAGGTCTTCTCATGGCGGTAGAGGACGCTGGTCCCGTCGGCGCTCAGGGCGTAGGCGTCGACCGGCTCGGCGAGGACATGGTCCTTGCGGTCCTTCATGTCGAACACGTGCAGCTCGGGCTGCTCGCCCGCCAGCGGCGCGGTCAAGGTGCTGATCGGCTCGGTCCGGTAGTAGACGCGGCCCGCGGCGGCGGCGAGGTCCCGGATGTTGCCGGGCGGAATCGGCAGCGGGACGGCCCGCTGTGTGAGGCCCTCGAGGTCGACGCGCATCGGCGCGATGGCGCCCGGCTTCCAGGCATCGGGCTTCTTCTCCGTGTCCGCTTCGGGTGCGCCTTCGTCCGAGCGCGGGGCGAAAGGCGACGCCTCGTCCTTGCGCAGCGTCACCACGTAGACGCCCGCCATCTTCAAGGTTGCGACGTTGAACTCGGATTGGCTCCAGACCGGGTTGGGGTGGCGATCGGAGGCGAAGTACAGGTAGTCGCCGTCGGGGCTGAAGACCGGTTCGTAGTCGTTGCTCATCGCGTCGCTGACCGCGGTCGCGGCGCCGCTCTTCAGGCTGTAGAGGTAGATCCGTCCCATGTAGGTGGAGGCGTCGTCGTCCGAGCCCATGTCCTCGGCGCCGGCCTTCGCGTAGGCGAGCCACAGCCCGTCTGGCGACCAGCTGAAGTCGCGGATCTCCTCGCGCAGGTCCTGGTCCACCCTGACCAGCGTGCGGTCCTTGACGGCGACGATCCAGAGCACGTGGTCGCTGTCCGAGAAGGCGACCCGGGCGCTGTCCGGCGACCACACCGGGCCGTACAGGGTCCCCTCTGTGCGGCGGGTCAGAACAGTTTCGTCGCCCGACCCGTCGGCGGGCCGGATCGCGATCTGGTCTTCGCCCGAGCGGTCGGTCGCATACGCCACCCAGGCCCCGTCTGGCGACCACGCCGGTTCCATCTCGCGCGCGTCCGAGCTGCGGGTGAGGTCGCGGGTGTTGCCGTGCTCGGCGGGCACCGTGAACACGTCACCGCGGGCGCCGAACAGGG
>CAZQYU010000324.1:2750-4193 GCA_964597585.1 uncultured Thermoanaerobaculia bacterium
GTGTTGCCGTGCTCGGCGGGCACCGTGAACACGTCACCGCGGGCGCCGAACAGGGCGCGCCTGCCGTTCGGTGAGATGTCCATCGAGTGGATCGTCGTGGCGGCGTCCACCCACCTCGGGCGGGTGCGGACGCCGTCGACGGGTACCGTCACCTCGACCTTGTGGAGGGTCTCCGAGGGCAGGTCGATGACGTACAGCGCGCCGCCGTCCTGGAAGGTAATGCCGGTGTCGCCCAAGCTCGGCCAGTCGACGTCGTAGTCCTCGAAGTGGGTCAGCTGGCGGAAGCTCTTGCTGCCGAGGTCGTAGGCCCAGATATTGAGCCGCGCCTCGCCGCCCCGGTCGGAGGCGAAGTAGATGGTGTCGCCGTACCACATCGGGTCGGTGTCCGTGCCCTTCCAGGTGGTGACGCGCTCGGCCTGGCGGGTGGTGAAGTCGTAGATCCAGATGTCCTGCGCGAGGCCGCCGTAGTACCCCTTCCAGGTCCGGAAGTTGCGGAAGATCCGGTTGTAGGCGACCTTCGTGCCGTCGGGGCTGTAGGACGTCATGCCGCCCTTGGGGAGTGCCAGCGGCGTCGCCAGTCCGCCGCCCGTGGGCACCAGGAACAGCCGCCCGAACCAGGAGTTGAAGGTGTCGCGGCGGGACAGCATGAGCACGTTCTTGCCGTCGGGGGTCCAACTGACCACCATGTTGTCGGGTCCCCAGCGCAGCGGCGCGTCCTCGATGACGTCCGAGTGGAAGGTCAGGCGGGTGGCCGTTCCACCTTCCGCGGGGATGACATAGACGTCCGTGTTGCCGTCGTACTGGCCGGTGAAGGCGATGAGCCTTCCGTCCGGCGAAAAGCGCGGCATGATGTCGAAGCCCCCGTCCGTCGTCAGCCGCTCGGCCGTCCCGCCCTGGCGGCTGACCCGCCACAGGTTCCCGGCCGCCTCGAACACGATCGTGTCGCCGTGCAGCGTGGGGTACCGGGTCAGCACGTTGTCCGCAGCTCGTGCGGCGCCGGGGACGGCCGCAACGGCCGCGACCACGGCGAGGGCCGCGATCCAGGCGTTGCGCGCTCCTGACGTCCGACCCGGTCGCTTCTCTTCGGTGACCTCTGTGCGCATGGTGGACTCCCTTCGGCCGCTGTCCGGTCGTCGAGCGATCGACGGATCGCGTGCGAGTCGTCCGGGGCATCCGGAGATCGAGGGACACGCGGACCGCCCAACTGGCGATCATACCCCCCCGGCCCCAACTCGGGGGTGGCAGCCGGCGCCGGCCGGGCCGTGACCCCGCACTGCACGGGGGACAGCGAGATCGGACGTGGAGTGACGTTCGGAGACGTTGACGCTATGCTGCGCCGGGGGTCCTCAATGCCCGACGTCTACGCCCGCCTCGCCGACGCCCTCGACAAGCTGCCGCACGGCTTCCCAGCGACGCCGGACGGGATCGAGATCGAGATCCTGC
>CAZQYU010000325.1:0-4169 GCA_964597585.1 uncultured Thermoanaerobaculia bacterium
CGTGCCCGACGAGGTGATCGTCGTGCTCGGCGTCGAGACCTTCAACCGCGAGCTCCGCCTCGCCAAGGAGGCGAACGACAGGGTCGTCGCAGCGGTGCTGGATGTGGCACGGCGGCATCACGTTCCCGACGAGCACATCCAGACCGACTACATACAGGTCGAGCCGCGCTACAGGAACTCGGGGCCGGAGAACGAGCTGCTCGGGTACGCCGCGCGATCCACCGTCGAGGTGACGCTGCGCAAGCTCGACCACTTCGAGACGCTCCTCTCCGAGAGCCTCGAGGCCGGCGCCAACTACGTCCACGGGATCGACTTCCGCACGACGGAGCTGCGCACGTACCGGGACCAGGCGCGCGACCTCGCCATCAAGGCTGCGCGGGAGAAGGCCGTCGACCTCGCCGCGGCGCTCGGCGAGACCATCGGGCGCCCGACGAAGATCGGTGAGGGATGGACCGGCTGGGGCTCCGGCTACGGGAGCTGGTGGGGCCGCGGCCGGGGTGGTTCGATGAGCCAGAACGTCGTCCAGTCGGTCGGCTCCGGCGGGTCGATGGGGCCGGTCGCGCCGGGCCAGATCGCGGTGACCGCCCGGGTGAGCGTGACCTTCGAGCTGTCGGGGGAGGCGGCTTCGCCGCAGGGCGGCTCCGCCCCTGGTAAAGAGTGAAGAGTCAAGAGCAAAGAGTCCATCGCTTGGCGGCTTTGCGGCAGGGCGGCTACGCCGCCGGCGAAGCGTGAAGGGCCCATCTCATTGAGCCCAGACGCGAGGATGGCCGCTTGAACCGGGCTGTACCCTGGCAAGCCGGCTCTCTGGAGCTCGACTCTTCCCTCTTGACTCTTGACCCTTCACTCCCGAAGGGCGGCGACCGTGATCACGGCCTTGCCGCGCGAGTGGCCCTTCTCGAGGTGCCGTATGGCCTCGGGGACGTCGCTCAGCGGGTAGGTCCGGTCGATCACGGGGGTGACCTTGCCGGCCTCGATGAGCTCCTTCAGGAGCAGCAGATCCTTCTGGTCGATCCTCGCCATCATCGGCCGCAGCCTGTGCCCCACGAAGGGCGACAGCACGAGCACTCCGATGAGACCCTCGGTACCCCCGAACCACTTGCCGCCGCCTTCCCCGCCGACCATCACGAGCGTACCCCGCGGGGCGAGAGCGCGCCTGAGATGCGAGAGCGAGCGGTTGCCGGCGGTGTCGAGGATGACGTCCCAGCGCGGGCCCTGATCCGCGAAGTCCTCGCGGGTGTAATCGATCGCCTCGTCCGCACCGATCGATCGCACGAGGTCGAGCTTGGTCGTGCTGCACACGCCGGTCACCTCTGCGCCGAAGGCCTTGGCGAGCTGGACCGCGAACGTCCCCACGCCTCCCGCCGCACCGATGATGAGCACCTTCTGGCCGGCCCGGATCTCGCCCCGGTCGCGAAGGCCCTGGAGGGCGGTGAGGGCGGAGACCGGCACGGCGGCGGCCTGCTCGAAGCTCAGGTTGGCCGGCTTCGGCGCGAGCCTGTCCGCGGGGGCGCAGGCGTACTCGGCGTAGGAGCCTCGGCAGGCGCCGAAGACCTCGTCGCCGGGCCGCAGCGTCGTGACGTTCGCCCCGACCGCCTCGACGCGACCCGCGACGTCCATCCCGGGGACGCGGGTCTTGGGCCTGCGCAGCCCGTAGCCCATGAGGCGCACCAGGTAGGGCAGGCCGGTCATGAGGTGCCAGACGCTCGGGTCCACGCCGGCCGCGTGGACGCGCACGAGCACCTCGCCGTCACCCGGCTCGGGCCGGTCGATCTCACTCAGCTCGAGGACGTCCGCCGAGCCGTACCGGTCTCGCGTGATCGCCTTCATCGTGCTCTCCCCCCCTCGCCGTGCCAGACCGGGGACGGTTCCGACGGCTCCGGGGACCGTCCCCCACCGCTTCACATCGAGCGGAGCCGAGATCCGCCTCTCTCCCACACGTCTCGCGTCTCACGTCTCACGTCTCGCGACCCGCGACCCTACTGCCCCGGGACGCCGGTCACTGTACCCGGCCGGAAGCGGTACACGAAGTACGGCGCGTGGGCGGCGATGTGGGCACGCGACTGCAGCATCTGCTCCGGGATCGCCGAGTCGGCCAGGTAGAGCCAGCCGTCGGGGCCCCAGGAGAGCGCGTCCGCCCAGCGGACCCGCGGAGTGCGGACCCAGGTCTCGAGGCCGCCGTCGGGCGCTCGACGGAGCACCGCGCCGTGCTCGACATCGGTGATCCACACCCCGCCATCGAGGTCCGCGCTGAGCCCGTCGCTGAGCGGCTTGCGGCCGAGAACCTGGACCTGCGACCCGAGATCGGCATCACTGAGCGTGGAGTCACGCAGGGCAGCGGTCGGGACCCGGTAGAGGCGGTCGTGAGTCATGGCGCCGTAGGCGAGCCAGGAACCGTCGGCCGACACGGCGATGCCGTCGACCCCGGGCTTGAGGGCCGCGAGGCCGCCGAAGAAGACCATGCGCTTGGCCGGGGTACGGATGATCCAGTCCTGGGGCATCACCGAGGGGTGCCGCTCGAGCACCCGACGCGCCGAGCGGGAGGCCACGTCCACCACGACCAGGGCCGGGCTCTTGCGCCAGAAGCTGACGTCGGCAATGTAGACCGTGCCGCCGTCGGGCGCCACCTGGAGGTCCTGGAGGAACGAGCCCAGGGGCGCAATCGAGCGGTCGAAGGAGATGTCGACGACCACCGCACCGGTCGCGAGATCGAAGGCGAGCAGCCGCGGCGTGCCGCTGCCGTGGTCGGCCGGGTCGATGGTCCACAGCCGGCCCTGGCGATCGACGGCGACCCCGAGCGGGGTGTCGAAGAGCTCCTCCTGGCGGGCCGCGTCGGGGTACGCCCGGGCCTGGCCGTCGACCCACTCGAGCAGTCGTGGGCCCACCGGCCGCGCCTCCGGGTGAGCAGTGAAGAAGATCCGGCCGTCAGGGCCGACGGCGACGTTGCCGATCGGCTCCCGGTACCGGACCACCTCCTCGAGGGTGCCCTCGGGCAGGATCGGCGAGGTTGTGAGGTCGGGGTAGGACCTGCCGCCGCCGTAGCGGACCCTGACGGCGACCAGGAGCACGACGACGACCACGGCCAGCACGACGAGGGTTCGAATGATCCAACGCATGGTTGTGAAACCGCAAGGGAAAGCAGGGTGTTCCGAACCTGTCCTTCTCACCGCGTCACGTCACGCCTCTTGGTTGGCACGGGGACCCTCTCGGTCTCGCTGGACCTACCCTGTACGCAAGACGATTCCGCGCGAAGCGGCGGGCTGAGGGCGCCTCCACGGGGGTGCAGCGTGGACGATCACCGTGCGGTCTCGTCGCGCAGGAGGATCTGGAGTGGTCTGCAAGCACGGAGGCGGGTCGTTGGCCACCTGGCCGCCGGTGCGGTCCTCGCCCTTCCCTGCTCGGGGAAGCCAGCGGTGCCCAGTACATTCGCGTCGAGGAAGAGCTTCACTTCTCCGCTCGGCGCAGGCGTTCCGCCTCTTCTTTCGTGAGCCGGTCTTCAGCGAGAAACTCGCTCATGCGCTCGCCGCTGTAGACCTCGAACGGAGAGACGCCGGCCGGGCGATGACCGCACTCGGACGGAGGTCGATCCAGTCGATAAATCGACAAGTCGGTGCCAGGCACCGATCGGTGTTTTTCGGGCGGAGCCTCGCCCAGCTCCTGTTGCATTCTCGACCCGGACTCCGAGTACTGCTCCTCGAATGCTCCTCAACAGGAGCTCCACGACGCTGCGAACTCCACCATCCCTGCAAGAGCTCCGCAGCAACCGGTGCCCCAGAAGGCGAGCCGGCGGCAAGAGAATGCTCGACAATTCTGGAACCGTGTACCATCCGAACTGGCGGGCCGATCTCGTCCAAGGCCCGCTGGAGGCGGATCATGACCTTCGGCACGCTGTACAGCGACGGCTCTCTGTGCCCCTACACCCATCGCGTGCTGATCGCGAGCCACGAGCTCGGAACACCGATCGACACCGTCTTCGGCGGCGCGATCCCCGAGGCGGTCCGCAAGGCCAACACCGACGGCACGTGGCCGGCCTTCGCCCCGGCCGGTGGCGATGCGATCCTCAAGGAATCCAACCAGATCGTCGAGCACCTGATTGGACGCAGCGGGGCGCGCGGCGCGGCCTACCGGAGCAACAGCGACGACCTGGCACGACTCGACGCCCTCCCCGTCTG
>CAZQYU010000326.1:0-4159 GCA_964597585.1 uncultured Thermoanaerobaculia bacterium
GCTCGATCGCTGGCGCAGCCCGGCCCGGGTTGAGGTGGCAGAGATCAGCGCTGATGCTACTGCTGTGAAGCCCCGGGGCCGCGGAGGTTGGCCCGCGCCCATGCGTGCGGTGTGAAGCGGTCCGGGTGCTGGGCCAGGTCGTCGTCGTTGGCGCGCAACACCGAGACGATGTATTCGTGCACGGGCACGCCCGCCGCGACCGCTGTCTGCAAAACGGTGCGGACGACATCGAGGACGAAGCGCCCCTCGAGGCTGCGACGGAACATGGCGCTGCTCTGGATGAGCTTCTCCATACGGAGCATCCTCTCGCGGAGGTTGTTGGTCTGCTCGAGCCGGGGGTCGTCGAGATAGGCGGTCAGAGCGTCGAAGTGGTTGATGATGTAGCGAGCGGCTGTTCCGAGCTTGGTGGCCGGCGACCACTTGTCGGCCATGTTGGTGGCGAGCTGGAGGATGTCATCCCAGAGCTCGCGGCTTTCACAGCCGCGCACGGCGAGGACGTTGTCTCGGTTGCGTCCTACGGCGTCGAGCTGCTTTTCGTGGATCGCCAAGCCGAGGAAGAGGTGCAGCATGTATGCGCATTGCTCTGGGTCTTCATCCTCGTAATTGGCGAACGGGCGCCTCGCGTGGGCAGAGCAGCCGATGAAGCGAATATCGAAGCGCTCGATCAGCGTGGCGCAGTTGACGGGGTTGGTGGTGCTCATGTCGCCCTGCAAGACGAGCTCTTTCAACTTCAGGTCGCGGTCCGCGAGGATCGACTCGAACAGGTTGCCACATCCGCCGATGTGGCTGCGGTACAAGACGATCAAGCTGCTCGGGTCATTCGCGTCGCTGCGTCCAGAGACAACCGTCGTGTGCAGCGCCTCCTTGGCTCCATCGCCGTTTTTGCGGGGCGACTCGAAGGTGAGCTTGCGACCAATGAGCACACCGAGCGACGGTGTCTCCTGCGGCGTGCGTTTGGCGTTGCGGTCGCCGTCCTCGCGTCGTTTCAGCCGCGCTCTTTGCGCCTCCTGACACCGACGGAAGCTTTGTTCGGCGGCGCTCGGGGTTCGGTAGGGCGCCCACGGAGGCGCCCTTTCCGACGCTGTCTCGCCTCCCTTCGACTTTGCAAAGTAGGACGACACCTCGATCACACGGCACGACGTATCGTCGCCGGCCAGCACCTCGGAATCGCCCAGCTGCCTCGCGAGCTCGAGGTAGATCGGCATAAGGCGCCGAGCCACATAGTGCAGCATCCGGCTGAACGCACCCGCGGTGAACCGTTTGTCCGGCGTCGAGAGCATCGTCGCCAGGCGGTGCAGCGGCGCAGCGAATTGACCCACCAGAACCGTCAGGGTCGCGAGCGCCGACCACGTTACCGAATAGCCAGGTGGACCGTATGCGCTCGTGGATGCGGCGATGACATGACGATCACCTTTGTGGTCCAGCAAAACCTTCTTGTCGACCTCCAGTTCGACGCGTGTCACCTCGACCGAAAAGTCGTAACGCACACGCGGCTCGGTCAGCGTCTTTTTGACCTCGGCATCGGCGAGCGCCTCCGGAACCACCGCTGGGAGGTGCACAGACGCTTGTCGCTGCAGCACCGACCCCGCCGGCATCAGCGTCTCGTTGACCGACCTCAGAGCCGAGTCCGGACCCTGGCCCGCCGATACGTGCTCGGCGAAACGGGCTCCTGCGGCCTTCGCGTCCGCGACCTCCTCTTCGGTCAGCTCGATATCGTCGACCCGGGGGACCTGCTCGATCTCTTTGCCGTGCTCGTTCGTCTGCGCCTCGGGCATTTTCGCCAGCTTCTCCTCGAGCTTCTTGACTCGCTTTTTGTGGCGCTTCTTCAGGGCACGGTGCCAGTCGCCCAGCCGGTTGCACCGCGCGATCTCCTCTTCGATCCTCTCCCGCTCACTGTTGGCCGAGACGGGCCCCGTTGTCGGAAGGCCGGCGAGCGGCGACCCGCTCGGCCGCCGTTTCTCACTCGACGGCGTGAGGTGAAGCGCGCGGCGAAGCTCACGCAGCGCCGTGTCGAGTGCCTTCTTCAGGTTTCCTTGTCCAGCGAGGTACGGCTCGTGAAGGGCCAGAAAGGCTCGGACGCATCCCGGGAGCTGTTCGCGATTCGCCTCGATCCACTCAGCGACCTCCTGCAGGTCCTCGCCGCTCAGCTCTGTCTGCGTGGGGACGCCCATTGTGCACCACGCCCTTGAGCCGTCGCCGGAAGTTGTTGACCAGCGGGTAGCCGAAGACCTGCTTGAGGGACCGATTGGGCCGGTTTGTCTGGTCATCCTTACCGCGCCCTGTCGTCATTCCCAGCTCGGTCCAGTTGGCGGCCCGGTAGCACGTGCCCCGGTAGCGTGACGGGTCGACGAACGTCTCGGTGAAATAGATCGGGTGGGCGTAGATGCGCTCCCAGTCCAAAGACAGACGACGAGACAGCGCCCCGAGAAGGTGAGACGCCAGATGCGGGACCCGGACCCACGGCAGGATGAGGAATCGGCTCTGGTAGGCGACAAAGCGGATGTTGGCCTTCCGAGCGGCCGGTGACCAGCCGATGAATCGGTCCCGCGGCCCAAGATGGCGCGGCGCTGACGACCATACGAAGCAGCCGATCGGCTCTCCCCGAGCCCGGACCAAGTACTCGATGTGTTCGCCGACGGGGCGCGTGTAGCGCAGATAGTGGTGCTGCTCGATGAGCGAGCACACCAGCGGCGCCTCTTCCGTACGCCGAACCTGCCGGATCTCCAGTGGACCGATCTCACCGAGCGTCCCGACCAGTGGCTCCTGCGGTAGGTCGACCGGCGCGGGACGCTTTCGCCGCGGCCGGCACTTCTCGTTGCCCCACCGCGAGGGCGGCAACGAGATGGTGCCGGCCCGGTCGAGTTGTAGCATCAGCGCCCTGCACACGCCGTCGCACGGGACGCCGTTTTCTTGCCTCCAGCCCCACGCGGCGCAGACCTCCAACGACAGTGCTCGTCGGCTGATCCCAGGATTCTTCCTGAGCAATGCCTTCACGACATCGATGTCGTCCGAGCTGACATCGCGGCCGCGGAATTTGAGTTGGACCGTCACGATGGCCCCAGAGCTACCATGCCTTCCGTTAGAACGTAAGTGCTTGGTCATGACATGGGGGAGCCCGTCAGAGGTGGCCGTCGGGCGCCACTGAACAGCCGTGGGCGACGCGTCGGCGCTAAACTAAACGTGTATGGGCTGCTGATGGTCGCGATGGGCAGGCCGCCAGGCCTTGGCTCTCTTGTGCACCGTAAAGCTCGACCCTTCGAGCAGCAGCGACAGCTCCCCCGTCGAGACCGTCCTCGTGCTCGGCTGCTCAGCGAAGCGGAGCAACACGCCAAGACGCCCCCCTTCGAATCGACGGCTCACCAGGTACAGCCCGTAGCTGTCGCCGACCAGCACGCGGACCTGCGTCCGGTCCTTCTTCACGAAGACGACGCAGTCGCCCTCATACGGGTCCGCTCCGATGCGATAGGCCTCGGCAAGCAAACCATCATGGCGCTTGCGGAAGTCGACGCGGTGCTCCGCCAACAACACGCGACGCACAGTCACAGGCAGCATGCTCAACCTCCCCGGGCGGGCTCGGCCAGTCGTACGCGCACCGACCACCGACCGAGTCGCAGCTCGAACTCCTCGTCCAACGGACTTACCAGCGCCGGTCGTTGCAACGGCGCCGGCTCTGTATCGACTACCGAAAAGACCCGAACGTCCGCCGGCTCCGCATCGCGCCTCTTGGCCCTCGTGCGAGACGACTCGCGCCCGGCCTTCCAGACCTCCAGCTGGCCCCACGAGACCCCGCAGCTCCGATACAGCTCTCCGCTGCGCACGCCCTTGCGAACCGCCGCCAGGGTCGCTGCCCGCAGCTCACCGGGTACTCGCGTCCCTCGCCTGTGCTTCGCCCGGAACCGCGCGAAGCTCTCCTTCAGCTCAGACAGCACCGCTGAGCTCTCGCCCTGCGTCCCGCGCTCGCGTCCTTGCTTGCGCCTTCGAGTGGTTTGATGACTCGCCTGCGATCGCTTGTTCATTCGGTAGGCTCCTTTCGCACTAAACTGTTCGAAGCCAACCTACTCGCTAGCCAGCGCCCGGTCAGGTGCCCGTCCATGCACTGGTTACCGACAACCTCGTCGTGCTGGCCAAAGATCCCGCGCAGCACCTCGGACAGCTTCCC
>CAZQYU010000327.1:0-4131 GCA_964597585.1 uncultured Thermoanaerobaculia bacterium
CGTCGAAGGCGTTGCTCGGTCTGGCGGTGGTCTCTCTGGCAGCCACGGCTGCCGCCGCCCTCGTGCATGTTTATCCGCTCGGCCCGATCCGGCAGGACCTCTTCCTCGCTCCTGGGATTGCGGTTGCTCTCGGCGCGGGCTGGGAGGCTCTCACGGCGCAGCTGTCGGGCAGGATGCGCAGCCTGGTGACCGTGGCCTTTGCAGGGGCTGTCCTCGTGGCCGGCGCGTGGGGGACGGCACATGCCAACCCGTACCAGGAGATCGAGGACATCCGGAGCGTCATCGCGGGGCTCCGGCTTCGTACGCCGGGCGAGACAGTGTACGTCTACTGCGGGGCTTGGCCCGCGCTCCGGTTCGAGGGCGTTGGTGGACCTGGTTTCGTGTACGGAACGAGTCATCGCGACGATCCGGCTGAGTATGCCGTGGAGTTCCGCGCGCTGGTCGGTCGGGAGGCGACCCCGGTCTGGCTCGTGTTCGCTCACGTGTATCGAGGAGAGGACCGGCGCCTGCTCGCCGACCTTGGACCGGACTGGAGCTTCGAGACCGTGGTCAGTGCCCCGGGGGCCAGCCTGGTGCGTGCGTCGAGACGCCAGGAGTGAGGGCGACCTCGCTCCGCCCGGAGCCTGCGAGTCCCTCATGGGCTCCGACGTCCTCGCGAGCGCCGGCTCGGACCGCGTCCGCTCCGTGGTGCTAACCTGTCGATCGGGTGGGCGAGTCACGAGCATGAGCGAGCGGGCTGATCACGAAATCCGGCATGGGGAGGCTCTTGCTGCACGGGATCCTGACCTCGTGTGGGGATGGGGCACATCCGCCGGTCGGGTGCGTGCGAGACGGCGTGCGAAGCTCATCGGATTGGGCGCCCGTCTCGGGCCCGGAGCGCGTGTGCTGGAGATCGGCTGTGGGACAGGGCTCTTTACCGAGATGTTTGCGCGCTCGGGATGCTCGATCCTCGCCGTCGACATCTCCGCTTCCCTCCTCGAGAGGGCGAAGGTGCGCGAGCTGCCGAAGGACACCGTTCGGTTGATATGCGGGCGGTTTGAAGACTGCGGAGTTGAGGGCCCATTCGATGCTGTGATCGGGTCCTCGGTTCTGCATCACCTCGATCTCGCCGACTCCCTGGTCAAGATCCATGGGCTCCTGGGACCCAACGGTATTCTCTCATTTGCTGAGCCGAACATGCTCAACCCTCAGGTGTTTGCTGAGCGTAAACTGAGGCGGCTGTTCCCGAGCGTCTCTCCGGATGAAACCGCGTTTGTGCGATGGACGCTCACGAACGATCTCCAGCAGGCCGGTTTTCGAGACATCGAGATTGTTCCCTTTGACTGGTTGCATCCAGCGGTGCCACCGCGTCTGATTCGACTGGTTTCGTGGACCGGGGGAGTGCTGGAAAGGACGCCGTTCCTGCGCGAGCTCTCGGGGTCGCTGCTCATCAGGGCGGTCGCTTGACCCCGTCTCGAGCCCGGCGGAGAGGATCGAACGCGGCGCAGGTGCGCCTTCACGCAATGAAACCAGATCAGCCGACCGGACATAAGGTGCTGTGGCGCGAAGCGACCCCCGTCCCGCGTTCTCGAGCCGATCTCGGAGGCACACCTCCGCGAATTCGCCTCAAGGGACCGTTCGTTCCTGCTGCCGCTCGGCTCGCATCGCCAAGAAAGCGCGGAGGTGGTTCTCCAAGCCGAAGACTCTCTCCAGCAAGCATTCCGCGTCGGCGGCGGGGACCGGCTCCGAGATGTAGAAGCCTTGGATGCGGGTGGGCTTCATCGCCCGGATCAGCTCGAGCTGGGCCGCGGTCTCGACGCCTTCGACCACCGTCACCTTGCCCAGGTTGTGCGCCAAGTTGGTGATCGTCCGCACGATCTCCAGGCTCTCGTCGTCCTCGATCATCCTCGAGACGAACGACTGGTCGATCTTGAGCACGTCGATGTTGAACTTCTTCAGGTAGCTCATCGAGGAGTAGCCGGTCCCGAAGTCGTCGATGCAGATCCCGATTCCGAGAGACTTGAGCTGCTCGAGCATGGCTGCTGCGTAGCTTGCGTCCTCCATGATCAGGCTCTCGGTAATCTCCAGGTTCAGGCTGCGCCCGAACAGACCCGACTTGCGCACCGTGTGGTCGACGTGCGCGATCAGGTCCGGCCGCGCAAACTGAATGCCCGAGAGGTTCACATTGACCTTCAGCGGCGGGTTCTGCCGGAACCGGACCTGCCAGTTGCGCAGCTGTCGGCAGGCCTCCTCGAGGACCCAGCGATCGATGGGGACCACCAGTCCGATCTCTTCGGCGAGAGGGATGAACTCCTTGGGCAGCAACAACCCCCGCTCGGGGTGGCGCCACCGCACCAGGGCTTCGAACCCCGAGATCCTCCCATCCTCGAGGGTTACGATGGGCTGGTAGTAAACCTCGAACTCCTGCCGCTCCACCGCCCGTCGGAGGTCATTCTCGAGGTTCAGCGCGGTCACCACCTCGCGGTGCATGGCCTCATCGAAGAGCTCGAAGCGGTTCTTCCCCATCGCCTTGGCGCGGTACATCGCGGTGTCGGCGTCCCTGACCAGCTCCTCTGAGCTCGTGTAGCGGGGGGACCACAGCGCAATGCCCATGCTCACGCTGATGAAGACCTCGGTGCCCCGCAGCTCGAAGGGCTGTTGGAACGCCTCCTGGATCCGGCGCGCGATCGCTGTCGCCAGGTGAGCGTCCTGGATTCCTTCCGTCAGGATCACGAACTCGTCGCCTCCGAAACGGGCGACGGTGTCGGCGGGCCGCAACGCGCTCTCGATGCGAGTCGCAATCGAGCCCAGCAGCCGGTCGCCGGTGACGTGCCCGAAGGCGTCGTTGACGTTCTTGAACCGGTCGACGTCGAGGAAGAACAGCGCGAATGGGGTCTGAGGCACCCGCTGCACCCGAAGGAATGCCTGGTGCAGCCGGTCGATGAAGAGCGCGCGATTGGGCAGACCGGTGAGCGCGTCGTGAAGGGCGGCATACTGCAACCGTTCCTCGGTCCGCATCTGAGCGGTCACGTCGGTATGGAGTCCGATCACGCGCTCCGCATGGCCCACCTGGTCGCGAAACGCGAAGCAGCGGGTGAGCACCCATCGGTTGGGGTCGTCGGCGAGACACATGCGGTGCCCGTGCTCGAGATCCCGGATCCCTCCGCTCAGAAAGGCGGCAAGGTTCGCCTCGAGCAACTCGATATCGTCCGGGTGCACGAGGCGCTTCCACGCCGTCGGCGTCGGTTCGACACGGGACTCGTCGAGGCCGACCATGGCCCGCCATCGCGCCGAGTAGCGCACCGCACCGGTCGCGACGTCCCACTCCCACCAGCCGTCCACCGGTTCAAGGGATGCGGGCGGCTCGTGGTCGCCACCCTCCACCGGCTTCCAGTCAGCGAGGTGCACCGGGTCGTGCCGGATCCGCGATTCCGCGACCCGGACCTGGTGCACAATCTCGGACCGATTGGCGGAGCTGACCAGGACGTCGTCCGGCCATCGGTTCGCGAGTGCGCGAAGCCCTTCCCCGTGGGGGGTGGATGCGACGACCAGGACGAGGGTCCTTGCGCCGTCAGTCAATCCGCTCACGCCACGCAGCACCATCGCCACTGCCTCCGAGCCCAGCTCCCAGTCGACGATGACGAGCTGCGGAACCGTCCAGGGAGGCCTGGCCAGGGCCTGGCTCGGGTCGTCGCACAGCTCCAGGTGGTGCTCGAGCTCATCGACCACCGAGCTCAACAGGAGACCCCGCTGCCGGTCGGCCGAGACCACGAGCACGTGGAGCTTCGACGGCACTGGCTCGGGCGGCGCTGGATGGATCATCGTATTGAGCCCCGGATTCACAGGTGCGAGATCGTACCTCACCATGATCTTAACAGGGAGTCCAGAAGAGCGGAGTGCAACCGTGGGCAGGGTCTCGAAACGGTGGTGGGAGCGTGCCGCGGTGCCGGGGAGCGACCGCGCCGCCACTATGTGCAGTGTGTAGACGATCGCGAGCGGAGTGGGCCGCTCGGGACCTCAGGGTCTGGGTGACCGCTCAGTCGCGGATCACGAACGGTGCGGCTGCGATCAGCGCGCCGACCAGCAGCCCCAAGAGTACGCCGCTGACCAGGTACGGGTAGATGCACAGGCCGACGCCGGCGAGGAGGAAGA
>CAZQYU010000328.1:0-4109 GCA_964597585.1 uncultured Thermoanaerobaculia bacterium
CGACGTCGGGGTTGACGCCGACCGGCTTGAAGTTCTCCCAGACGTAGAAGCCGCGACCTGTCTTGGCTCCGAGCTGACCCGACTCGACCAGTCGCTTGAGCAGCGCCGTGGGCTTGTAGAAGGAGCCGAACTCCTCCTCGAGGACCTTGCAGATGAACACCATCACGTCGAGCCCGACGAAGTCGGCGGTCATCAGCGGCCCCATCTTGTGGCCGAGGCAGAGGGTGACCTTGTCCATGTCGTCGACCGACGCGATGCCCTCCTCGACCACGCGGATCGCTTCGTTGACGAACGGCACGAAGGCGCGGTTGACCGCGAAGCCGGCCTTGTCCTCGGCTGGGATCTCGGTCTTGCCGAGGTCGTGGCAGAGGGCGACGATGGTGCCGTAGGTCGCTTCGGAGGTCATCAGGCCGCGGATGATCTCCACGCCCTGCTGCATCGGCACCGGGTTCATGAAGTGCATGCCCATGAACTTCTCGGGCTTGCCGTACGCGGCGGCGAGGCGGGTGATCGAGATGCCGGAGGTGTTGGAGGCCAGGATCTTGTCGTAGCCGAGGCCGGCGAGCTCGCGGTTGATGTTCTCCTTGAGCTCCGGGATCTCGGGCGCGGCCTCGATGATGATGTCGCGGTCGAGCAGGTCGGCGAGCTTGGCGGTGGTGCGCAACCGGCCCAGCGCCTCGGCCTTGGCGTTCTCGGTGATGCCCTTGTGACCGCCGGACTTCTCGTACGCCTTGACGAGCCGGTCCAGCGAGCGCTCGATGGTGCTCATGCCGCGCGCGAGCACCTCCTCACTGATGTCCGAGACTACCGTGTCGAAACCGCTCTGGGCGGCCACCTGGGCAATCCCGTTGCCCATGGTTCCGATCCCGATGACGCCGATCTTCGCGAGTCCGCTCGAGCTCATATGTATGCCTCCTCGGTTGGTCTGTCACCGCGGGCTGCCGCGCTGCGGCAGAGAGGTGCGAGGGAGCATTGTAGCCGTGCCGCAATCCCGCGACAAACAGCCGTTGCGGCGCCTCGAAACGGGTGCTAGATTGAGGCTTGGAGGGCCGTCGTGGTCCGTGATCGCATCTTCTGCTGCCCCGCCCGCGCCGGCGACCTGATGGGTCGCTGGCCGCGCTTGGCCAGGCCCTTCCTGTTTGGTCCCCCAGAACGCTGAGCCCCGTCGCCCGGTCCCACTTGCCGAACACAACCGGTTCCCCATGCAGACGGAGGTCCAGCCATGGTCCGCTATCGAGTCCAGCCCGACGAGATCCTGAGCACGCTCCGACAACACATCCTGGCCGACGGCTTCCATGTCGCCATCGACCTGGAGGCGTCCCACGGGTCGTGGATCCACGACGCCGTGTCCGGCCGCGATCTGCTCGACTTCTACTCCTACTTCGCGTCTCTTCCCATCGGCCACAACCATCCCAAGCTGGTCGGCGATCCACAGTTCATGGCCGTCCTGACCCGGGCCGCGATCGCCAACCCCGCCAACTCCGACATCTACTCGGCCGAGTACGCGGCCTTCGTCGAGGTCTTCGCCGAGCTCGCCAAGCCGCCGGAGTTCCGCTACCTGTTCTTCGTTGCCGGCGGGGCGCTTGCGGTGGAGAACGCGCTCAAGACCGCCTTCGACTGGAAGGTGCGCGCCAACCGCGCCGCCGGACGCAGCGACCGGGGCCTCAAGATCCTCCACTTCCGCGAAGCCTTCCACGGTCGCTCCGGCTACACGCTCTCGCTGACCAACACCGACCCGGTCAAAACCGACGGCTTTCCGACCTTCGACTGGCCCCGCGTCACCAACCCCAAGCTGCGCTTCCCGGTCACGTCCGAGGTCGAGCGCGAGGTCGCGGCGGCCGAGGCCCGCGCCGTCGAGGAGATCGAGCGCGCCTTCGCCGCCAACCCGCACGACATCGCGGCCATCGTCATTGAGCCGATCCAGGGTGAGGGCGGCGACAACCACTTCCGGGGCGAGTTCCTTCGTGAGCTCCGCCGGCTGGCCGACGCCCACGACGCCCTGCTCATCTTCGACGAGGTCCAGACCGGTCTCGGCCTCACCGGCAAGCTATGGTGCTATCAGCACTTCGGCGTCACGCCAGACATCGTCGCATTCGGCAAGAAGGCGCAGGTGTGCGGGATCATGGTCGGCGAGCGGATCGACGACGTGCCCGGGAACGTGTTCAGCACCCCCGGTCGGATCAACTCCACCTGGGGCGGCAACCTCGCCGACATGGTGCGTGCCGTGAAGTACCTCGAGATCATCCACGAGGAGGGTCTGGTCGAGCACGCCGCGCGCATGGGGGAGCGCTTCCTCGCCGGGCTCGAAGCACTCGGCGCCCGCCACGAGGTGGTCTCCAACGTGCGCGGCCGCGGACTCTTCACCGCGTTCTCGCTGCCGTCCGGCGAGATCCGCGATAGGCTGCGTCAGCGGTGCTGGGAAGGCGGGCTCGCGACCCTCGCCTCGTGGCCGACCTCGATCCGCTTCCGGCCGTGCCTCAACGTGGCCCCGTCGGAGATCGACCTCGCGCTGGAGATCCTCGACGACTGCCTCAGTGACCTGTAGCCGGGAGCGGCGGCAGCACAACGTCGCGTGACAGCACCACGAGGCTGCGATCGTCGTCGGCGGGCCGCTCGCCGACGAACGCCGCGACCTCCTCGACCAGGCGGTCGTGGACCGTGGCGGCGTCGCCGCCGCGGGCGATCGAGGCGGTGAGCCGGTCGAAGCCGAACGCGCGATCTTGGGGGTCGAGCGCCTCGGGGATGCCGTCGGTGACGATCGCCATCACGTCACCATGCACGAGCACGACCTCCTCCGCACGCAGCTCGAGGGTCCTGCGGATGCCGAGCGGCAGGCCGCCCCGCCCGAGCTCGCTGACGTCACCGTTCGCCCGTCGCAGCACCGGGTAGGGGTGGCCGGCGGAGGCGAACTCGAGCCGTCCGGTTTCCGGCTCGAGCAGGCCGCAGTACAGGGTCATGAAGGCGCGGCGGTCGCCGGTGCGGTAGAGCGCGGTGTTGACCATCGCCAGCACCGCGGTCGGCGCGGGGTCGGTGTCGAGAGCCAGCTTGATGGTCGAGGAGGCGATCGCCATCAGCAGGCCGGCGGCGATGCCGTGGCCGCTGGCGTCGCCGACGATCACGGCGAGACGGCCGTCCTCGAGGGGCAGCAGGTCGTAGTAGTCGCCGCCGATTGTGTTGGCGGTGCGCGAGGAGAACGCGAATCGCCAGCCCGGAACCTGTGGCGGGCGCTCCGGAAGGAGGGCGCGCTGGAGGTGGCGGGCGACCTCGAGCTCATCGCGCACCAGCACGCGGTCGGCGAGCTCGAGGCCGAGCAGGAGGGTCAGACCGACGATGCTCAGACCGAGCAGGACTCTCGCGTTGTAGATGCTCTCCTGCTGCGAGTTGAAGACCAGCCCTGCCAGTGCGAGCACGAGGCAGAGCGCGAACAGAAGCCGCCGCGGCGGAGCCAGCTTGTAGGACAGCCCGAGGAACAGGATCTTGGTCCGGTGCCACAGCCGGCGGCCGCGGCCTGACGGTTCGTCCCCGGCGTGGTCGCGGGTGAGGACGTCGAAGGCGCGCGACGCCTCCGGTCCGACCAGGCGCTTGAGGTCGGTGGTCGTGAGCCCGTCGGTGTAGTCGCGGACGAAGGACTGGACCCTCGTCGCCTTGTCGCGAATCCCCATCTCGGCACGCCGTCCCGTCCGAGAGTACTACGAAGTGATCACCGTTGAGTTCTCTCCGGGATGGTTGCTGCGCTCAGGTGCGTGTGCTCCGGTCTCGCGGTGGGCGCGTAGAGGAAGAACCACCAAGACTCAGCGCGGCGGGTCTGAGAGCCGGTGCTGCCGGCTGTGAACCCGAGCCATCGGGCGCCCGACTCCGGGGGACGGGCGGCAGGCAGCCGGCGGCGGGGTCGGAGTCGGCATTCCGGCCGGCAACGCTGTGGCCTCCCGACCCCGGCTCCCCGCGCCCTGCCGCCCGCAGCCTGATCCCGGACCCGAGCGCCGGGGAGGGAAACAGATGGGCCAACCGGCACGGGGTACTGGGCCGAATGCGGGATCGGGCAGCAGGCTGCAGGCAGGTGAGGGCCACTACCCAAGTGATGGCTTCGTGTCTTTGTGACTTGGTGGTTC
>CAZQYU010000329.1:0-4099 GCA_964597585.1 uncultured Thermoanaerobaculia bacterium
CGGTAAACCCCATGCGGAGCAAGGCCAAATAGGGAAGCCGAGGGTGGTCCGTCCCCGCAACCCGGCAACGGGGGAGGCTTCCGGGTAGGCTGCTCGAGCCCGGCGGTGACGCCGGGCCCAGAGGAATGGACGCCGCCCCTTTGGGGGCACAGAATCCGGCTTACAGCCTCCTTCGACCCCCTTTTCGCCCTCAAGAGGCCCGGTCTCACGCCCCCTCACGGCATCGAATCGCGAAGAGCGTCCAGTCTGCGGGGACGGAGGCCTTTGAACTCGAGGGACTCCATCGACGGCGTTTCGGTGCGGCATCTCACGCCTCCTCGCGATTCTCGCTTCGCGGGGCGTTCACGGAGGGACCTCGAGCTCGGCGATGGGGATATGCTGTTCGCCGTGACCTTGGGTTTCCAGCCATTGCGACGTGGCGAGCCGATCGGGGTGGTCGCTCTGTCGGGCCCGGTGACCGACGAGCGGCTCGATGCCGGTCTCGCTGCGCTGGCAAGCTGGGGGCACCCGCTGGTCGAAGCCCCGAACCTGCGGTCGCGACGGGGCTATCTCGCGGGTGACGACGAGGCACGTCTCGCGGGCCTCGATGTGCTGCTCGATCGGGGAGTTCGCACCATTGTGGCCGCTCGCGGCGGCTACGGCTCAACCCGGCTGCTGGAGCGGCTTCCATGGCGCCGCCTCGCGGCGAGCGGCGTGTGTCTCGTGGGCCACTCGGACCTGACTGCGGTCATCGCGCCGCTCGCCGCTTCAGGCGTGCCGCAGGTGCACGGTCCGATGGTCGCTGCGGGCTTGGCGCGCACATCCAACGCCCGCCGCCTGCACTCCGTGCTCGCGGGTGAGCTCGTGGGCCGACCCCTGTTTCGTTTCCGTGAGGCTGCAGTGGTTCGTAGCGGCGCGGCCACCGGGCGTGCTGTCGGCGGCAACCTCGCCACACTGGCAGCCCTTGCAGGGACCGGGCGAGAGCCGGATCTGGACGGCGCCGTGCTCTTCCTCGAAGAGGTCAACGAACCGGCCTATCGGATCGACAGGATGTTGACCCAGCTGGCGGCGTCGGCGAGACTGGAGCAGGTGGTGGCGGTTGTCGGCGGCAGCTTGGTCGGTTGCCGACCGGCGTCCACTCGAGAGCGCCTGTGGCAGGGCCTCTTGTTGGAGCTGGCACCACCCCGGGCCGTGGTCGTGACTGGACTGCCGTTTGGACACGGTGCCGACAACAGGGCGTTTCCGCTCGGTGTCCCGGTCGAGGTGGACACCGATGCCGGGGTGGTGAGGTGGAGCGAGGCATGGTGAAGTTCAAGACGACTTCGGTTCCCGGACGGCACGACTCTTTCGAGCCGCTCCGCACCCACTTTCCGACCGGCTCCGTGATCTTCTCGGAGGGCGATCTCGGCCTCGCGATGTACGTCGTCGAGTCTGGTGAGGTCGAGATCTGCAAGAAGTTCGGGGGCGACGATCAGGTTCTGGCCGTGCTCGGCAAGGGTGACTTTTTCGGTGAGATGTGCATGCTCGACGAGGAGACGCCACGCTCGGCGTCGGCCGTCGCCACGACCGATGTCGATGCGGTGGTGATCGACCAGTCGGCCTTCACGTTCATCCTCGAGCACAACCCGGAAATCGCGATCCGCATGATGCGCAAGCTCGCGCGGCGGTTGCGCCAGACGACACAGCTGCTTGAAGAGGCGGTCGGCCACAAGGTCGACCTCGACGAGTCCGGTGTCACGGACGGACCCAAGGCGCCGGCCGACCCGTCTGCGCGGCTGATCGAGCTCGCCTCGGGCATGATCTTCCCGTTGTCCGAGAGCCGGGAGACCACGGTCGGCCGCATCGACCCGGTGACCGGCATCCATCCCGACGTCGACCTCACGCCGATCGACGGCAAGCGCTCGATCTCGCGCCGCCACGCTCGCGTACGTCGTGAGGAGGACGGCACATTCAGTTTGATCGAGGATGTCGGAACGATGAACGGGACATTCGTGAACGGCGTTCGCCTGACCGTGGGGCGGCCGTTCCCGGTGCAACCGGGCGACCTGGTCGTGTTCGGCACGGTTCAATGCCGTTTCGAGGTCGACACCCCTGAAACCTGATCCGACGCTCACCCTTGACGATTCTCCCGACCGACTTCCGGGAATCGGGCCCGTCACCGCGAGGCGCCTCGCGGCCGAGGGCGTTGTCTGCATCGCGGATCTCCTGCTCCACCTGCCACGGCGCTACGAGGATCGACGAACCGCCATCAGCGTGATCGAGGCTCTCCGTTCGGACACGCCGGTTCTGGTGAGGGCGGTCGTCCGCCGCATCCGGTCGCGCCGAGCCCGCCGCAGGATGCACATCGTCGAGGCCGTGCTGGAGGACGAAACCGGCAACCTGCCGGCGATCTGGTTCAACCAGCCCTGGGTCGCGCAGCGCCTTGAGGACGACCAGGTCATCCTGGCCTATGGACAACCCCGTCCCGGCCGCGGTGGCCACTTGCGGTTGGTCAACCCGGAGATCCATCCCGATGAGGCAGGCGAGGACGCGGCGGGTGTCTCCGGCCTGGTGGCACGGTATTCGCCCCTGGGAGGCCTGGGTGGTGCGCGCCTGCGGCGCGTGCTCGAGGCCGCGCGAGGGTTCCTGGGGACGATCGACGATCCACTGCCGGCGGACCTGAGAAAGGACTTGGAACTGCCGTCGCTCGCTGCAGCCATCGAGGAGTTGCACACTCCCTCCCTGAGCGACGACACCCCTGATCGGGACGCTCGCCTCGACGACCTCGCGGCACACCGCAGCAACTGTCACCGCCGTCTGGCATTTGACGAGCTGCTGGCATTCGCGCTTGCGGTTGAAGGAGAACGGCGGCGGCGGCGCGGGCTCGGTGCTCCAGCTTGCACGGTGGACGACGACCTCAGACGGCTCGCGGCAGAGATCCTGCCGTTCCGTTTGACTGCGGCGCAGCGTCGTGTCGTACGTGAAATCGGGGGCGACATGGCCGGGCCGCATCCCATGGCCCGACTGCTCCAGGGCGACGTCGGCTCAGGCAAGACCGTGGTCGCAGCACTCGCGATGCTGCTCGCCGCACGAGCCGGCTATCAGGCCGCGCTGATGGCGCCCACCGAGATCCTCGCCGAGCAGCACCAACGGACCCTGGAATCTCTCTTCGCCGGGACCCGGCTGACGCCGGTGCTGCTCACCGCCGGTGTGGCGGCCGCAGAGGCACGAGCTGCGAGGGCCGCGTTGCGGCGCGGGAAGGTGGCCCTCGTGGTGGGGACCCACGCGTTGCTCCAGGAGTCGGTCGACTTTGCTCACCTCGGCCTGGTCGTCGTCGACGAGCAGCATCGCTTCGGCGCGGCCCAGCGGCGGGCTCTCGTTTCCAAGGGGGTCGCGCCGCATCTCCTGGTGATGACGGCGACCCCGATTCCGCGCTCCCTCGCGCTGACGATGTACGGCGATCTCGATCTCTCGATTCTCGACGAGCTTCCCCCGGGGAGGCTGCCGGTCCGCACTGAGCTCAGGCCCGCCTCGGCTCGCGGCCGAGTGCTCGCCTTCGTCCGCCGGGAGATCGCAAGAGGTGGGCGTGCACTGCTGGTGTATCCGTTGATCGAGGCGTCGGACCGGATCGACGCGACCTCGCTCGAGGAGGCGGTGTCCGAGGTCCGGGCGGAGCTGTCCGGGGTCGGTATTGGCGTTATCCACGGCCGCATGGGCCGGGCCGAGCGGGAGGAGGTCTTCGCGAGCTTTCGTTCGGGGGTGATCCAGGCGGTGCTCGCCACGACCGTGGTGGAGGTCGGGGTCGACGTTCCGGAGGCGAGCGTGGTCGTGGTCGAGTCGGCCGAACGCTTCGGGCTGTCCCAGCTCCACCAGCTCCGCGGACGGGTGGGGCGGGGGACGCGGGCATCCTGGTGCATCCTTCTCACGCACCCCGAGGCGGGGGCCGATGCCCGCCACAGGCTCGAGGTCTTCTGCGCCACGAGCGACGGCTTCGATCTCGCCGAGGCGGACCTCGCACTGCGCGGTCCCGGCGAGCTGGCGGGGACCCGTCAGTGGGGCTCGTCCGGCTTCCGTTTCGCCGATCTGGTCCGCGACCACGATCTCGTAGGGCAGGCACGACGGATCGCCGGCGAGCTGGCCG
>CAZQYU010000330.1:0-4083 GCA_964597585.1 uncultured Thermoanaerobaculia bacterium
ACCGCGGCGGGAAGCAGCGGCAGGGTGTGGATCCACGCCAGGACCTCCGGCCAGCGACGGAGCACCGGGCGCTCCTCGGGAAACACCAGCACCAGGTGAAGCAGGAGGTTCGTGAGCACCACCGAAAACAGCAGGAAGACGCCAAGGACCGCCGCCAGGCCAAGATCGGCGCCGACCGGCAAGAGCCCGGACAGGTCCGGGACGTTCGGCTCGACCAGTGCCCAGCCGAGAAAGACCGCCGCACCGGCCGCCGACATCAGGAAGAACACCCAGGCGGCGCGTGATCGGGGCTGGACCCACCCGACCAGGAGGCTGATGGCCAGAAAGACCAGGCCCGTCACCAGGCTCGAGACCGTGCCGAGCAAGATCTGGGGCGAGTGCATCGACGAGCTCAGAACCACGGACATCGTCAGCGTCTGGTCTTCGCGGCGCACCCGGAACTCGACCGTGTCCCCGGGCCGGAGCTCGGTCTGTCGCTGTCGCAGGGCGGGAAGATCCGCGATCGGTGTGCCGTCGACGGACTCGACCACATCGCCGACCTTGATGCCGGCGCGTTCCGCGGGCGACCAGGCCGCCACCGCCAGCACCCGGCCGGAGGCGACCTGGATCGGAAGGACGATCGGTACGTCCGCGGAGATCGCGGCCTGGAACGCGAAGCCCGCCCATCCGCGGCGAAAATCGGTGCGAACGGCTGTCACCGCCAGCCCTGCGAACAGCAGCAGCAGCAACGCCGCGATGCCGAGGACAACGAGCCGTCGTGTGGTGTGTGCCATGCCCTTGCCGCGGCCATCATAGCGGGCCGTCGAGGACTTCCTCGGCTGCCCCCTCTCCGTCAGACGAACCGCCCCTCGGCGACCGGGATGACCCGGCCGCCGACCTCCACGGCGATGGCGTCGCCGTCGGGCCATGCTCGCAGGCGAAGCAGCGAGGGCCGGCCGATCTCGTGACCCTGGCCGACCGTGACGTCGACATGTGGGTCGCCGAGCACCTCGTGGCGGGAGAGCCAGCCGGCGAGGCAGCCGTTGGCGCTGCCGGTGGCCGGGTCCTCGAGGACGCCGTGGGACGCGGCGAAGACCCTCACCGAGATCTGGTGGGAGGGATCGCGCCCCTCGCGCGCCACGATCATCACGTCCTCGGTCATGTCGCCCTCGAGAAGCGCCGCGCATGCCGTCGGGTCGACCTGCGCACGGCGCAGGGCGTCGAGCGAGGTCAGCGGGGCGATCAGAAAGCCGATCCCGGTCGAGACCTCCTCTGCGGGTAGGTTCTCGTCGACGTCCTCGGGTTCGAGACCAAGGGCCGCGGCGACAGCGGCGGGCGGGACGCGTGCCCCGAAACGCGGCGGGATCTGGCGCATCCACAGTACCTCCGCGTCCCCATCGACGGCGGTCACGACCGGGATCGTGCCGACGGGCAGGTCGAGCTCGATCCGTTCGGCGCGACCGCCGAGGAGGACCGAGCGGATCACCCACGCGGTGCCGAGGGTTGGGTGGCCAGCGAAGGGGAGCTCGTGCTGGGGTGTGAAGATCCTCACTGGCCACCCGCGGGGGCCGGCTTCGTCGGCGAGCACGAAGGTGGTCTCCGAGAAGTTGAACTCGTGCGCAATGGACTGCATCTCGAGGGTATCGAGATCGCCCGCATCGAGGACCACCGCGAGCTGGTTGCCGGTCCACTGGGACTCGGCGAACACGTCGACGATGAGGAATCGGTTGCCGGCCATGTCTCGTCCTCCCTCGGGAGATGGTACGACAGCACCTCACAGGAGTTCGGTTGGAGGGGGCCGCCGGGCGTCACGGATAGGACGTGCCGTGGGCCGTGTTCGGAGGTGATGTTCGGCCTCGGCGACTTCCAGCGCCAGCCGGGCCTTGCAAGGCAACACCGGAACAGAGTGATCGGCGCGTTTTCCGGGCGCTCAGCGCAGGGTGACCAGCATGCGGATCGAACCCGAGCCCGAGGTGAGCGCTTCGAGTGCCTTGCCGATGATCGTGCCGGGGTAGGCCCAGACGGCCTTCTCCGCGGTGCCGGGCTCGGTCCCAGCCGTCAGCAGGTCACCCGGGGCGATGGGACCAGAGGCCGCCGATGCCCTGACCTGCACGATCCCCAGGATCGCTACGGGCACCTTCCCGGCGTCTCCCTCGGCCTCGACGGCCGAGCCGCCGACGATCGTAGGCCTGTCGGAAACGACTCCCATGACGGCCCCGGCGCGTCTGGACGTAGCCGGCTCGATCCTGCCGTCCTCGCCGATCCCGACCACCGTGCCGGGCACCAGCTCGCCGTTCGCCGGGTACATCTCGGCGAAGTCGGCGCCGGTGCTGTAGTAGGCCGCATCCGCATGGACCTCGCCGTTCCACGCAATCCTCAGGCGCAGGTTCTCCGAACCACTGATGTCCCAAAACTCCGCCAGATTGGTGGTACCCCCTTTCACCTTGAGGCCGACGCCGGTCGTGCTCTCGCCGTAGAGGGCGTATCCCCCACCAGAGTTGTATCCATACACTCCAGCCGATCCCGACTGGCGGCCCACGCCGTACACGCCCTCGCCGCTGTCGCTCTGGCCGTACACGCCGGTCCCGTCAGTGCTATTCCCGTAGACACCGCGCGCGGAACCGCCTTGCCTTGCATCCCCCGTGACTCCGACTCCGTTCGTTCTGTTGGACCAGCCCTCGACGGCGGCATAGCCCCCGTCGGTACGGCCGTAAACACCGTAGCCGTTGGAGCTTTCAGCGTACACGGCGGTCCCGGTGCTCGTGTTCTTCACAGCGAAAAGCTCACCGGTCGAGCTTCCGGTCCCCCAGTACGGCAACGTCAGCCCTCCGCCATTGTCCGCCGCCCACACCAGCGCTCCCCCGGAGATCTTCAGCGCCTGCCCGTCGCTTCCCCCAGTGGCCGAGAGCTTCGCCTTGCTCACCACGCCGTTGGCCAAGTCTCCAGTGGCTACACTGCCATCCGCAATCTTGCTGGAGTCCACGCTGCTCTGCCCCAGCATGGCGTTGGTTATTCCCTGGGTTGCAACCGCGAGCGTCACGTCACCGCTGGCGCCGCCGCCGGAGAGCCCTGACCCGGCGCTGACCGCGGTGATATCGCCCGAAGCCGCATTGCCCCAGCTGAGGCTCGTGCCATCGGTGGAAAGCACCTGTCCGGCACTGCCGCCGCTCGCCGAGAGCTTGGCCTTGGTCACCCCGCCGTCGGCCAGAGACAGGGTCACGTCACCCGAGGTTCCGCCGCCAACCAATCCCTCGCCGGCGTTGACCGCCGTGATGTCGCCCGTGCCGGCGGAGCCCTGTGGCAGCTCATACTCCATCTCCAGGGTCGACGGGTCCTGGGACACCGTCCCGTTGCCCACCATGGAGGCGAAGGTCAGCACCTTGCCCAAGCCCGACAGCACCTCCACGTCCATCCGCCAACCGTCCGCCGAAAGCCCTGGGCCCAGGTCGCTCAAATTGACCTGGATCGGCTCGTACGGAGCCAGGGCATAGCCCTTCGACGCCTGCTCCTCGCCGTCACGGTCGTACAGCGTGACCAGGACGTCGGCCGTCGCGCCTCCAGTCTCCACCAGGGCGTAGTTACAGCGGAAGCTGCCGTCCGCTGGTTGGGTGATCCCGGGGATCGAGGTCTTGTCCCCGGTGCCTAGCGCGAGCTCCGCCGGCATGCCCGCCAGGAACTGCCCCTGAGAGTCCGCCATCCCGGCAGCCGTCAGGTTGTACGAGCGCGCCGAGACGACGACCTTGTGATCGCTCTGGAAGCGCAGAGCGCCGGTGGCATTGCTCAGGCCGAAGACATCTTGGAAAACGTCCTGCAGCTTGAGCGTCTCGCCCGAATTCACCGTCACCGTCTGTACGATGGGCGACAGGTTACTGTGGTTCCGCAGGAGGTACGAGATGCTGACCTGGGCGATCTCGGTCCCCGGGTTGTGGATCCAGACGGTGGCGTACCACTGGGAGTCGTGCGCACCCGGCGTTCGCGCCAGCGACGGCGCCCAAAGGTCCGTTCCTGGCACCCCAGCCCACGCACCCGCGGTCACTGCCACTGTGATGGACAGAATGACCAACTGCTTCTTCATGCCACGACGGTTCATTCGAACCTCCTCCC
>CAZQYU010000331.1:0-4063 GCA_964597585.1 uncultured Thermoanaerobaculia bacterium
ATCGTGTCGACCACGTCGTGGTCGAGGATAAACGCGACGACGCGCATCTCGGCGCTGCAACGCGGACACACGAGAGGGTCGACCTCGTAGACGCGCTTCATGAGCTGTGACCAGCGGCGCCGCAGCCGGCGCTCGTCGGGGAGGGTTGCGACCTGGCGGGCGCCCTGCTCTGGGGGCTCACCAGCCTCGGCGGCCGCCTCGAGCTCGCGGCGACGCCTGCCCCGGGAGGCGTTCGAGTAGGCGCCGTAGTCGTGGGTCAGGTGGCGGCGGGGCTCGGGGATGTGCATGAGCACGCCGGCCAGGAAGTCGGCCGGGTCGAAGCGCTCCTCGGGTTGGCAGTTGAGTCCGGCGGCGCTGTCGTGCCCGGTCTTGCGTCGGTACCCCACCTCGCCGCCGCCGTCCCAGCTCATCCGCTCGAGGCTGATCGGCGGCCGGAGGATGTAGCGCGCGAGGCGTTCCACGGCGCCCTGGTCCTCCGGCTCCACCCGAACCCTCGTGTGGACCGAGAAACCCGTGTGGCGCCACGAGAGCAGCAGCTAGGTACGCTCGTCCGAGAGAAGCCCGGCGCCTTGGAGCAGCCGCAGCACCTTGTGACGGAACAGCAGCTCGGCCGCGTGCTCGTCCACGTACGGCACGGGGACCCACTGCCAGTCGCGGGTCCAGCCACCGCGGGACACCAAGGCGTGGACGTGTGGGTGCCAGTTAGCGAGGTCGCCCGCCGTCTGCACTGCAGCCACCATCCCGAGTCGCAGCTCCTCATCGCCGGCCGTCGCGCGCATCAGCTCGAGCACTGCCTCCCAGGCGGCGTGGGCGAGGTCGCCGAGGAGCTCGCGGTGATACAGGACACGGCCTGCTCCCGGCTGGCCGCAACGTGGAGGGATCACCCCAGCCTCGCGCGGATACCTCAGACAGTCAAGGTCAGGGGGTGGGGAGTCTTCGCGGCCTGCGCGTCGTGGCGGTTCAAACGCTCACGGGCACGGCAGTCCCAGACCGGTTGCGACCATGGGAGCGTGTCGCCACTCCCGCGTGGCCTCTTTGTGCCTTTGTGCCTTTGTGGTTCAAGAATCACGGTCGATGTGCGGTATTGGGTCGCGAACAGGAGATCGACGGACCTGCCCCGGTTTGGTGGACACCAGGAATAGCCCGTCGTCGTAGCGGCTGTGGGAGCTGTGGGAAACGCGGAGCGTTTTCCGCAGGCATGGCAGATTCCACAGCCGGGCGAATCACGCTGCATCCTTCATCGCGCACCGCCTCTCGGCGTCGACCGGGCTGATCCCGCCGACGGCCGCGTGGCGCCGCTTGCGGTCATCTGGCGGACGCGGGCCCGGATCGTCGGCGACCGGGACCCGCGGCTGGCGGCGGAGAGCCTCATCCTCGCCTGGCTCGACGACGGCAGCGAGAACCTGACCGTGCAGGCGTTCCAGATCCACCGGCAGGTCGTCGACGGCGACACCCTCGAGGGCAGCTGCCGCGGCCTCGGGCTCTCGGTCGACCAGACGGCCGAGGTGCTGGCCCTGTTCAGACGCGCCACTGCCGGGGCCGAGCGGGCTCTCACGGTGCTCGACAGCCATTTGCGGCAGGCCGTGGGTCGCTGCCGGGCCCTCGGCTCCGAGCCCGTGCTCGTCTCCTACCCGTGGCCCGACGCCTTCGGCGAGTCGGTGGCCCGGTCGCTGGCGGAGGAGCTCGGGGTCGCCTGGGTCGCGGTCCACGAGGCCTTCAGTGGCGCCCGCTCGGCCGAGCCCGACATCGAGCTCTTCGTCAGGGACGGCCACTGCAACGACCGCGGCTACGATCTCATGGCCGAGGCCGTGGCCCACGCCGTCGAGGCCCGGCTCGTCGTCGCCGGAGCCGGGTGAGCATCCCTGCGGATCGAGACAGCCTGACCGGCACCCGTTCCGACCTCGCGGATCAGTCGGCCGGCGGTAGGGCGAAGCGGAACGTCGCGGGCTGACTCCCGTTCACCGTGACCTCGGCCTCGTAGGCCCCATTGTCGAGGTGGACGTTGTTGCCGTAGTGCGTGGTCTCGCGACCCTTGCCCGCGACATGCATGCGGACCACGGGAAGATCGACCCAGCTGGCGCTCTCGCCCACGAGGCGGTAGCGCACAGTGACGGTCGCGTCCGCCACGGGCTTGCTGTCCTTCTTCACGAACACGACCAGGTGATGGTTCGGTGTGGAAGGTCCTCCCAGCTCGACGGGCGTGGCACCGCCGTCGCGGACCATCTCGGCGTCCGCGCCGGTGAAGGACTCGGCGGGCAGCACCTTCAGCGTCAACTGATAGGGCCCGGTCGTCGCCGTCTCGGTGACGGCCTTCTCCTTCCCGGCGGCCATCGCCGTCGAGCATCCGAGCGCCAGCGCGACTCCGAGAGCGAGCGTCGAGATCTTGCGCATCAGCTACCTCCAGTCGTCCTGACAAACGAAGTCGACGCTCCGGCTATGCCGCCCATCGCCCTGAATCAAAGCCCGGGGTAAGCCCCAGCTCGAGTCACTCATCAGGGGTCGCGACGAGGCGCGGGAGGCGTCGTGGGTCGCGGCACATCCTGCCCTGCAGCAGATCACTGGTGGATGATCCGGGCTAGGAGCGCTGCTCGTGCAGGAGCTCCGTGATCATGTCCATCAGGTCGGCGTCGGAGATCCTGCTCGCCTGGTCGAGGAAGGCACGTATGCGGCCTCGGCCGTCCACGACCACGAGCGCGTCATTGTGGACCACGTCGTAGTCCACGCCCGCGCCCTCGGCGAGGGGGTTCGCGACCTCCGGCTCGGGGCTGACCGAGCTCTCACCTCCGGCGAGGTTGTCTCCCGAATTCTGCGCCTCCTCGTGGACCTGGCGATAGTCCACCGCGAAGCCGCCGGTGACCACTTCACGGACCTTCTCGGGGGGGCCGGTGAGGAACTGCCAACGCGTGTTCTGGGGGTCCCACCCGTACTGTCGGAGAAAGGCGGTCATTTCGCGCCGACCGGTGTGCTCCGGATCGACATCGAAAGCCACGATCTGGACGCGATCCGACAGGCCGGCGGCGTCGAGGACGCGCTCCAGGCTCCGGAGGTTGTACGCGATGAGAGGGCAGTACTCGGTGCAGTAGGGCGCCAGGAACGTCACCAGCTGGACCTTCCCCCGGAATGATGACGAGGCGACCTCCTGCCCGAGCTGATTCGTGAGCGTGTACTCGGGCGCCGTACCCAGCACCGGAAGCCCCTCCTGCGCCGCGTCCATGTACCGCCCGTACGTGTACCCCACCACCGATGCCGCGACGATGGCGAGCACGGCCAGCACACCGAGGCCCGCAATCGCTGTCGGAGTCATCCTGCCGCCGGCGTGCCGTGTCTCTGACATCACTCTGTTGAGAACGGAGCACGGCCCCACGGTCTTCCGCCCTGGGTGCCACGCTCTGGGAGGCTGGCACCCATGGTTCACATGCCTCACTCCACCGGCGAGGGCATCGAGCGCATCGCCCGTTGGCGCTCAGGGATACGAAGTTCCTTTTCAGCCAGCCGGCGGAAGTCGTCTCCAAACCAGGTTACACCCGCGCGAGCTGAGTGCTGGGGCCGTGTTCCCCGCCAGCGTCTGGGCGTTCGACCGCGGTCGAGGCGCCTGGGAACGGGGCGTCTCCAGGATGGTGGGCCGGCGGACAGTTCTGGAACCCCGGGAGGATACACCGGGATCGTGGCTGCGGGGCCAGTACACTCCGCGGCCGGGTCAGGAGGCGACAACGGGCAGGGCCTCGCCCTGAGGCGGGCCGCGCTCCGGGTGACGGCCGGTACGCTCGAGGTGGCGGAGGATGGCGTCGACGACGTCGTGGTCGAGGATGAACGCGACCACGCGCATCTCGCCACCGCAGCGCGGACACACGAGAGGGTCGATCTCGTAGATGCGCTTGATGAGCTGTGACCAGCGGCGCCGGAGGCGGCAAGTAACCCTAGGTGCCGCCATAACAGCGGCAGCTCGCTGCGCCCCTCGGAAAACAGCGCCTCGTCCTGCAGCAACCGCAGTGCCCTTTGCCGAAACAGGGAGGGGTTGGGGTGCGTGGTGAAGTGTCGCTGACCCCAACACCGCCCTCTGCGC
>CAZQYU010000332.1:0-4049 GCA_964597585.1 uncultured Thermoanaerobaculia bacterium
TCGTCGGCGGCCGAGGGATGAGCTGGTGGCTGCTCGGGATCTCGATGGCGGCCACCAACTTCTCGATCGATACCCCGATTGCGATCACCCGTCTGGTCGCCGACGAAGGCGTCGCGGGCGTCTGGTTCTTCTGGGCGAGCGCAATCTCCGCTCTCTTGGTCACCTTCCTGTTCTCGCGGCTGTGGCAGCGCTCCCAGGTGCTCACCGACGCCGAGCTCATCGAGCTGCGATACGGCGGCTCGTCGGCCGCAGCCCTACGCCTCATCAAGGGCCTCTACTTCGGGGTCCTGTTCAACGCCTTCATCATGGGCTGGGTGTTTCTCGCGCTGATCAAGGTCGTCTCTGGCCTGACCGACATCAGCCTCCCGGTCCTGCTCGTCGCGACCACCGCGATCGTGCTCGCCTACTCGCTCGCCTCCGGCTTCTACGGTGTGGTGATGACCGACCTCGTGCAGTACATCGTCGCCCTGGCGGGCTCGATCGTGCTCGCGGCCTTCGCGGTGACCAAGGTCGGCGGCCTCGGCGCGTTGACGGCGCGGATCGAGTCGCAACTCGGCGCCGGGACGCTCGCCTTTGTTCCCGACCTATCGCTCGACAACGTGGGGCCCCTGTCCGTCTTCCTCACCTACGTACTGGTCCAGTGGTGGGCTCACAAGTACTCGGACGGCGGCGGCAAACACATCCAGCGCATGCTGGCCGCACGCAGCGAGCGCGATGCCTTTCGCGCCAGCCTTTTCTTCTCGGTCATGAACTACGCGGTCCAGGTTTGGCCGTGGATCCTCACCGCCTTGGCGGGACTGGTGCTGCTCGGCCGCCCCGACGATCCCGAGACGATCTACGCCGGGGTTATGGCCGCCGTGCTCCCGCCCGGCGTACTCGGGCTGGTCTTCGTGGGGTTGGTCGGCGCCTTCATGTCGACCATTGACACCCACCTCAACCTCGGCGCGTCCTACATGGTCAACGACATCTACCGGCGGTTCCTGGTGAGGGGCGCGAGCGAGCGGCACTACGTTCTCATGTCGCGCGTGATGATGGCCGCGCTGCTGGCGATCAGCGTCGCGATCGCACTCCAGATGGGCTCGGTCGCGGGCGCCTGGAAGTTTCTGCTCACCTTCGCCAGCGGCGCCGGTCTGACCTGGGTGGTGCGCTGGTTCTGGTGGCGGGTCAACGCGTGGACCGAGATCTCTGCGATGGTGACCTCCGGGGTCGTGGCGACCTGGATCGAGCTCGTCCACGGCGACTGGCTGTACTCGGCGAAGCTGTGCACGACCGTCGCAGTGACCACGGTGGTGTGGCTGGTGGTGACCTTCGCGACGCCAGCCGTCGACCGGCTGACGCTGCTCGAGTTCGTGCGCCGCATCCGGCCCGGCTCACCGGGCTGGCGACATCTCGACTCCGGCGAGGCAGGCGCGGCCAGCGGCTTCCTCGGCCCTGCCCTGCTGTGCTGGCTCGCGGCCCTGGTTGCCTTCTTCGGGCTCAACTTCGGCCTTGGCAGTGTGCTGCTCCAGCGACACCAGCAGGCCGTCGCATTGCTGTCGCTGGCCCTGATCGCCGGTGCAGCCACGGCATGGCTGGTGTGGAAGTCGGAGCGCTCCAGTCGCCCGGCGAACCGGATCCCAGCAGCCGAAATCGCAGACTCGACGCACGGCGTCGACCTATGATGGGGCATGGAATCGAGGCAGGTGCAATGCGCGCCGAGCTGATCGCATTTGTGCGCGGAACGCTCGGGTGCGGCTGCCCGGACGAGGTCTTCGAAAACCTGCGGGTTGAGCGCCGTCCCGAGCCTTTCGCCGGCCTTCCGGTCGACGCGCTGATCAGGATTGGCGGCCGTCTTGTCGTCGCGCTGTGTTCTCCGACCGACCGTCATCAGATCGAGGCCGCCCTCGCTCGGATCGTCACGGTGGGCGTGACGACCCGCGACGCCGAGGGCTTCAATCGCCTGCGGATCGTCGTCGTGACGGCTGACGACGACGCCGGGCCAGTGCTCGCCCCCCTCTTCGCCAACGCAACCGGCAGAGACGAAAGGGCTTTCCTGCACGTCGTCGCACCGTCCGCAGTCCCGACCGGCCTGCGAGCCCGCCCGCACGGCTGAGTTTCGTCGAAGGGAGGATCAGTGCACGTCGTCGAAGCCGTTCTCGTGGCTCCGGTCGCGCTGCTCCATCTTTGGTTCCTCGTGCTCGAGATGTTCCTCTGGACCCGGCCTGCGGGCCGCCGTGCGTTTGGGGGGTAGGGCGCTCGTGCGGACCGCGCACTCCGCCCTGCTGGTGGCAGTCCTGACCGCGACGGTCTGGTGCCATCCGGCGGCGGCTCCGATCGTCGAGGTCGTCACCAGGCCGGGCGAGCCCACCGGTTTCACGGCCGCCTTGTCCATCGCCGCCATCGAGCGCACGACCCATGTCGTGACCTACGACGGCAGCTACCGCCCGATCCCCTACCCCGGCGGCGACGTGCCGGACAACGTCGGCGTCTGCACGGACGTTGTCGTCCGCATCTACCGCGCGCTCGGGATCGACCTCCAGCGCGAGGACTGCCTGTTCGACTTTCCGATCACCGGCCATTACCGGTACTACGGCTCGTTCGCCGAGCGGGGACGGTGACCGACCCGCGTCAATCGCGCATCCTGATCGCCGGCGCCGCCGGCAACCTCGGCAGCCTGCTCGCGAGCGGCATCGCAGAACTGTGACATTGCGGCCGACGCGGCGCGGAGGACGTTCGGGCGTCGCGGACCGTAAAGGAGAGTGATGAAACAGCTGCTTGGGTCATTCCTCAGGATCGCCACGACCGTCGCTGTGGCCCTGGCCGTCGTCGTAACCGTGCTCGGTCTCCTGGTGCGGCAGCCTTCCGCCCGGGTCATCCCCTTCCAGGGTATCGAGCGGGCCGACCCGGCGCGACTCGAGGCACACGTGCGGTTTCTCTCGGACGAGGTGCGGCCCCGCAACACCCGGCACCCGGAAATGCTCGACCGCGCCGCTCGGTACATCGCCGATCTGCTCGCCGCGACCGGCGGCCGGGTCGAGCTCCAGCCGTACCGCGCGGGCGGGGTTGCATGCCGCAACGTTCGCACCCGATTCGGCCCCGAGGACGGCGACCTCCTGGTCGTTGGCGCGCACTACGACGTGTGCGGCGACCTGCCCGGTGCGGACGACAACGCCAGCGGCGTCGCCGGGCTGCTCGAGATCGCACGGCTGCTCTCGACACATGCCCCAGCGGTCCCCGTCGAGCTGGTCGCCTTCTCGACCGAGGAGCCGCCGTTCTTCGGTGGCATGGATATGGGCAGCGCCGTCCACGTCGCCGACCTGCTGCAGCGCAAGGTGCCGGTTGCGGGGATGATCTGTCTGGAGATGATCGGCTACTTCACGGACGATGTCGTTCCGGCCCCTTGGTTGCTCGCGCTGGTGTACCCGAGGACCGGTGACTTCGTCACCGTGGTCGGACGGTGGCAGGACCGCCGCCTCGTCAGTCAGATCAAGGCCGGAGTAAAGGGCGCCGGCGGCGTGAGGGTGTGCAGCTTCACGGGCCCACCGATCCTCGGCGCCGACCTTTCCGACCACCGCAACTACTGGTACGCCGGCTTCCCGGCGGTGATGGTCACGGACACGGCCTACCTCAGAAACCCCCGCTACCACACATCGCTCGACCTCCCGGAGACCCTGGACTACCGCCGCATGGCCGCAGTGGTCGACGGGGTCTTCAACGCGATCGTCACGATGCAGCCGTCGCGGTGAGCCCTCCGGTTCGAAATCCCTGATATCCTCGTCTGGTCACAGGATCCTCGAAGCCTTCAAGGAGGTCCCGAGGTGCACAGCTTGAGCGTCTTCCTGATCGTCGCCGTCTCCATCCCGTTCGCGGTTTTCGTGATCGCGTTCATCATGTCGAGGGTCATGGACTGGGGCTGGCGCTCCGGGCGCAACCGTGCGGTGGTCCTGCTCGCTACCGGCGCGCTGTATCTGGCCGGGTGCGCAGTCTATCTATGGAACGGCGAGCCGTGGCCGATGGGCGCCTTCTTCGCCGCCGGAGGGGTGGTGTGGGCGGTGGCCGGGTTCGTCGGG
>CAZQYU010000333.1:0-4048 GCA_964597585.1 uncultured Thermoanaerobaculia bacterium
GGATGACGCGACGGTACCCGTGGAGCACGCGCGCCGCCTCGCCGCGGCCGGCGGCGGCACAGTCCGCCTGCTCATGCTCCCCGACCGCGGCCACTCCGACTGCAACCGCGACCCGCGCTTCTGGCCCGAGGTGACGGCCATGCTGCGGCAGGCGCTGATCGCGTGAGGTGCGTCTGGCGCCGGACGTCGTCTCATCCTCGGCCCTCTCCCTAGCGGCACATCAAGCGCCTTTCCGGTGACCCGGGTCACACGCGTTGGGGCCCTTGAGGCCTCGCACTCCGCGATCGGCTTCGCGTGGGCCGGGCTCTCACGATCGGCTGCGGGCTGTCCTTCCGTGCTGCACCGATTGAAAGTCACCACGGACAAACACAATGCCCGTCTTCCTTGCCATCAGTGGCTCCGCATGCCTTCTCAAGAATGACCACGCCGTAGCGCCTGACCCGTGGTGATCGAGGGGTAGGCACGAGACCGAAACCTGCACCGAGAGAGCGCGTGGATCGGTGGATTCGCTCCCCCAAAACAACCCGACTCGACTTGAGATATTTGCTGCACGAAAAGAGTCTATATTCAAAGTTGACAATCGTGCATTTGAGACCTATATCAATAAGTTAGGAAAACCAATCAGCGGTCGGGAGGGATTCGAGTCGGGTCGTCGTAACGATCTCTCCTGCAACGAGATGGGAGCGCGACCCGCGCCCTCACGGCGCAGGCGCGGTACGCCTTGGAGATCGTGTGCGACTGACTCGCCGGACGCGGCGAACGACCGGTGCACGAGCGCTCCTCGGGTGTGCATTCCGTGGTTGGAGCGCGCGTTGGAGGAGCAGCTTCCGGAAGCGAAAGGAGAGTCATCATGGCAGTGACACAGATCGATACCTACGTGGTCATGTACTCGGCCAATCGGTTCGTTCCTCGCATCTGGATGAAGCACGGAAGCCAGTACATCGGGCAGCTCATTTTCAGACCCAACGGAACCACGCTGCCGGTGGACTCGATGAGCGGCGGCCAGGCGAATCTCTACTACCACCTCGACGACTTCCAGAACGCCATTGACGTGCTCAGGAACGAGAGCCCCGTCTACCTGCTCTACAGCGGTTCGGGCCCGGGCTTCGAGAACGGACTCCTGACCTCGACCGAGCCGGTCGGTGAGGGAGAGGAGATCTGACCGTGGCGGGCCCGCCAGAGAAGCTCCCAGGGTTGGGAGGTGTGGCGCAGCCCGCTTCCAAGTCAATGCTCACCCAGCCCATTCCACAGGGTCCGGGCAGGGGTGACGACAGCAACGTGGCTCGGTCGGAGAACCGAGCTCCACGTCAAGGAGGGTGAGATGGCACCAGCATCTGCAGGAGAACGTCGCATGCTCAAGCTCGAGGTCCCTCTGGACGCTTCAGGCGTCGAGGATTTCAAGCCCGACATGCAGGTCAAGGTCGTCCTGGTCAGCGGCGAAGACAGGGTCGTCGCTTCCCAGGCTGTCAAGCTCGACGCCAAGGGCGCCGGCAAGGCTGTCTTCACGCTCAAGAACGCGCCCAGGGCAGCCCGAGTCGTGGTCGGGCCGGGCGATGCAGACGACGAGGAGCTGCCCCATCTCCAGACCATCAGCCGGGAGCTGTCGGTCCGGGCGCTGCGCACAGAGGCGCTGAAGCTGGCCCCGATCGCGATCTCCAGCTACTACTGGTGGTGGTGGCGGCGGTGGTGCCGCACCTTTGTCATCCGTGGCCGGGTGGTCTGCCCCGATGGCAGCCCCGTGCCCGGCGCCACCGTGTGCGCCTACGACGTCGACTGGTGGTGGTGGTGGTCGAGCTCGCAGCAGGTCGCCTGCGCCACCACGGACGCCAACGGAAGCTTCACCATGAAGTTCCGCTGGTGCTGCGGATGGTGGCCGTGGTGGTGGTGGCACCTGCGCTACTGGCAGCTCGAGCCGCGCCTGGTCGAGCGCATCACTCCTCTGCTCGAGAAGCTGCCCAACGTGAAGGTCCCCGTCCCGAGCCCGAAGCCGGACCTGGCCGTGTTCCACGAGATCGCGGCCGAGGACGGCGTCGCGCGGACCGCGCCGACCGCCGACATCGACGTCGCGGACCTGCCGAGCCTGCGCGACAAGCTGCTGAGCCGGCTCCCTGTCGCCACCGAGCTCGAGAGGCTCCGGGTATGGCCGTGGTGGCCGTGGCGGCCGTGGTGGGATTGCACGCCCGACATCATCTTCAAGGTCCATCAGAGCTGTGACGGCCAGGACAACCTGATCGTCGACGAGGGTTTCTTCGATGCGCGTTGGGACATCCCGACCACCCTCGACGTCACCCTCACCGCCACCAACGAGGCATGCTGCATCCACGAGCCGCCGCCGCCTGAGGGCAACTGCATGGTGATCAGCCAGGTCTGCGACGACGTGGTCGACCGGATCGGCGGCAACCCGGGCGCCGCCAATGCTCCGGTCGGCTACCTCAACCCCGGCATCGTCGCCACGTTCGGCGACCGGCCCTACGCCGGCGTCGTCCCCATTACCGGACTGTTCGGCAGCGGCACGAACGTCGACTACTACGAGTTCGAGATCGCCCACGCGCCGGGCGGCCCGTGGAGCCCGATGCCGCCGCCCGCGGAGGGCGGGTTCACCCGCCGCTTCTGGGGACCTGGGCTTCCCGCAGGACCGGTCGGCTTCCACAACATCCCGTTCAGCTTCCAGCCGGTTGGCGGCCATCTGGTCATCGAGAGCCGCGAGCACTTCGAGGCGACCCACGATCCCGCCCACTGGGGCACGACCCGCTACTGGGTGGCCAACCGGGATCGCCTCATGCGGTGGCTCACCACCTCGGCGATCGCCGACGGCACCTACTACCTGCGGGTCGTCGGCTACGCGCTCACCGCCCCCAACACCCTCGGGCCGCCGCAGGTCCTGCCGCTGTGCGACACCCAGGATGACAACGGCGTGGCGATCACCATCGACAACAGCACCAGCGCACTGGAGCCGGCGGCGGATGTGGTCGACGTGCGGATCAACGGCGTCTCCGCGGGTCCGTGCTCGAACGTCAATGCTGCGGACGGCGGGACGCTCGAGGTCGACTTCGTGGCCTACGACGTCGACCGCCACCTCGCTTTCTATACGCTGATCGCCACCTATGGGAAGAACCTGGCGGTCAACCTCCTGAACGCCCCCGGGATGACGCTCACGCCGGTCGCGCTCGGCGCCATCCCCGCAGCCGACTTCGTCGGTCCCAACTACGGGGCGGCGCTCGGCCAGGGCGCGCTATCCCCGCACTGGCGGGCCGGAGGCCTGAGGCTGACGATTCCCAACCTCCTCGACGCGTTCCCGGAGACCTGCTGCTACCAGATCGAGCTCCGGGTCTACAAACGCACCGTGGTGAGCTGCGACGACGACTACTACCCGCGCAAGCTCAGCTACTACAGCCTCACGGTCGTGGTGTGAGACGAAAGATGACGTCGGCGGCCGGCCCGATCGGGGCCGGCCGCCGCGTTTGAACGCGGCATGGTGTTCACCGAGGTCCTGGTCGGCGTCCTCGCCGTGTGGCGGGTCACCCACCTCCTGCAGGCCGAGGACGGCCCCTGGGACATCTGCGTGCGCTTGCGACGAGCCGCCGGCAACGGACTCTTCGGCCGACTGCTCGACTGCTTCTACTGCCTGAGCCTCTGGATCGCCGTACCCGCCGCCGTGGTGCTCGCGGACACGATCGAATCAGGAGTTCTCCTGTGGCTCGGGCTTTCCGGCGGAGCGATCGTGGTCGAGCGGCTGCTGCCGCCCGAAATCGAGTACCACGAGGACCCCCCGCCGCCGGTGCGGGAACAGGAGGAATGAACATGGGTTGCTGTGGTCGCCTTCGCCAGCGGATCGGATCGGTCGGGCCCGCCCGACCGTCCAACGGGGCGCACCCGGCGCGGCGGTTCTCGGTCACCTTCGAGTACACCGGCGGCACGGGGATGACCGTCGTCGGCCCGGTCAGCGGCCGCCGCTACCGCTTCAACGGCCCCGGCGCCCGGGTCGTGATCGACCTCCGCGACCGCCCGGGCCTCGCCCGCGTCCCGAGGCTCCGCGAGGTGGAATGAG
>CAZQYU010000334.1:0-4047 GCA_964597585.1 uncultured Thermoanaerobaculia bacterium
CCGCCAGCTCCGAGAACTCGTCGCGGAACCTGCGCGCCGGCCGCACCGGCGAGTAATCGCCGGCACCGATCCTGGAGGCGTAGGCCACGAACCGACCCAGGGGCGCCACCACCGCGTGGGACATGAGTGCGGCCAGGAGTCCCATCACGACGACCATGATCAGGAGGAACGCGACCGCCACCACCATGGAGGTGCGTAACATCGCGTGCATCGAGAGCCGCTGGCGATCGACCATGGTCTCCGCTTCTGAGAGGATGCGTGAACCCGCCGTTCGCAACTGGGTCTCGATCGACCGGTACTCGGCGCTGTGCCGGTCGCCGTCCGGCCCCATCGAGGCGTCGAGCGCGTACAGCAGGTCCTGGTACGCAGCCAGGTCCGCTTTGATGGCACTGAACCGTTCGTCACCCATCACCGACCTGAGCTCGTCGGCACTCTTTTCGAACTCGCTCTGCGCGGTGTGGATGTTGGCCAGGGCGTCCGTCAGGTTGGTCCCGTAGAGGAAGAAGTTCTTCTCGAACCGGCGCGCCTGCTCGATCTCGAACAGGCAGTTCCCGGCTTTCTCGAGGAACTGCAGGTTCTTGGCGACGCCGGAGACGAAGACGACCGCCGCCACCGTGATCGCGGCCATGAACACGAACAGGAGGACGAAACCCGCCACGATTCGCGACCGAATGCTGATCCGAGGCCGCTCGAGGATCGCCCGGGTCGTCTCCTGGTCCTCGTCCATGGGGCCGGCAGTCTGCGCCTGCGCGTCGCGCCGCGGTCGCAGCTCGCGGACTGTCATCACCGGTCGTCCCGTTCGGCACGTCCGTAGACGGGCCTGCTGCCACGGGGCCTCGCGATGCTGATCGATTCGCTCGAATCGACGCGGCCCCGTGCCGGCGGGGCCCCTGGCGCTCCGTTGCCGGTTGGACCGCACCCTGCGGCCACACCCACCATGAACGTTTCCTGTCTGTTCGTCACCGCCATTGCACCCGCTCGCGCCCGCCGCTCCCTCTCGCCGCTGGACCCATCCCCGACCCGCGTTCTCATCGATCAACTCAGGCGGGGTCGTGCTCTCGGCGTGCTGTCGCTGGAGATGGAAATTCTGTGCCAGCTTGAGAATGCAGCCGAAAGTCAATCGGAGCTACGGCGGGCGAGTTCCCACCGCAGCCGCATCCCTTGTCCGTCACCGTGCGGTAACGCTTTGTGCTGGATGACGAACCTGGCGGTGCCTCCTGGAGTTCACCGGGCCTCACCCCGGCCCCCGGACTGATCGCGTCGCACACGCTGGTGCATTGCCCGGCTCGACCTCAGGTCGGCGATGCAGCACCTTCGGCGGAGAGCTCCTCTGCCGCGCGTGCGATGATCGCGCGCAGGTCCTCGGGCCTGAAGGGTTTCGCAATGAAGTCGAAAGCACCCTTCTGCATCGCTTCCCGGGCCACCGACATCATGGCGTAGCCGGTGATCAGGATGACCCGGGTTCGGGGCGACTGCTCGCGGACCCTCTCGAGCACCTGGATTCCGGTCAGCTCGTCCATCCGGATGTCGGTGACCACGACATCGAACTCGGCCTCGGCGAGCCTCTCCAGGGCGCGCCTCGGATCCTCAAAGATCTCGACTTCCCAGCCCATCTTGGCAAGCGCCGGCTTGAGTCGTCTGCCGACGATCGGCTCGTCATCGAGGACCAGAACCCGTAACGCGTGGACCATTGCGAACTCCTCGGGTCGATGTCGAATCCTCTCGGGATCTTCTCAGCGCATCCGACCAGGACCAGCATCCCGCGTCTTCCAATCCGCGGCCGCTCCTCATCGAAAACTGTCGATCGCCTCCCCGATAAAGTCGTCGAGCACGTGGACCTCGACCCCCTCCGCCCCTTCGACCGAGCTCAGGAGCTGCTCGATCGAGGATGCGACGGACTGCTGGTGTCGCTTCACCGACGTGATCTCGACGGTAATCCGGCCGTGCATGGCCTGGACCCTGGCCTGCGGGTATCGCTCGATGAGGGCGACCCGTGCCCTTGCCTCCAGCGCAACGTCCAGCATGCGGGACCGCGAATAGGTCATCGGTTGGAAGCTCCGCTCACCGACGGTGTCCGCGATCATCCCGACCGCTCGTTCCGGCTCGATCTGCTGCAGCCTGATGACCAGGTCGTACAGCGACGGGTCGGTCTCGTCCCTTCCAAATGCAGCCTGCGACCATCGCTGGCGGCCCGTCATCTGCCGCGACCTCACCCGCTGGGCCTTCTCGAGCGAGACACGCCGCCGCTCCGCAAGGTGTCGCGCCATCGCCTCGCTGTCGGCGAGGACGCGGGCCTTGAGCACGTGCGAGACCCCCGCGACGTAGAGATGTGCGGCCAGACCGTGGCAGACGACGTCGTCGCTCAAGAGCTCATCGAGAACGACACATTGGATGCACGCCAGGCAGCGGGCTCTCGCTCCGGAGGTCATCCCGAGCAGGGAAGGATCTTCGTCGAGCGATCGCACCAGACGTGGCTCATCGACCGCAAAGCGCTCTGCGACCGTGCCGAGCAACTCCCGGCCGACGGCTCGGAAACCAAGCCGACCGGCGACTGCATCGGCAATCTCCCGACCCGTCACGAGAGAATCCGACGACACGATCACAACGGACATCGGCCGGTCCCTTCTCCGAGCGGCTGTACGCTCCCGCGGCCGCGGCGCCCCATGAAGCACAGTCTCAAGTGAGACAGAACGCTCCTGCCCAGGACTAGATTCTACTCCAGATTCTGAGATCAGCGTCGTCGCCGTCGGGTCGTTCCGGCAGTCGTCCAGCCGGTGCAGCGACTGTGCCGAGAGGCGTTGGACGCGAGGACTGCCGCCGTTGTCGCGGAATGGAGCCCCAAGTCAGCAGCGTTGACCTCACCAGCGTCCGCTGCTCGGGCGCGGGGAGCATCGCGTGCCCGACACCGCGACCTCGAGATCAGCACCACGCGCGCGCCGACGGCCCGGAGCATGGTCCGCCGCCGAGAGAACGGTCGTTCCGTCAGGCTCACCCCCGGCCTGTACCTTCGTGAAGAGAGAGTGTCATAATCTCGTAGAGGGACCGGCCGAAGCCCGGAGAAGCTCGGCGAGAACGTCGTTTCCGCCTCGGCGGAACGCGGAGTTCAGCTGTGGAGACGTGGCGACTGGCCACCCGGCACCCCCGGAAGCGCCGGTGGAGTGACCAACTTGGAGGAGCGCGACGTCGTGGCGACCAACCCTCGACAGCCCAAGTCTGCAACTCTCGCCGTGGTCGGCAGCGCCGACTTCGTGGACGAGCTCTATCGCCGCTGGCGGGAGGACCCGGAGTCAGTCTCCGAGGAGTGGCGCCTGTTCTTCACCGGCTTCGACCTCGCGATCTGCCCTCGGGACTGTGTTGCACCGGAACGGGCACGTGCGCAGTCCCAGGTTGCAGGCCTGATGTACGCCTATCGTGCCATCGGCCACCTGATCGCGAAGGTCGACCCGCTCGGGAACAACCTCGACAGCCATCCTGAGCTCGAGCTCGACGCGTTCGGGCTCACCGACCGTGAGCTCGACCAGGCCTTCGACACCGGCCACCTCGGCGGTCCGCCCCGGGCGACGCTACGCGAGATCCTCGCGATCCTCAAAGACACCTACTGCCGCTCGGTCGGTGTCGAGTACGTCCACATCCAGGACCGCGATGTGCGCCGGTGGCTCCAGACTCAGATGGAGCCGGTACGCAATCGGCCTTCCCTGGACAAGGCCGCGAAGCTCGAGATCCTCACCCAGCTCACTGACGCCGAGATCTTCGAGACCTTCATCCAGAGCCGATATCCAGGACAGAAACGGTTCTCGCTCGAAGGCGCCGAGAGCTTGATACCGGCGCTGCGGGCTTTCGTCGAGGCGGCGGGCGAGGCCGGGGCGGATGAGATCGTCGTCGGCATGGCCCACCGCGGCCGCCTCAACGTCCTCGCCAACGTCCTCCACAAGCCCTATCAGCTCATCTTCCACGAGTTCGAGGACAACCTGCAGCCCGACGCCGTCGGCGGAGACGGCGATGTCAAGTACCACCGGGGGTACGGCTCGCACCTCGAGACCGCGACCG
>CAZQYU010000335.1:0-3999 GCA_964597585.1 uncultured Thermoanaerobaculia bacterium
GGCCTCAACGTCGAGATCGTGTCGGGCGTCAAGGCGGGCGACCAGGTCGTGCAGCGACCGCCGAAGGAGATCTCTTGAGGAATGCGCTTGCGCGCCTTCCTATGTTGGGAGCTGCAGTGGGGGGCGCTCTCAGTTCTTGCAGTGTCTCGCACGCGGCTGGGCGGTCTCACGCCCTGGGACCTGCGAAATCGGATGAACTTGAGCGAGAGTGGGGTGCGCTTGCGCGCCTTCCTATGTTGGGAGCTGCAGCGGGGAGCTCTCGATTCGGTCGGCATCTCGATGATGGGGAGCGTTCTCTCATGAGCGGCCCCGCGAAGGCGCGGAGTGTGGGAGTCGAGTTCGCATGACGAGCTTCGGGTCGATGCTGCGGCAGCTCTTGCGGGACGTGACCAGCCAGAAGCTGCGGACCTTCCTGACGACCTTCGGGATCGTGTGGGGGACGGTCGCGGTGTCGCTGCTGCTCGCGTTCGGCAACGGCATCCACCGGCAGCAGATCAAGAGCATCGCCGGGCTCGGCGACCGGATCGTGATCGGTTGGGCGATGCGGACCTCGATGCCCTTCGAGGGTCTCGGCAAGGGCCGCCGGATCCGCCTGACCGAGGACGACATCGACTACCTCAAGGCACAGGTGCCGCTGCTGACCGGGATCTCCTCCGAGTACTCCGAGAACCTCATCGCGCGCTACGGCGGCCGGCAGCGCGCGGTCGACGTGTCGGGGGTGTCGCCGATCTACGGCGAGATGCGCAACATGATCCCGGACGCCGGCGGACGCTTCATCAACCCGGTCGACATGGCCGAGCGGCGGCGGGTGGTCTTCGTCGGCAACGAGATCGCCGAGGACCTGTTCGGACCGGGCGACCCGGTGGGCAAGGAGGTCATGATCCACGGCTCGCCGTTCACGGTCGTCGGCGTGCTCAAGAAGAAGGACCAGGACTCGTCCTACTCCGGACGCGATCACTCCAAGATGATCATTCCGGGCAGCACCTTCCGCGCCCTCACGGGCGCCAAGTACATGAACAACTTCATCTACAAGGCGCCGCGCCCGGACCTCAACAAGCAGCTCACGGTCGAGGTGCGGCACGCCCTCGCCAAGCGGCTGCGCTTCGACCCTGAGGACGACCAGGCGGTGCAGGTCTGGGACACCACCGACATGTTCGTGTTCTTCGACGCGTTCATGCTCGGCTTCAAGGTATTCCTCGGCATCATGGGCGTGCTCACGCTGGTGGTCGGCGGCATCGGGGTGTCGAACATCATGAACGTGGTGGTCGAAGAGCGCACCCGCGAGATCGGGATCAAGATGGCCCTCGGCGCGCGCCACAGGACGGTCCTCACCCAGTTCATGTTCGAGACCCTGCTGCTGACGGCGATCGGCGGTGCGATCGGGCTCGGGCTGTCGTTCGGGATCTGTTCGGTCTTTCCGCGCAGCCTCGAGGAGTACGTGGGCATTCCGTTCCTGTCACCCGGTCTGGCGGCGATGACCGCAGGTGTACTCGGGCTGGTCGGCTTCCTCGCCGGTTACTTCCCGGCGCGCGACGCGGCCCGCCTCGACCCCGTGATCGCGATGAAGCTGTGAGGCGCCATGGCAATCCGTGACCTCGCCGTGATCGGCCAGCTGTTCCTCCGCGCGTCCACGATGCAGCGCAAGCGGGCGGTCCTGACCGCCGCCGCAATCGCCTGGGGGACGGTCGCGATCGTGATGCTGCTCGCCTTCGGTCAAGGGCTCAAGGCGCAGCTCATGAAGGGTCGCCGCGGCATGGGCGAGAACATTGCGGTGTGGTGGCCAGGGGAGACCTCCAAGGTGTGGCAGGGCCTGCCGACGGGACGCCCGATCCGGCCCAGGATGGACGACATCGAGTACCTGCGGGGACGCATGACGACGGCGACCGCGGTGATCGGCGAGCTCACGTCGTGGTCGACCACGCTGACCTACGGCACCAAGACCATCACCGGGCGCGTGACCGGGACCAACTGGGAGTACGGCGAGATCCGTAACCACTATCCCCAGGCCGGCGGTCGCTTCTTCAACGTCAACGACGAGCGCGAGAAGCGGCGCGTGATCTTCCTCGGCAACAAGCTCGCCAAGGACATCTACGGAGACGTCGACCCGGTCGGCACGACGCTCCAGGTCGCCGGCTCGCCGTACCTGGTGATCGGTGTGATGCAGCCCAAGCTCCAGATGGGGACCTACAAGGGCCCCGACGAGAATGGCTCGGTCATCCCGATCACGACCTTCGCCGCCCAGTTCGGTCGTCAGACCCTGACCAATGTGGTGTTCAAGGCCCCAACCGCGGAGGCGATGCCGCTCGCACGCCAGGAGTTCAACGACGCGATGGCGGCCAAGTTCCGCTTCGACCCCAGTGACGATCAGGTCACCGGCCTGTGGGACACCTCCAAGGGCGCCGAAACGATGGGCAAGATCATGCTCGGCATCCAGATCTTCCTCGGCATCATCGGAGGGCTGACCCTGTTCATCGGCGGTATCGGGGTCGCGAACATCATGTACGCCGTGGTCAAAGAGGGCACCCACGAGATCGGGGTCCAGATGGCGCTCGGCGCCCGCAGCTCCTGGATCACGGGCCCGTTCGTGCTCCAAGGGCTGGTCTACACCCTGGTCGGGGGCCTTGCCGGAATCGTGCTGGCGATCGTCTTCATCGTCCTGCTCGGGATGGTCCCGGTGGAGGGCAACCGCGCCCTCGAGTTCCTCGGCAAGCCGACGCTGTCATGGCAGATCGCGGCGGCGACGGCGGCCCTGCTCGGCACGATCGGAATCCTCGCCGGCTACTTCCCGGCGCGGCGGGCGGCGATGATCGACCCCGCCGAGACCCTGCGCTATGAGTGACGACCGGCCCGAGCGGACGGGCGCGATCCGCAACCGCACGGCGGCTTGGAGGATGGGATGAACTGGCCCCTCAAGCGACGCAAGAACGGTGAGGCGAACGGGATCTCAGACGCCATCATCGAGATGCGCTCGATCCGCAAGATCTACGACACTGGCAAGATCAAGGTTGAGGCACTGCGCGGCATCGACCTGGTCGTGGCCCGAGGCGAGTTCGTCGCCGTGGTCGGTCCCTCGGGATCGGGCAAGTCGACCCTGCTCAACCTGCTCGGTTGCCTCGACACGCCGAGCTCGGGCGAGTATGCCCTCGGCGGCGAGCGGGTCGCCGGGCTCGACCGGGACGCCCTCGCCGACGTGCGTAACCGCAGGGTCGGCTTCGTTTTCCAGAGCTTCAACCTGCTGCCCCAGCTGACGGCGCTCGAGAACGTCGAGATGCCGATGCTGTTCGGTGGCATACACCGCCGCGAGCGCCGGCGCCGGGCCATCGAGCACCTGACCCGGGTCGGTCTCGCCGACCGAGTCGACCACAAGCCGACCGAGCTCTCGGGCGGTCAGATGCAGCGGGTGGCGATCGCCCGGGCGCTCGCCATGGAGCCGGACCTGCTGCTCGCCGACGAGCCCACCGGGAACCTGGACACGGGCTCCGGCTCGGACGTCATGAGCCTGCTCACCGAGCTCTCGACGCAGGGCCGGACCCTGATGGTGGTCACCCACGACATGAGCCTTGCGCGGCGCGCCGGCCGGGTGGTGGAGCTGCGCGACGGCGTGGTGGTGGAGGACTCCGCGGTTGCGGAAGCGTCGTGAGGCGCAAGACGCGAGACGTAAGAGGCGAGACGTCCAGGGCGCAAGAGGTGAAACGCAAGACGCAAGACGTCCAGGACGGTGTCACGTCCTGGCGAGAAGTTGTCAGCCGAGCGCGGGTGAGGTCACGCTCATCGACGAGGCGAGGGGGGTGCGCTCATACCCGGTGACGGGCTTCAGGAAGTCGGCACGTTGAAGCTCGAGGCCGAAGCGGCGCTCGATTCACCCGCCCCCGCACGACGCCCTCGGCGTCATCCTGAGCGAGGGAGCCCCGCTTCACCACCCTCCGTCATCCTGAGCGAGGGAACCCCGCTTCACCACCCTCCGTCATCCTGAGCGAGGGAGCCCGGCGACCGAGTCGA
>CAZQYU010000336.1:0-3999 GCA_964597585.1 uncultured Thermoanaerobaculia bacterium
TCGGGTAGATCATCGGCGTCAGGTACATCCAACCGGTGGTGGCGACCTGGTACATCGGTGAGACGTCGTTGAAGTAGACCGCCAAGGCGGACAGTGCGAGCGAGAGACCCAGTGCGAACACCGCATTGATCAGGAAGCTGACCGGGAGAAAGAGCATCGGCCAGCTCAGCGGTGCCCCGACAAAAAGCATGATCAGGACCAGCGGAATGCACGACAGGGCGAGGTTGACGAGGCCGGACATCGCGGTGGAGAGCGCGAAGATCGTCTTCGGCACCCTCACCCGGTTCATCAGCGCGCCGTTCCACTCGAGGCTCGCGATCGACTGGGTCGTCGTCTGGACGAAGAAGTTCCAGATCAGGAACTCGGACAGGAAATAGGTCTCGTAGTGGGTGATCGCGAAGCGGAACAGGACCGAGAACACGATCACGAAGATGATCATTAGCAGCAGCGGGTTGAGCATCGTCCACAGGAACCCGAGCACGGACCGTTTGTAGCGCACCGTGAGGTCGCGCTGGACCAGGTTCGCCAGCAGGTGCCAGAAATCGACCAGGTCCCGGAGCTCGTGCAGGAAGGTCACCCGCTGGTCGGGTGAGTAGACGACGTCGGGCGAGCCGGAAGCGTGCGACATGGCGCCGGGAATTCTACCGCACCGGCGCGGTCGGGTCGGTGGTAGTCTGGACGACAGGCCCGTGCCCCCCAAGAGGAGAATCGCGCGTGACCCCTTGTGACGTCGTTCGGCGTCTCGTTTCCCTGATCGGCAGTGATCCCGGCCCCGACGAGGGCGTCGTCCACGTCACGGCGGTCCTTCGTGACGGCTCGTCGAAGCTGGCGGTGCTGAGGATCAGCGGTGCGACCCCTCGCAGCACGTCGGACACCTTTCTTCTGGCTGCGATGCGAGCACGCGGCGACGCGGTGCTGACCACCGGCGCCATCCTGCGCGCGGAGCCGCGAGCCACACTCGAGCTCCCTGGGCCGCCGGCGACGGCCCGGGCCCTGAAGGCCTGGCGCCGTGACGTCCTCGGCAAACCCCGTCCTCCCATCGGCATGGTCCTCACCTCGGGGCGCGAGCTCGATTTTGGGCACCCATTCTTCGACGGCCCCGGTCGTCGGCTGGTCTTCACCGGTGCGCGGGAGGCGATCCGCCTGCGGCGGATCGCTCCCCGCAGAGTGCGGGTGATCGGCGATTCGACGCCCAGCCCGCGCACCGCCATTTCCTGCCTGCGCACGGCCGAGGGTGCCCGCACCGTGCTCGTGGAGGCAGGTCCAAGCGCCAGCCGCGACCTGTACCGACCCCCGCTCGGGGTCGACGAGCTGGTGCTCTCGATGTGGGAGGGAGAGAATCTCCAACGGTGCCTCGGTGGGGGTGAGCTGCCATCCCTCGACCGCCTCGAGATGCTGTTCGCGCGAAGCTCGGTACCGGTCAGCGTGGACGAGGCGAGCGGGCGCTGGACGTTCCGGCGCTTCATGGGCTGCGCGAGCACGGTCGACGCCACCTCTGCCGGTCCGGTGGGTTGACCGGGACCCGAGGCACATCGAAGCGCAGGGATCTGTCGAGGCGGGTGACGCGATGCCCAGCGCGGGCGCGGTCGGCAGCCATGGAGTATGGCCGTGAAAGCAGACAGGGCCCGCCGGCTGGTGGTGATTGCTGCCCTTTGCGCTGTGGTGGCTTCAGTGGCAGGTGGGGTGATGTTGCTCGAGGACAGTTTCGTCTATTTTCCGACCCGCGATCCAATGTCGTTTCGGGTGGGGGCCGCGGCTGCGGCAGTTGCTGGCGTATCCATTGAGGACTGTGACATCACCACTGCGGACGGGGTCCGGCTGCACGCCTGGTGGTGCCGTCCTGCGACTCCGGCCCGGGCTGTCGTGCTCATGTACCACGGTAACGCCGGCAATCTGGCGGATCGCGTCGACATGCTGCTCGACCTCGCGAGGATCTCAGCCGAGACCCTGATCGTCGACTACCGCGGCTATGGCCGCTCTCAGGGACGGCCGAGCGAGCGCGGGCTGCGCGCCGACGCGACCGCCGCGTGGAGCTACCTGACCGAGGCGCGCGGAGTCCTACCGCACCACGTCGTGCTCTACGGCGAGAGCTTGGGTGGGGCGGTCGCGATCGAGCTCGCCTCCCGCACCGATCCCGCCGGGCTGGTGGTCCAGTCGAGCTTCACCTCCATTCCGGACATGGCAGGAGTGCACATGCCGTGGATTCCGCGGTTCCTGATCCGGACCCGCATGGACTCGGCGACAGCCATCGAGAGGGTCCGGTGCCCGGTGCTCGTGGTCCACTCGCCGGACGACGAGATCGTGCCGTACGAGATGGGTCGGCGGTTGTTCGATCTCGCGCCGGGGCCGAAACGGTTGTTCGAGGTCCCGGATGCCGGCCACAACGACACCTGGTCGAGCGGCGGCCCGCGTTTGCTGACTGAGCTGCGCACGTTTCTGGCGAGCTGCGTTCCGAGCGGCCGGAGTCGAGAGAAGTAAGGAATCAGCGCCTCACGTGAGCCCGGCGGTTGCGAGCGCCCCGGCGAGAACCGCGTTGGTTGCCAGGTTCCAGGCGACGTTGGCGCCCAGCGCAGGCCACGGCACTGCCGCGGCAGAGTCGCCGAGTGCCCAGCGCAGCGGCTTGATGAGAAGGAGTGACGGTAACGCGGCGACGAGGGCGGCCGGCGGCAGCGCCCCGACCACGACCGCAGCCACAATCGCCAGCGGTGTGGCCAGAGCCGCTACGGCGTAGGCCACCGCTGCCCGGCGACGACCAAACAGCAGCACGAGGTTCAGGCGTCCTCCCTGCCGGTCCGCCGCTTCATCCGGGAACTCGTTGAGAAGCAATAGATTGAATGTCATGAAGAACGCCGGCACCGAGGCCGCCAGACCGGCAGGCCCGAGGGCGCCGCCCTGCACCAGCGCGGTCCCCATCACCGGTAGCGTACCGAGACCGAGCCCAGCCGCTGCTTCTCCCAGTCCTACACGCGCGAGAAGGTCGGTGTATCCGAGCACGAAGACGGCACCAAGGACGAGGAGCGGCAGGATGACGGGCCCGACCTGGGAGACGAACCAGATGCCGCACGCGAGGCCCACCGCAGCGCAGCCAAGCCCGAAGACCAGGGCAGCGTGAGGCGACAGTCGGCGGGCAGGAAGGGTGCCCGAGCCGCCGGAGAACGGCGTGCGCGCCGTGGCGAGGTCGATCCCGGACTTCAGATCGCTGACCTCGTTGAGGGTGTTGACCGCCGCGTGGAGCGAAAGGAGTCCGATGAAGGCCACCGCCGTCCGCGCCCAGGAAAAGGACCCGTCGACGAAACCGGCTGCCGCTCCAGCGGCGACCAGCACGACCGGCAGGACCAGGAAGGGCCCACGCGCGACCCCGAGGTACGCGGCGACGCCGCGCGGCGTTGCGGAAGAATCAGCGCTCACGCAGACCCCAACCTTCGAGCGACGGCTGCCATTTCAGCTTCCCGTGATCCGTGCAAGCTCGAGAACGCCGTCGGCGCCGACCAGGCGCCGGGCGGCGACCACGGCGACCAGCATCGCGCCGATAGCGGTCGCGGCGGCGATCATGAACATCACCACAACCTGGTAGGCGACGGCCTGCATGGGCGGCGAGCCCGCCAGAATCTGGCCGGTCATCATCCCGGGCAGCGAGACGATCCCCGCGGCTGCCATCGAGTTGAGGATCGGCACCATGCCGGTCCGAACGGCGGCGGCAAGGGGCTCCTTGAGCGCCTCGCGACGGGTAGCGCCGAAGGCGAGACGCAGCTCGACCTCGGCGTGCCGGGTCGCGAGGTGGTCGAGCAGCCGGTCGAGGGAGAGCGAGATGCCGTTGAGCGAGTTGCCGAGGATCATTCCGAGCAGCGGGATCAGGTACTGGGGCGTGTACCAGGGGGTCACCCCGATGACGACCTGGGTGACGATGCCGCCCACGGTCAGGCACGACACCGCCATCGCCATCCACGCGTCGAGGTAGATCCCACGGTAACCGCGGGACGAGCGACCGACCGCCTCCCG
>CAZQYU010000337.1:0-3995 GCA_964597585.1 uncultured Thermoanaerobaculia bacterium
CCTGCTGGGCGGTGACGTCGCTGAGCTCGATCGACAGCTTGTCGTCCTTGAGCTTGGGGTCGAAAAGCACGTTGAAACCGTAGGCCTTCGCCATCGCCTGGTAGATCTCCTTGACCGGCTTCGGCTTGGGAAAGGTCAAGGTGATCGGCTCCTTGGACCGTGGGTTGAGGATCGGGGGCTGGACCTTGGCCTGCCGGGCCTTTGCCTTCATCTCCTCCAGGGTGCGCTCGCCGTCCGGTCGCGCCAGGATGTCGAGGTCCTTGTTGACCCGCTCGAGCTCCTGCTCGGCGAACTGATGGGTCGGGTCGAGCTGGACCGCAAGCTGGAACTCGTCGCGCGCCTGCTGCAGCCGGCCGAGCTCCCTGAACGCGAGGCCCCGTTGGAAGTGCTCCTGGCCTGCCTTCAGCCGCGCCCGGGTCAACGCCATGCGGTACTCGAGGTTGCCCGGCTCCCTGGCCAGCGCCTCGAGGTAGTAGTAGACGGCCGCGTCCCAGTTCAGCTCGTGGGCGGCCTCCTGGCCCTGCCGCCCCGGCCGTTCGGCGGTGGAGCAGCCAGCCGCGAGGGCGACGCTGACCGCCATGAGGACGCCGGCGGCCCGCCTCAGGCGAGCCCGCATACTAGTTCGGTTCCAGGGGTACACGCACATCCTCCGATTCGGGGTAGCCGACGAACCCGATGGTCACCGACTCGTAGCCGACGTGGCGCACGATGAAGGTCTTGTCGAGAACCATGCCGGGGATCGCGACGTCAACCTGGTCGTTTCTGCGGAAGACCGCGACGACCAGGCGATCGGGCCCGAAGGCCCCGATGAACTGACGGTTGAACGGTGGCGGCGGCGGCAGGCGGCCGCCGTCGGGACCCTCGACCCAGCGCGGGGTCGGCGTCGGTCGCGGGGCCAGGGTCGGCCGCGGCGACGGCGGCGGCAGCGTCGGGGCGGGGGTCGGCGTCGGCGGCACGCCGAAGCCGAACGGGTTGCGCCCGACCCCTCCGGTGGGTTCCGGCGGGGGCGTCATGCGGGAGGTCTCGAGCACGGGGATGTCGCGTCCCTGGTAGGCCAGAGCGTTGCCCTTCGCCCCCTCTCCGGCGCCGCTCCCCGATCCGACCCTGTGGGTCACGAGCCACGCCACCAGTGCGACGAGGATGCCGACCAGCAGCAGCGTGCGTTTCCGGTTAGCGGGGGCCGCGGCCACGATCCCCTCCTGTCGGCGCCTTGCCCGCGGTCAGGCGGTCGAGAAGCTCTTTGTCGGCACGCGCCAGGTACGTGGACACCGCCAGCGAGATGCGCAGGTCCTGACTGCGGGCTTCTTCGTCGCCGTTGAACGAGATTCTGTCGACGATCAGGAACTGGGGGCTCTCGGCCAGCGCGTCGAGCAGCCGGCGGACCTGGCGATACTGCGCTTCGAATGCGAAGCTGATCTGGAACCTCCACAGGCCGAGGTCCTTGTCCTCGGAGGCGCTGTAGCTGAAGGTGCCCGGACGCACGCCAGCCTCGCGGGTCGCATCCCCCACCGCACGCAGGATCGCGGTCAAGCGGTCGTCGAGGCTCGCGAAGACGTCGTCGTACATCCGGTCGAGCTCGACCTGCAGCGTCTGAACGGCCTGGCGGTCGTTGGACGCGCGGTTGCACGCCCGCTCGAGCCGCACAATGGTCTGCCGAAGGTCGTCGACGCTGGCCTCGAGCGTCGCCCGGCGACCGATGGTCTCCGAGCTCAGCCACACGTAGAGCGCGAGGTTGGCCACGGCGAGCAAGGCCACCGGCAACCACACCGGCAGCAGCCGCCGCCACGCAAGCCAGCGGCGCCCGATCATCGGCCCGCCCCTGCTGAAGCCGCACCGGCGCCGGGCCCTGCGTTCAGGGCCGCCTCCGCGGCCATGGCGGCCACGTCCTCCGGCGGGAGATAGGTCACGTTGAGCTGGAAGACGTAGCCCGGCACCGAGCTGTCCTCCGGAGTGTTCTCGACGCTCGGCAGGGGGTCGTCGAAGCTGGGGTCGGCGATCAGCCCGTCGAGGAGCTCGAGCATGGCGTCGCGAGTGCGTGCGATGCCGCGCAGGGAGAGCTTGATGCCGTCCTTGTTCACGGTGGGTGCGATCTGCACCAGACGGACATCGAATGGCAGCACCCGCTCGAGGTCGTTGAGCATCGCCGACCACGAGAACCCGCGCTCGCGGAGCACGACGTTGACTCCGTCGGTGCGCGCCTCCATCTGCTTCCAGCCAACCTGGTCGAGGCTGGTGATGTCCTTGCGGAGCTCGCCCTCGAGCGACTTCCGGGTCGCCGCGAGCTCGTTCTCCCGCGCGACCAACGCAAGGGTCGCCTCGTTGGCCGCGAGGTAGAGGTGGACGTTGGCCGCGAGCAGCGCGAGGGCGATGATGCCCGCGACCGCGGTGAGCAGCCACACCGGCCGGGTGTTGAGGAACGGTCGCGTCGCGAGATTCGGAGCGATCATGCCGGCCACCCACCCAGGGTTGCGAGCAGCGGCGCGAGGCGGCTCGGTCCGAGACGACCGGCGAGCAGGGGGTCGTCGACCAGATCCGGACGCGGCCGGGAGACGGTCACGCCCTCCTGGTGCTGCCACCACTCGGCAAGCTCCGCCGCGAGCTCAGGCTCGTCGGCGACCAGATCGACCACGAGCGGTCCGGTCAGCTCCAGGGTCGAGCGGATGAACGACAGCCCGAGGCGCATCTCCAGCACCGCAGCGACGTCCGCGGCCTCACCGATCGCGAGCGGCTTCGTGCGGACCAGACGGGCGACGCCGCCCTCGAGCACCAGCACCGACAGAAAGCCGGCCTCCTGCTGCACCACCACCCGAATCGGCGCCTCCGACGGCCGCAACCCGAGGGCGTAGAGTCGTGAGGTCACCAGTCCAGGCACCACCTCGGCCTGGCCGAGAGCCTGCTCGAGGTCCGAGAAGGCCCGCTCGAGGCCGACCATGACGATCAGCGAACGCGGCCCGGGTCCGCGGCCGTTCTGGGGCACCGCGGCGATCCGGAGGTCGGCCGGCCGCACCGGCAGCAGCTTCTTCAGCCGCCAACGCACGACCTCGTCCACCTCCTCCGCGCCCCGCGGCAGGGTGTCGAACTCGAGCAGATGCGTCCGCACCCACGATGTCGGAACCACCACGGCCGCTCGCTGCGACCCTCCGAGGTTCGCGCGCAGCGCCACTGCGGCCTCGGCAACCCCGGCGACGTCGATCGACTGGAGCCCGACCGGCCCGACCTCGACCGCCCCATCGGTCAGCGCCGCCACCGCACCCTGAACACCGCTCTTTCGATCCCGGACGAGGAGCGCGAGCAACCCGTGCTCGAGCAGCCAGCCGGTCGTGGGCGGCGGCGACGTCAAGAGACTGCGCCAGCTCATTCGACGAAGGTCACCTTGTTGATCTCGCGCAGCGTGGTATGCCCGGCGAACACCTTTTGTAGAGCCGATTCGCGCAGGAAGCGCATCCCCTCGGCTTTGGCGGCACGTTTGATCTCGGCCGCGGAACGGCGGTCGATGATGAGCTCGCGAATGTTATCGGACAGGTTGAGCAGCTCGGCGATCGCCATCCGGCCCCGAAAACCGGTCCCGCCGCACTCCATGCAGCCGACGCCCTCGGCGAAAGTGAAGTCCGCGTACCGGTCGGGCTCGAGCCCCGAGTCCTCGAGCAGGCTCGGCGCCACTTTCGCCGGCCGCTTGCAGTGCTCGCAGATGCGGCGCACGAGACGCTGCGCGAGCACACAGTTGAGGGCCGAAACGAAGTTGTAGAGGTCGACCTTCATATTGAGGAAGCGGCCGAGTACGTCGACCACGTTGTTGGCGTGGACGGTGGTGAACACGAGATGACCGGTCAGGGCCGACTGAACCGCAATCGCGGCGGTCTCCTCGTCGCGGATCTCGCCGACCATGACCTTGTCCGGATCGTGCCGCAGGATCGAGCGCAGCCCGCGGGCGAAGGTGAGGCCCTTCTTCTCGTTGACCGGGATCTGCGTGATCCCCTTGAGCTGGTACTCGACCG
>CAZQYU010000338.1:0-3971 GCA_964597585.1 uncultured Thermoanaerobaculia bacterium
TAGAGGAGGTCGTTGACCGCCTGCGTTTCCTTCTGGGTCAGCATGTAGAAGTCGCGGTTGTCGTCGTGGCCAACGTAGTGGTGGTAGAGCCACGGCATCCGGCCGCCTTCGTAGGGTGTCCCGAGCCAGCGGTTGTACCAGTCGACCACCATGACCTGGCCGTCAGGGTTGATCGACGGCATCACCAAGAGGACGGCCTCGTCGAGCCACGACAACACCTCGGGGTCACGGGTCGTGGCAAGCTCGTGAACCAGGGACATCGACATCTGGGTCGAGCCGACCTCGGTGGAGTGGATCGAGCACGTCACCAGGACGATGACCCTCCCCTCCTCGACCAGAGCATCGATCTGGGTCGGCGTGAGCCCATCGGGATTGGCGAGCCGCCTCGCGATCTCCCGCAGGCGCGGAAGCCGGGCCTGGTTCGCAGGCGAGGTCACGATCACGACCGGCATGTCCGCGCCCAGGGTGGACGTGCCGGCACTCTCGATGCTGACCCGGTCCGAGGCCGCCGCGACCGCACGGTGGTACGCGACCACCTCGGGCCACGGCGCGAGGTAGCGGTCCTCGCCGACGCGGTGGCCGAGGAACTGCTCCGGGCTCGGCACCGCGGCGCCCGCCAACGACGCGACCAGCAGCGAGATCAACACGACCAGGAAACGACGAACCATCACACCCTCCCCTTCTCGGTGCGACCGTATCCGGCACGCCGAGCGTCCACCGGAGGCAGCGTCCCGACCGACGTCCGACAGTCTAGCGAAGCAGATGCCGCGACACGCTGTGAGATGTGGTGGTCTCGCGGGACGAGCGAGCGTGCAAGGACGTGCCCGGATCGGCCCCTTCCGGCTGTCCACAGCCGAGCAGGATGCTGGCGTTTCGGTTCTGTCCACCCCCGCGGACCCGGGCGCTACCCAGGTCCGTCCGATTCAATCGTTAAGTATGCTTGACTTCTAGATCAACCTTGCTTAACATTCCGCTTGGGAGGGCATCTCGCAGTGGTGCCTGGGATCACCACAGATGGCTACCGGGTTCGACGGCCGGGCGTGAGGGAACGCGGCGTCCAACCGGGGTCGAGCGCGCCGTGGGCCTCAAGAGTCCCGAGCCGCACTGAGCAGGCAGACCTCGGTGCACAGGTCGCAACGCCGTCCCGGCGGACAGCGTTCGGTCACACGCCCGAAGGCACTCATGCACTCCTCGGCGGCCGGGTGCCCGGAGCGCAGGAAGCGCAGCAGGCGCACCAAGGCGCCGCTCGAGGCCTCGGAGATGAGGTGCTCCATCTTGCACGCGTCGAGCAGCGCGATGCTCGCCGGCACCCCCAGGACCTCCTGGAAGAAAACCTGCAGCACCCGGCGCTTGCTGGCGATCCTGGCGACCAGGTTGGCGCCCTCGTCCGTGAGGTGCACGTGGCGGTCGCGGTCAACGTGGATCAGCCCCTGCTCGCGCAGGCTCTTCAACTGAAGGGACACCGCCGCGCGGCTGATCTCGAGGCGGCGGGCGACATCGGCGGCGCGTGGGGACTCGCCGGCCTCCGCCAAGTCGCTCACCGCGAGCAGGTAGTGCGCCGCGGAATGGGTGATTTCGTTGGCCTCGTACTGGCGCCAGACGCTCTCCGCGTCGCTCATGCCCTGAAGTGTAGGATCTCGCCCGTCCTGTGTCAAGCGCGATTGACGCAGCGCAGAGCCGATCTCAACTGCGAGCTGCACCTCTGGTCTTCATTCGCCCGCTTGACGCCGCCCCACAGCGCTGCGGGGCATCGCTCGCGTGCCAGCCGAAGCGCCCCTCGGAGAGCGTGTTTGCAGAGTGCCGGCGGATTCCCCACCGGCGCAGCCCGGTACGACCACCCGACCGGAGGATGGCGACGACGGCATGGGTTAAGTATTATTGACGACCGTTTCGGGACGGAGATCCCGACGGCGCGCCCCCGGAGGCTCCGCTGATGGCCGTTGCCCCTTCCGACATGGGTCCTCGACCCCCGCTGCTCCTGGTCGGCAATCCAAATGTCGGCAAGAGCGTGATCTTCGGCGCGTTGACCCGCACCTACGTCACGGTCTGCAACTACCCTGGGACGACCGTTGAGCTGACCCGAGGCACCGCCGCTCTGCTCCCGAGCCAGCCGGAGATCGTCGATACCCCAGGGACCAACTCGCTCCTGCCCCAGTCGGACGACGAGCGCGTCACCCGGGACGTACTGCTCGACGAGCCGGGTGCGACCGTGGTCCAGGTGGGCGACATGAAGAACCTTCGCCGCGTGCTGTACCTGACCCTGCAGCTCGCCGAGCTCGGACGACGCCAGCTCCTGGTGCTCAACCTCGAGGACGAGGCGCTGCTGCTTGGCATGAAGGTTCGCTCGGAGGAGCTCGAGCGCCGCCTCGGTGTGCCGGTGGTAACGGCGACCGCAGTGCGCGGTCTCGGCCTGGACCAGATTCCGCGCCGCCTCGCCGGAGCGGCCGTGGCGTCGCTGGAGGCGGCCTATCCCGCCGCGGTCGAGCGTGCCGCGGTCGAGGTCGCCGCTCGGCTTCCGGAGAACCTCGGAGAGTCCAGGCGCGGGCTTGCCCTGATGCTGCTCGCAGGTGACCGCAGCCTGGCCGACTGGCTCAAAGACCGGCTCGCACCCGCCGACCGGGACGATCTCACACGGCGCGCGGCGGTCCTCGAACGCCGCCTCGGCCGTCCCGTCTCGAGCGCGCTGGCCGAGGCCCGCCACCGCGCGGTCGCCGCTGTGGTCGAGGCGGCCGTCGAGGCACCGGTGCAGACGAACACCAATCTGCGCGACCGGCTCGGTGCGCTCTCCATGCACCCGATCTGGGGGGTTCCCGTGCTCGCTGCCGTGCTTTTCGTCGCCTACGAGTTCGTCGGCGTGTTCGGCGCCGGAACCCTGGTGAACCTGATGGAGAATGGCCTCTTCGGCAAGGTGATCAACCCCGGAGCAACCTGGCTCGTCCAGCACGTCCTGCCCTGGCAGCCGGCTCAGGATTTCCTGGTCGGCGAGTACGGGGTGATCAGCATGGGCCTGACCTACGCCATCGCGATCGTGCTGCCGGTGGTCGGGACCTTCTTCATCTTCTTCGGACTGCTCGAGGACTCGGGCTACCTGCCGCGCCTCGCGGTGATGCTGAACAAGGTGTTCAAGCTGATGGGGCTCAACGGCAAGGCGGTGCTGCCGATGGTGCTCGGCCTCGGCTGCGACACGATGGCCACCCTGACCACCAGGATCCTGCCCTCGCGCAAGGAGCGCGTACTGGTCACCCTGCTGCTCGCCCTCGGCGTGCCGTGCTCGGCGCAGCTCGGGGTCATCCTGGCGATGTTGGCTTCGATGTCGCCCCTCGGCACGCTCATCTGGGGTGCCGTGGTCGCGGGGACGCTGATCGGGGTCGGCTGGGCCGCGGCGAAGCTGATCCCGGGCAAGGCCTCCGAGTTCCTGCTCGAGATTCCGCCCCTGCGCATGCCGAGCCCGGCGAACATCGCGATCAAGACTCTGGCGCGCACCGAGTGGTACCTCAAGGAGGCGGTGCCGCTGTTCGTGCTCGGCACGATCCTGCTCTTCGGACTCGACGCGGTCGGGGTCCTGCCGATCCTCCAACACGCCTCGGAGCCGCTCGTGACCGGCTTCCTCGGGCTGCCCGCGAAGACCGCCGATGCCTTCCTGATCGGCTTTCTGCGCCGCGACTACGGTGCCGCCGGGCTGCTCAAGCTCCAGCAGGGCGGACACCTCGACGGCATCCAGGTGGTCGTCTCACTCGTTGTCATCACCCTGTTCGTCCCGTGCGTCGCCAACTTCTTCATGATGATCAAGGAGCGCGGCGTCAAGGCGGCGGTCGCCATGGTCGCCTTCATCGTGCCATTCGCGTTCCTGGTCGGGGGGATCCTGAATTGGGTGCTGCGAGCCCTCGCTCTGCCGCTGTGAGCACCGAGCCGGTGCGCGAAGTGGCCTGCCCGCTGTGCGGGCGCCACTTCCCGGCCCGCGAGGCCTGCCC
>CAZQYU010000339.1:0-1170 GCA_964597585.1 uncultured Thermoanaerobaculia bacterium
TTCGCCAGCACTGCCGTGGAGTGGCTGCCGCCGGCGTCGACGCCGTCGAACAGTCCTCGGTTGCCCTCGATCAGCACGAGATCCGCACCGAGTGCGGTGGCCGTCGAGGCGCCAATCGCAGACTCGTCCATCAGGAAGGTGTCCAGATTGCGGCACGGCCTTCCAGCAGCGGCCGTCAGCCATGCCGCGTCGATGTAGTCCGGCCCCTTCTTGAACGGGCGCACATCGAGCCCGCGCGCGGCAAAGGCCCTGGCAAGCCCGAGGCTCACCAGGGTCTTGCCGCTGTCACCCGCGAGGCCGGCAATGGCCAGACGCGGGACCTGGAACCGGATCGTGTCCACCACACCCCCTCGATCACACACCCACGATGAACCCGCAGGGGCACTCCTCCCAGCACTTCTTGCACCCGTCGCAGACTTCCATCTTCTTGATCTGGAAGAAGTAGTTGGCGAGCGGGTCGGGGTCCTTGGCGAACACGTTGTTCTGGCAGTACATCCAGCAGTTCTCGCAACCGAAGCACTTGCCGCAGCTCAGGCAGCGGGTGGTCTCGGCGAGTGCGTCCTCCGGGGTCATCCCGAGATCGACCTCGTCGTACGGCCGCTTCAGACGCTCCTCCGGCGGGATCACCCGGCGCTCGTTCCGCTCCTTGGCCTCGTACCAGTCGAGCTTCATCCGCTCCGGTCCGATCGTCTGCCCCGGATCGATCGCCTCCGGCTCGCGCCCCTGCAGGTACGCGTGGATCGCATCCGCCGCCGCTCGGGCCTGGCCGATCGAGGTGGTTGCGATGCCGAGGTTGATGTTGTCGCCTCCGGTCCAGATGCCGTCGACCCCGGTCCGGCCCCACTCGTCCGCATTGAGCCAGCCGTCCCCGAGCTCCTTCGAGCCGAGAGAGCCGAGCTCCGGCTGCTGGCTGACCGCCGTGATGATGGTCTCAATGGGCAGCTCGTAGGTGTCGCCCTTGATCGGAACCGGGCGACGACGTCCCGAGGCGTCCGGCTCGCCCAGCTCCATGCGCTGGACGACCATGGCGCGGACCTTGCCCTCGTCGTCCCGCAGGATCTCCTTCGGCGCCGCGAGGTAGACGATGTTGATCCCCTCCTCCAGCGCCTCCTCGATCTCGCGCTCGATGGCCGGCATTTCGGTTCGCGTCCGGCGGTAGAGGATGGTCAC
>CAZQYU010000339.1:1270-3966 GCA_964597585.1 uncultured Thermoanaerobaculia bacterium
CTTGCAGTCGCACTTGAGCTCGACCCCGAGGTCGACGATCCGCTGGATCTCGCCGTCGAGCACCTCACGCGGCAGCCGATACACGGGGATGCCGTATCGCAGCATCCCCCCCGCCTTGGGGAGGCTCTCGAACACGGTCACCGGGTAGCCCCGGCGGGCGAGCTGATACGCGACGGACAGACCCGACGGACCGGCCCCCACGACTGCGACCTTCTTGTCCTTCGGCCCTTCACTCTCGATCCGCTCCGCCGCGAGACCGTGCTCGAGGGCCCAATCGCCGATGAACCGCTCGACCGAGTTGATCCCGACCGCGCCGTCCTTGCCCGTACGGTTGCACTCGCCCTCGCACGGATGCGGACAGACCCGTCCCATCACCGACGGGAACGGGTTGGTCTCCATTTCGATCCGGAACGCCCGCTCGCACGCCTCGTCGAGGCTGAGGCCGAGCTTCTCGCGCAGGGCGATGACTGTCAGCCAGCCGCGGATATCATTCCCGCTCGGGCAGTTGCCGGTGCACGGCGGCAGGCTCTCGACGTAGCGCGGACGCAATGCCGAGATCTGCGACCCGCCCCCTCCGCCACCGCCGGACAGGCGCGACTTGAGCTTGCTGCTCGCTTCCTTGTCCTTCTTCTTCAGCAGACCCATTCCTTCGCCTCCTCAAAGCCGGGCGATGCCGTCAGGCCAGCTTCGACATGTGCTTCTTGAACTCTGCGAGCTCGCCGAGGATCGTGTCGTGCTTGGTTTCGTCGACGAGCAGGTAGTCGAGAAGGATCTTCTGCACCGGATCGGTGGTGCTCTCCTTCAGCTGCCGGCCGAGCGCGATGGTCTCGCGCTCGAGCTCATCGTGGGCCTCGATCTCACCCCAGATCTCCGCCAGATCCTGTGACGTCAGCGTGACCGGCGCCTTGGTCATGGTGTCGATCAGGAACTGCTGCACCCGGTGGTGCTGCACGGAGTCGTTGCGGATGATCTCCATGACCTGCCGGATCAGCAGGTTGTCGGTCTTCTCCATGATCGTGGCGGTGGTCTCGATCGCATCACGCTCGATCGCCTGCCATTTGCGCAGGATCTCGATCGCTTCCTTGATTCTCTCCGGTCCCTTCTTCTTCGCCATGTCGCCTCCAAGGGGAGCCGGGGGCGGGGCCGGTCGTGTGCCGGTCGGCCCCGCCGTGGCCCGTCATCCGGTTCAGGGCAGGGTCACAAAGCTCCCACCCGCGTACTTGTAGGTCAGCTTGCCGGTGTCGATGAGCGAGCGCAGGGCCTTCTTGCACATGGCCTTGTCGACGTCGCCGCCGAACTGCTCGATCATTTGCTTGGTCACGTCCATGGGCTTGAGGTCGCGCTTGCCCTTCGCGGACTTGACCAGCTCAAACATCGCGTCGGCAATCTGTTCGATCGTGACGTCACCCATGATGACCTCCTCAGGCGTGCCGCAGCTGAGCGGTGCGCGTGTAGGTCTCGCCGGCGTGCTTGAAGTCGTCGATGTGGTACTTGGTGAACGGCTGGTCGATCATCTCGAAGAACTTCGGCCAACCGATCCGCTCGATCCACTCGCCCAGGCGCTCATGCTTGCGGGCGTTCGCCGCGTACACCTCGACGATCTTCTTGACCCAGCCGACGACCTCGGGCCAGCGCGGCGGGTTGTTCGGCAGGTAGGGTACCGCCAGCTTCGAGAACTTGGGGGTCGCCCGCGCGTTGGAGACCTTGCCACCGACCCAGATCGACACCCCGTCGGTCTTCGCGTTGTTGATCTTCACCGCCGGGCAGACGGTGAAGCAGTTGCCGCAGTACATGCACTGCTCCTCGACGATCTCGATCGACTGCTTGCCGTCGACCGTCGCCGGACGGATGGCGCCGGTTGGACAGGAGGCGACGAGGGTCGGGATCTCGCACATCTTGGGGAGGTTGTCGTGCTCGATGATGGGCGCTCGGGTGTGCACCCCGAGGATCGCGATGTCCGAGCAGTGCACCGCACCGCACATGTTGAGGCAGCACGCGTAAGCGACCCTCAGCTTGGCCGGCAGCGTCATCTGCTTGAAGTAGGGCATGAGCTCGTCCATGACGCTCTTGACCGTTCCCGACGCGTCCGAGGCGGACGAGTGGCAATGGACCCAGCCCTGGGTGTGGACGATGTTGGAGATGCCGTTGCCCATGCCGCCGACCGGGAAGCCGCCCGCCTCGACCTCGGCGATCAGGGGCTCGATCTTCTTGGGATCGGTGAGCAGGAACTCGACGTTGTTACGGCTGGTCCAGCGCAGGTAGCCGTCGCAGTACTTGTCCGCGAGGTCGGCGAACCAGCGAACGGTCGTGATCCCGAGCAGTCGGGGTGAGCCGACCCGAACGGTGAAGAGCTTGTCGCCCGACTCGCCGACGTGCACCATCACGCCGGGCTTGAGGATCTCGTGGTGGTCCCACTTGCCGTAGTTCTTGGTGATGATCGGCGGCAGGAACTGCTTGTAATTCGGCGGTCCGATGTCTGTGATGCGCTTTTCGGTCATGATACCCCCCCTCCTACTCGCCGGCCTGTTCGAAGATCTCGTCGTCGAAGAAGATGTACGGGTTCGTCCGCGGGTGGATGACCATCTCCGGAATAGGATCGAGCCCGATCTCTTCGAGGAAGTTCGACATGCCGACCCGCTGGATGAACTCGCCGGTGCGCTCACGCGCCTTGCCGTGCTCGCCCCAGAGCTCCCAGA
>CAZQYU010000340.1:0-3964 GCA_964597585.1 uncultured Thermoanaerobaculia bacterium
CGTGGGAGCTTCGTCTGCCCGGGCTGACGGTGACCTACAGCGCGGTCGCCCGCGAGGTGATGCACTCGGAGGTGGTCGGCCGGCTCGAGGCCGAGCACGTCGAGCCGATTTTCGAAATGAACGAGCGCGTCGCCATGGAGATGGACGCGCCTCCAACCGGCCTCGTCGTCGTGATCGGAGTCGCAGGCGTCAGCGGGATGTCATTCGACGCTCGCCGCCGTTACGTCCGGGGGCTGCTCTCCTGGCACCGCACGCGGCAGCTGCGGCTGTTGGTGTTTCACGGCGCCAGGGGCCTGATCCAGGCGGCGATCGCCATCTCGCGGCCGCTGGTCCCCTTCGAGGTCCGCAGCGTCCGCGAACGCGACGCCGCGCTGGCCCTGGCGTTGGGTCGTGGTGGTCGCGGCCGGCACCGCGGGGACCGGGCTGCGGGCCGCGCGGTGAGTGTCCAACAGAAGGACATCGAGTCCCTGATGCAACTCGTCGGCGCCCTCGAGTGGGGCGTCGAGCGCGCGGTCGAGGCGCCGCCGCCGCTGGCCGCGGACCATCCGTTGGCGCCCCTGGTCGATGCGTTCTCGCTGGTCAAGGCCGACCTCGACGAGCTGTTCGAGCAGCGCAGGCGCGCAGAGGAGGCGGCACGGCAGAGCGAGGAGCGGTACCGGACGGTGCTCGAGACGATCGTCGACGCCTTCTACGAGGTCGACCTCGCCGGCAACATGGTGTCCTGCAACCAATCCCTGCTCACGATGCTCGGCTACTCGAGCGAGGAGATCCTCGGCCTCAACAACCGCACCTACATGGACGCCGACACCGCCCGCCGGGTCTTCGAGACCTTCAACCGCGTATGGCAAACCGGAGAGCCGGCCAAGACCCTCGGCTGGGAGATCATCCGTCGAGATGGGACCAAGGTCCCGGTCGAGACGTCGGTGGCCCTGATTCGTGACGGGTCCGGCCGTCCGGTCGGGTTTCGCGGCATCATCCGCGACATCGGCGAACGGATCCGGCTCGAGGCCGAGCTCGCCCATGGTCAGCGGATGGAGGCGATCGGGACGCTTGCCGGCGGCATCGCCCACAACTTCAACAACCTGCTGATGGGGATCGAGGGCAACATCTCCATGGTCGCTTCGGATCCGGGGCTGACCGCCGCCCAACGTCGGCGGCTCGCCACCGTCTCGGAGCTCGTCAAGGACGGAGCGCAGCTGACGGCGCAGCTTCTCGGCTTCGCGCAGTCGGGCCGCTATGAGGTGCGTCCCCTCGACGTGAACGCCCTGGTGGCCGAGCTCGTCGAGACGGTTGCGCTGGCACGGCGCGACCTCCGCCTCCGTACCGAGCTCGAGCCGGACCTGCCCGCGGTCCGTGCCGATCGGGCCCAGCTCCAGCAGGTGTTGCTCAATCTCCTGCTCAATGCCGCCGACGCGATGCCCCAGGGCGGGGACGCGGCCGTGCGGACCCGGCGGATCGCTGCTGACCAGCTGGGCGAGCGGTCGACGCCTCCGCGGGCCCCGCACTACGTCGAGATCGAGGTTTCCGACACCGGCGTCGGAATGGACTCGGCGGTGCTGGCGCGCATCTTCGAGCCGTTCTTCACCACCAAGGGCAGCGCCGGCACGGGCCTGGGGCTGCCCTCGGCCTACGGTATCGTCTCCTCCCACGGCGGCTATCTCGACGTCGACTCGAGCCCGGGAGCCGGGTCCACCTTCACCGTCCTGCTCCCGGCCAGCGACGAGCCCGCCGAGGCACGCAGCGGACCCGCGCCGATCCCGTTGCGCGGTGCCGGAACCGTGCTCGTGGTCGAGGACGACCCCGCCGTCGCCGAAGCCGCAGCCTCGCTGGTGGCGTCGCTCGGCTACGTGCCGATCGTCGCGACCAGCGGCGGGCAGGCGATCGAGGAGCTGCGACGGCGCGGCCAAGAGATCGACGTCGTGCTCCTCGACCTCATCCTGCCGGACATGACGGGCGGCGAGGTCTTCGACGCGCTGCGGGCGATCGAGCCCGAGGTCCGGGTCGTGCTGTCGAGCGGCTACAGCCGGGACGGCGAGGCCGCACGGATCCTGGAGCGGGGCTGCGACGACTTCCTGCAGAAGCCCTACACCCTGGAGCAGCTCGGTGTGCGTTTGCGGTCGCTGCTCGGTCGGCCGGAGACGGACCCCTGACCCACTTCGGCGAGCGGTACGAAGTGCTCGCCATGCCCCGCGTGTGTCCGAGTTGCGGACTGCATCTACATTCCAGGTCCTGAAGACAGCGAGCTCTCGCACCTACGCCAGACCATGGACGATGCAGCCCATCACCAGGAGCCCGACAGGATGAGCGCAGCTCATCGCCGGCCGCAGCAGAAGTCTGGTGAAGAGTGCGGGCTAGCCGACGCCGCGGTAGAAGGCCCACTGCACGAGCTCGCGGTAGAGACGCCTGGGCAGTGGGATGCCGAGGCGGTCGAGCAGCGCCATCGCGGGCTGCACCAGCCACCACCCGGGGGTCTCGAGCCGGAAGCGGCGCGGTGGCTGCAACCGTGGCAGGCGCGGCTCGCCCTCAAGCTCGGGACGACGAGCGAGCAGGTCGCGGTAGGTCCGTCCAACGTGTCGTTGGCGGCGAAGAAACGTGGCGAGTGTCGTCGGGTGGCGATGACGGGCCGCCGCGGCCCGGTGGTACACGATCGGCAGGCCCGCCGCCTCGAGCCGGGCGCCGACCTCGATGTCCTCCCAGCCGTAGGCTGCGAAGGTCGGGTCGAAGGGGAACGCCGCCGCCACCTCGCGCGGCAGCGAAACGTTCGACGTGTAGAAGTGGGCGAAGCCGACCTCGGCGCCGTCCGCCATGCGGTCCCAGGCAAACTGCGCGCCGTCGCGCTCGACGAAGTCGAGGAACGGCGTCACCTGCATGCCCGCACGGTCCCATGCGGTGTGTCCGACCACCGCCGCAGCGGCCGCGAGCCGGCGGTGTGCGGCGACGTGCTCGGCGACGCAGCTTGCATCGGGCAGGACGTCGTCCCCGAGCAGCAGCACGAGATCGCCGCCGGCTGCCGCAATGCCGAGGTTGCGGGCCACGCCCTGGCCGCGGTTGGGTTGGCGCAGCGTGGTCAGTGCAAACGGGAGCTCGCCGCCCTCGCGTGCGGCCTCGAGACACTCGAAGGTACCGTCGCTGGAGCCGTCGTCGACCACGATGACCTCGAGGGGGGACCGGCTCTGGTGCGCGAGAGCGGTCAGGGTCTCGGCGAGGATCGGCCACCGGTCGTGGGTCGGGATGACCACCGAAACCCGCTGTGGCTGGGGCGGTTGCGCCGGGGTCTCGGCGACCAGCTCGATCCGGCGCACGGCGCAGCCGAGCACTCGCGGGTCGTCGTCGCCGGCCGGCGCGGTGCCCGAGCGCAGCTCGACCTCGACCCGCCCGTCGACATCGGTCACGGGACAACAGGTGACCACCTCCCAGCCCGGTCCGATGCTCGCGGTCGTCTCGGCGCCGGAACCCGATCGGATGCGGACCTCGGCGCGGTCCAGGCCCGGGGGCGGTCGCAGCTCGACCTCGACCCGCCCGGCGGTGCCCGGGGAGAGGTGCAGGATCGCCCACGCGTGGCCGCAGGTGTGCCGGACCGGCTCCGAGGCCGTCGTCTCCGCCGCGTACCAGCCGATCCCGAGCCGTCCGGCCGCTGACGGTCTGCCCGGCCACAGCGATGGCGACCGCAGCCGAGGTGCCGGATCTGCGGATCGCGGCAGCTCGGGCGTGGGGGGCGGCAGCGGTGTCTCGAGTACGAGCCCACGTTCCACCAGATCGACGGTGGAGCGGACCCGTCGCCGCCGGAGCCACCATCGTGCGCGCAGAGTGTCCGGAAGGCGGAGGAGGTTCCACACCACGGCGTACCCAGCCACGACCACGGCCCGCTCCTTGATCAGGAACCTTCCGAGGCCGGCGAAGGCGCGGACCAGCTCTCCGGGCGCCGCATGCTTGAGCTGGCTGCGCATCAGGTGGCGCAGGCCGA
>CAZQYU010000341.1:0-3958 GCA_964597585.1 uncultured Thermoanaerobaculia bacterium
GGCGCAGCTTGATGTGCGCCGCAATGGCGGCCAGGGAGTTCTTCGCCGGGGCCGGCGCCTGGCTGCGGGCGGCGTCCTGCTTCGCGGGCTGCGTCTTCGGCTGCTCGGCTCCCGCCGGCGCGGCCGGGAGGCACAGTACGCAGACGATCGTGCCGGACAAGAGCCACCGGAGTGTGTTGGTCATGCCCATGGAACACCCCCGATCACATGTAGCAGAGCGAGAACCAAAATTCAACTGGCGCAGTGTTTTCCCTCATTGGAGTGTGCGTTGGCGCACGCACGATCGCCGGCGCTCGGCGGCCCGCGCATGACCCTCCAGACCTTCGAGACGGGCGAGCGCGACCGCGTCCTCGACCAGCTCCCGGACCGCCGAGGCGTTCTCGATGTGGAGCCAGGTCCTCACTCGCAGAAAGTCGAGCACCGACAGCCCACCCTTGAAGCGCGCGACGCCCCCGGTCGGCAGAGTGTGGTTCGGCCCGGCACCGTAGTCGCCGAGCACCTCGGCCGACGCCGGACCCACGAACAGCCCGCCCCAGTGGGCGAGACGGGCAGCGACCCCGGCTGCGTCAGCGGTCAGGACCTGGAGATGCTCCGGTGCGAGCCGATTGCACGCTGCAATCGCCTGGTCAAGATCGGCGGCAACCACCACGAAACCGTGTCGCAGCGCTGCGCGGGCAACTGGAGCCGACGACAGGTCGGTGAGCTGGTGCTCGATCTCAACGTCGACGGCGTCGGCGAGCGCGGCTGACGTCGTGACCAGCACCGGCAGCGCGTCCGGGTCGTGCTCGGCCTGGGCGAGGAGGTCGGCGGCGACCGTCGCCGCGTCGGAAGTTTCGTCAGCGAGCACCACCAGCTCCGATGGCCCGGCGAGCATGTCGATCCCGACCCTTCCCGCGACCAGCTTCTTGGCCGCGGTCACCCAGCGGTTGCCGGGACCGACGACGACGTCGCACGCCGGCACGGCGCCCGCACCGTAGGCGAGCGCGGCGATCGCGTGGGCGCCGCCGACTGCGAGCAGGGCGTCGGCCCGCGCGACCGCCGCCGCGGCGAGCGTCACCACCGTCGGCCGCGGCGACGCCACCCAGACCTCGCCGACCCCGGCCACGCGGGCGGTCACCGCCGTCATCAGCACCGACGACGGCAGCGGGTAGCGTCCCCCGGGGGCGTAGCACCCGGCCCGCTCGACCGGCGTCACCCGGTGCCCGGCACGCCCGCCCGGGACCGCTACGTCGACCTCGCCGAGCGCCGCGCGCTGGGCGCGGGCGAAACGGTCGATCCTCTCCGCCGTGCGCTCGAGCAGGACCCGGGTCGGTGCGTCAAGGGCGGCGAGAGCTCGCTCGAGGTCGGGCCGCTCGAAGACGAGGGGATCGCCCGGTCCGAGGTCACCGAAGCGTTCGGCGTAGGCGCGCACCGCCCGCTCGCCCTCACCGCGGACCGCCTCGACGATGTCGGCGACCGCCGCCAGGGTTCGGGCGTCCACCGGGTCGCGCTCGATCCGCTCGATCTCGCAGGCATCGACTCGCCGCAGCTTCATGTCGCCTCCCCCGCCGCGTTGCACACCGGCGCGTCGACCCGCGACCCGTCCCGGCGCCGCACCGCGAGAGCACGGCGGTCGAGCTCGGTGAGGGCGGCCTCCAGCGGCACCTCGGCCCGCGCCAGGGCGAGCACGGCGAAGTAGAAGACGTCGGCCGCCTCCCAGGCGACATCGTCCGTGGTCTCGGCGGCCGCGAGCTCGGCGGCCTCCTCGACCAGCTTGGCCGCGAGTCGGTCGCGGTCACCGGCGATCCGCACCGAGTAGGAACCATCGGTCGCGTCCGCCAACCGCGCGGCCAGACGGCGCTCGAGCGCGCCGAGACCGCGGTCGGCGCCCCAGCACGAGCGGGTGTCGCGGTGGCAAAAGCCAGCACCGGCCTGGCGCACGGTGAAGCGCAGCGCGTCGCGGTCGCAGTCGAGATCGACCCGCACCAGCTCCTGGGTCGCGCCCGAGGTCTCGCCCTTGACCCACAGCCCGCGCGAGCGCGAACGGTAGACGCCCCGCCGTCGCCCGACCGCCTCGCGCAGGCTCTCGAGGTCGGACCACGCCAGCCCGAGCGCGACTCCGAGCTCGTCGACCACCACCGTCGGCCACAGCCCGTCCGCGCGGTCCGAGACCAGCGGCGCGGCGAGCGCGTCGGCGAGGCCGAGCCGGCCGGTGTAGAGCGCCATCCCGACCTGGGCGTCGGCGCCGAGGCGGTCGATCGCCGCGACCTCGTCGGCGGTCGTGACCCCGCCCGCCACGGTGACGTGGGCGCCGCCCGCGGCTGCGACCACGGCGCGGACGGCGTCGAGGTCGATCCCGCCGAGGCGGCCCTCGCGCTCGACGAAGGTGACCAGAAAGCCGCCGACCAGGTCGCGCAGGGCCGCGATCCTGTCGAGCATCCGCTCGCCAGTCCCGGTCCGCCAGCCCTCGACGACGACCTCGCCGTCGACCCCGTCGACCGCCGCGATCACCCGCTCGCGAGGCAGCTCGGAGAGCACATCGGGCCGAGCCGCGGTGCCGAGGATGACCCGCTCGGCGCCGCGGTCGAGCCACTCAAGGGCGGACTGCACCGAACGGATCCCGCCGCCGACCCGGCAAGGGTGGCGGCGCACAAGGGCGGCGACCGTATCTGAGTTCGAGCCGCGTCCGAGCGCCGCGTCGAGGTCGATCACCGCGAGGTCGCCCACCACTGCAAACCGGGCAGCAACCTCGACCGGGTCACCGCCGTCGAGGGCCGTCCCGCGACCGCCGACGAGCTGCACCGCGCGGCCGTCCATGAGGTCGATCGAGGGCACGATCACCGTCTCACCTCCGCTCCCAGCGCCTGAAGGCGCGCCTTCAGCTCCGCCACCGTGGTGTGGCCGTCATGCAGAATCGAGGCCGCAAGCACGGCGTCGGCGCCGGCGGCGAGGGCCGCCGCCATGTGCTCCGGGGTCCGGGCGCCGCCGGAGGCGACGATCGGAACCGTCACCGCACCAGCGATCGTCGCGATCAGCTCGAGGTCGTAACCTTCGCCGGTGCCGTCGCGGTCCCAGCTGGTGAGCAGGATCTCGCCGGCGCCGCGGCCGGTGGCCTCGCGTGCCCACTCGACGGCGTCGCGCTCTGCGCGCTCGCGGCCCGAGCGGACCATGACCTCCCAGCCGCCGCAGCGCCTCGCGGCGTCGAGGGCGAGCACCGTGCACTGACACCCGAAGCGCTCGGCGAGCTCCCCAAGCAGGCCGGGGCGGGCGACCGCGGCGGTGTTGACGCCGACCTTGTCGGCACCGGCTTCGAGCAGTGCGGCGGCATCGGCCACCGCGCGGACCCCACCGCCCACGGTGAGCGGGATCGGCAGCACCCGGCGCACCGCAGCGACGGTGGCGAGCGCGTGACCGCGCCCCTCGGGCGTCGCGCTGACGTCGAGCAGCACGAGCTCATCGGCGCCCTGGTCGGCGTAGACGGCAGCACGCTCGACCGGGTCCCCAGCGTCGCGCAGGCCCTGGAAGCGGACGCCCTTGACGACCCGCCCACCATCGACGTCGAGGCACGGGATCACGCGGCGCATCAGCACAGCGACGCCTCCAGCCAGCGCTCGAGCAGGGCCGCGCCCCAGGCACCGGACAGCTCGGGGTGGAACTGGCACGCAAGCACCGCCCCGCGCTCGAGCGCACCGACGAATCGTCCGCCGTGGTCGCTCCACGCGACCGACCAGCCCTCAGGCGCGGAGTCGAGCTTGTAGGAGTTCGCGAAGTAGGCGGCGCCGTCGCAGAGCAGGCGGCAGCCGGGGTCGGCCTCGACCCGATTCCAACCCAGCTGCGGCACGACCACACCGTCCGGAAAACGCGTCACGCGCCCGGGGATGACCCCGAAGCCGGCGACGCCGGCGCTCTCGTCGGACCCTGATGCGAGCACCTGGAGGCCGAGGCAGATCGCGAGGGTCGGCCTGCCCGCGGCGATCCG
>CAZQYU010000342.1:0-3948 GCA_964597585.1 uncultured Thermoanaerobaculia bacterium
GGTCGCCGTTCTGGAGCTCGTCGACGAGCACGATCGAGCGCTCGATGTCGAGGCCGCGCAGCATCGAGGTCGAGAGCATGGTCAGGCGGTCGCCGGCGCGCAGGTCGTTGAGAAAGTCATGGTCGTTGACCAGCGACAGGCCCCGGATCGCCTGCAGGAAAGGTTCCAGCCACGGCGACAGCTTGCTCTCGTAATCGCCGGGCAGGTAGCCCATCTCATACTGGCTTGACGCCTGCTCGGGGCGCAGCAGGAGCAGTCCGTTGTCGTAGCCGTAGTCGGGTTGCAGGGGCTGCGACTGGGGCGACACGCGCAGCGCGGTCGGTTGGCCGACCAGCATCGACAGTGCGGCCGCGACCATCAGGCGTGTCTTGCCCGAACCGGCGGGGCCGTCGAGTACCACGAGCTCGACGGACGGGTCGAGCAGGAACTCCATCGCCAGCACCTGCTCGGGGTCGCGCGGGGTCAGCCCGAGGATCGGCCGCGGCCGGTACTCGAGCCGTTTGCGGTCCCAGTACTGGGCCCAGCGAAGGTCTTCGACGACTCCGGCCTCGGGGTTGGCGCGAGTGACCAGGACCAGCCCGTCAGAGGAGCGCAGCACGACCCCGAGGTTCCAACCGACCTCATGGTGGGCGAGAGCGGGGATCTCCGCGATCGCCAGTGAGCGCTCTCCAGGGGGTGCGCTGTCGAGAAAGTGCGCCGCGACCTCGGCCTCGACCGCCACGTCGACGACGCCGCAGTAGACCTGCTCGACCGACTCCAGGGCGACCTTGCCGTAGCGCAGGTTCTCAGCCCGGATGGAGAGGGAGTCGCACTTCAGGAGGAGGTTGGAGTCCTCCGAGATCACCACCACGTCGAAGCCCGGGTGGCCGTTGGCCTTCGCGACCTCGGCGATACGTCGGGCGCTGGCCAGGATCAGGTTGTCGCCCGAGCTGGCGGGGTAGGGGGCCGTGGTCTCACCGTCGGGCTCCCAGGCGAGCACGCCTCCGGCCGGGGTGTGGCTGAAGACGTCGGGGTCGACCTCGTGGCGCAGGAGGCGTTCGACGGCGTGATGGATCATGCCGTTGCGACGGTACTCCAGCAGCTTGCGAGCGACCTGGCGGGCGGCGTGGCGAACGCCGTCCGACTTGGTCCTGGAGGACTGGAGCCGGCCCAGCTCCTCGACCACCTGGTGCAGCAGCAAGACGACGTTTCCGCCGGTCATCAGGCGGTCGAGGGCGTCGGGGTTCTCGATCAGGGCCGAGGTGTCGGGAATGTAGACCGTACCCGAAAGCACGTGTTGGGCGCGATGCATGGTGTCGTCAGTCTACCATTCTGGCGGCCCCACCGGTGCCGACCGCCGCCCAGCGAGCCTCACCGACCGATGTGCGTGGGGTGTGAAGCTCGTCTCGAGCATGTCACGCCCGGATCGCCAGCCCGGACGACGGAGATTCGTGACGGTGCGGCCGCTGCGGAGGAGGCCGGGTCTTCGAGTACGCCGTGGGGAGGTACCATTGGCAGATGTTGAGCCGGCACTTCTCACCACCTCCCTGCTGCGGGCGCCGATCTACCAGGCATCGCCGGTCCTTTCGCGACTCGGCGCCGGCGAAATGTTGCTCCATACGCCTCGGCCCCTCGCCGCTCAATGACTCGGCGCTGACAGGCACCTCGGCGCCCTCGCGACGCGACGTGGTGAGAAATGCAGGCTAGTCCCCGCGGCCTCATCGTCGCGTCCGCTCCGCTCACGTGGACCGTGGAGCTCGCCGCACTTGCAAGGGCCGCCGTGCCGCTCCTCGCCGCGGACGGCGGCGCCAACCACCTCGCCCGGCTCGGACTGCGTCCGGCAGCGGTGGTCGGGGACTTCGACTCGATTCGGCCGTCGATCCGTGAGTGGCTTGGAGAGGAGCTCATGGTGCCCCGGCCCGACCAGGACCGTACTGATCTCGAAAAGGCTCTCGAGCATGCCTTCGAGGCCTTCGGTATCAAGCGGTTGACAGTCCTCGGTGCGCTCGGCGGACGGGTCGACCACACGGTCGGCAACCTCGGCCTGCTCGCGCGGTTGGCGCTCGGCCCGGACCTCGTGCTGCGCGAGGCCCAGACCGAGGTGCTCGCGGTCGCGGGCGAGCTGGAGCTTGCGGCAGAGCCGGGTCTGACGTGGTCGGTGTGGACCTTCGACAGCGGGGTGCGGGTGACTCTCGAGGGCTTCCGGTGGCCGGTGCGCGACCTCGCCCTCGACGCCGGCGGGCGGCCGTCGATCTCGAACCTCGCCGAGTCCGACCGCGTCCGGGTGGTCGCCGTCGGCGGCGCCGCGGTCATCACCCGCCACCTGACCCCCCCGTCGCGCATGTGAACCACAGGGGACAGAACCACCAAGACACAAAGACACCAAGCCAGCGCAGGACCCCTGAAGAGAATGGGCCGCGCTGTACGCGGCGGGACCCCGGCAATGGTCAGTCATCTCCCTGTTTGCTGCTCTCGTGCCATGCCCCGCCAGAGCCGGAATGGGGGCCGCGACCCCAGTCGCCACTGACCTCTTTGTGTCTTGGTGTCTTGGTGGTGAGTGTCCGCTTCGACCGGAGATCAACGACCCGGAGCCACGACACGCCGCCCGCAGCTTAGGGGTTCAAGCTGTGACTGGACGCCGAGGGGGAGGCCCTACCCCGCGACGAGGAGGGCGACGCCGACGATCGCGATGGCGGTGCCCAGCACCCCGCGGGCCGAGGGCAGGCGGTGCTCGAGCACGCTTTCAACCACCAGGCCGAAGACCGGAGGCGTGGCGAGCAGCACCGCCGCGATCGAAGCCGGGGCCCACGCGATTCCAGCCATCATCAAGAGCATGGCGAGGTAGGTGCCGAAGAACGACGCCAGCGCCAGCCGCGGCAGTCCACGCCGGTCGCGGAGGGCGGCTGCGGCGCGTCCGAGGGTCCCCGTCACGGCCCCGACGGCGGCCAGGCCGCCGGCGCCGACGGCGAGTCGAAGCAAAGTCGCGGGCAGGATCGGCAGTGCCGCCATGCCGGCCTTGGCGACGACGACGCCCGTGCCCTGGCCGAAGGCCGACAGGACGCCGAGCGCGACGCCGGCGGCGATTCCGCCGACCGCAGGTCGCCCCGAGCGCCCGTCGTCGCGGGAGAGGACGATCATCACGCCCGCAAGAACGACTCCTGACCCGACCCACTGGGCCGTGCCGAGGTGCTCGCCGAGAGGGATCGCGATCGCGGTCGCGAAGACCGGGGCCAGGGTCTGCAGGAGCAGGCCGCGATGGGCGCCGAGGCGGGCCACTGCGGAGAACAGGGCGGTGTCGCCGAGGGTCAGTCCGAGCAGCCCAGAGATCGCGACCAGAATGAGGTCGGTCGGCGAGGTGACGGAAAAGGCACGCCACGATCCTGTGGCGAGCACTGTCGCGGCGAGCAGGGCAGCGGCGAACACGCACTTGAAGAGGTTGGCGGCACGCGCTCCGTGGCGGTCGATGGCCTCTCGAAAGAGCTGGATCGACATCGCCCACAGGAGGGCGGCCGAGAGGCAGGCGAGCTCGCCGAGCAGGGGCGTGTTGGCTGGCATCTGAAGGCAAAAGGCCCGGCGCGTGCCGGGCCGTCCGATCCGGGAAGTGGCTGGGGTGCAGGGACTCGAACCCCAATTCTACGGTCCAGAGCCGTATGTCCTGCCATTGGACGACACCCCAACAGGACCCCCCCATCGGGGGAAGCCGATTATAGCAGCCGGCCCAAGCCCGTCAACCAGCCGACCGCACGGTTCGCTCGAGGTGCGTTTCGGCTGCGGCCCGTCGACGACCCTCCTCGCTCGAGGGCCCTGAGCTGGACCACAGGACTCGCGCAGCGAGTCAAGAGCAGCGCGCGTCGCAGAGTCTCACCCGCGCGGTGGCCCAAACGTGCTCCTGGTAGGGGCTCTGCGACGCGCGGTGCTAGGACTGCTTGAGCCAGCGCAACATGTCCTTGAACTTGGGCTTGGACCCGT
>CAZQYU010000343.1:0-3948 GCA_964597585.1 uncultured Thermoanaerobaculia bacterium
GCCGGTGCGGACATGCACGCGGTGAACGGGACCGGGATGACCGCCTTCGGCATCGCGGTGGCGACCAACCCGGGGGCGGCGGAGGCCATGATCGTGGCGGGCTACAAGGTCACGCCCCAGGAGGCCGCCCAGTACGCGGGGTGGTTCACCGACGACCCCGTCAAGCGCAAGTTGCTCCAGCGGGCCGGGGTGAAGTAGCTGGCGTTTCTCACCTTCGAGGCGCGCGGACGGGAGCGCAGCGCCCGAGCAGGATCGACTACCACGCCGCCCAGTGCCGGGACGATCGCAATCAGAGGTCCGCTGGCAACCGAGAAGCCGAGCGCGAAGAGCAGCACTCCGCCATCGACCGCCGGCCGAGGCACGCCGGGATGGTCAATCGGCAGCAATCGCAGCAGGAGGCCCTGAAGCAGGTAGGCGAGCGCGATCCCTCGCGCGCCGGCCGTCACAGTGAGGACGACGCTCACGGTCAGGAGTTGTCGCACCCGACGCAGGCGGGAGGCGCCGAGTGCCGAGGGTGCCGCCATCTCGGAGAGGCGCCCCTGTCCCCGCGCCAGCAGCAAGCCCGCCACGTTGCCGCCTGCGTTCGGGGCCGAGTGGAGCGCAGCAACCGGGGGGACGACGTGGGTGATCAGTAGTTCTCGATCGCGACGATGTCCGACTCGATGGCTTCGGTCCGGTCGAAGAAGATGCGGCCGTCGACCGGGTCGACGTCGAGGACGAAGGTGAGACGGCTGGGAAACGTGAACAGGTCGGTGGTCACGGCGCTGCCAGGGTCGAGGGTGGCGACGCGGTAGGTGTGGTCGTCGGGCTTGCGCTTGAAGCCGACGATCAGGCCGCTGTCCGAGATCTGCCAGGTCAGCAGCAGGCCGCCGGCAAACGGCGCGGCGAGCCGAGGGTTCCGTCCGTCCGGTTCCGAGCGCCAGATCCCCTCCGTGGAGCGGAAGGTGCGCGTGAAAAGGACCGCCTTGCCGTCGGGGGACTCGACGGCCCGGAAGCCGCCGTCATGGGTGATCTGGACGGCGTCGACCGTTGCATCATCCCAAGTCGGTCGCTTCCAGATCTCGCTGCCCTCGGGTGCGCCACGGGAGACGTAGAGCCATGCGCCGTCCCGCGACCAGTTCGGTCTCGCCTCGCCGCCGGGAACCGGTGCCAGTAGGAGGGCCTGGCTGCTGACGACGTCGACGATGCAGGTCCGCGGGACTCCGTCGACCTCGGTGGTGACCGCGACACGCCCGCCGTCTGGGGCCCATGCGGGCTGGGCCTCCAGGACGTTCGCGAGGCTGGTGAGCTTGCGGGGGTTGCGGCCTTCGGCGGACGCAATCCAAAGCTGGACCTTGCCCGACCGGTCGGAGAGGAAGGCGATCGACCGGCGGTCGGGTGAGAGGGTGGGTGCGAAGTCCCGAGTGGTCGACTGCGTGAGGCGCGTCATGGTGCCGTCGGCAGCCGGGCCCGAAGCCGGCGTCCACACCCAGATGTTCTTCTCCTGGCGGCCCTCGGAGAAGGCGAGCAGCGGCTTGTCGACGGCCAGCGAGAGGGTGCCGGTGGAGCGCGGGGTGGCGAGGACGCGCCGGGTCGCACCGTCGAGGCCGACGAGCCGCACACTGTCGCCGCTGCACAGCACAAGTCCGTCGCCGTCGGGCGTCCAGTCGAAGTCGGAGATCGGATGGTCCCCGGTGGGCACGGACCGAACGTCAGCGCCGTCGGGCGTCGTGATGACGATGTCCCAGCGCTCGCCGTCGACGCGAAAGAAGGCAAGGTGCCGTCCGTCGGGCGCGAAGCGGGGTCGGAAGCCCCCGTACGCGAATGAAGCCGACGGTGCGAAGCTGTCGGTCCGCCCCGACGTGAGGTCCCTGCGCAGGAGCTGCAACTGGCCTGTCTCGGGATCCCGGCGCGCAAACATGAACCACCGGCCGTCAGGAGAGAAGGTTGGGGTCTGCAGCACCTCACCGCTGCCGGCGGCAGCGAGTTCGATCTCGGCGCCACCGGTCGAAGGGACCATGAAGATGCCAGGCGAAGGTCCGGTCACCCGGGCATATGCGATGAAGCGGGAGTCGTGGGTCCAGGCCGGGAAGGCGTAGTGACCGGGGGTGTCGGTCAGGCGCAGGGGAGGGCCGGCATCGATGACAGCCACGAACACGCCGTCCGGCTCCTGGTCGCCGCCGTCCCAGACGAACGCCAGCCGGTCGCCGGCGCGGGACAGCGTCGGGTACTCCTCGATGCCCGGCAGGGAGGTGAGGCGGAGCTGGACGGGTTGCAGTGTGCGCCGGCTCTCGGTCCGAAAGTCGTTCCACCACGTGGCGGTGGCGATGAGTACGGCCACGACCGCGAGCACCGGCCACAGGATACGGGCTCGAGCGGTCCGATTCGGAGCTTCCGCCCGGCGCTCGGGCGCGGCCGGATCCGTCGTGATCTTCTCCACCCGAGCGAGCAGACGGTAGCCCTTCTTTGGGATGGTCTCGATCACGCGTGGTGAGCTCGGGTCGTCGTCGAACAGCTTGCGCAGGCCCGAGATCACCCGGGTCAGGGACTCCTCGACGACGACGGTCTCGGGCCACACCGCGTCGAACAGCTCGCGCCGGCTGACCACGCCCGGGCGCTCAATCAGCACCATGAGCACCTGCATGAACTTGTCGGGGATCTGGTGTTCGACCTCCCCGTCGAAGACCCGATTGGTCTGGGGGGAGATCCGCCAACGGCCGCCGAGGATGAACCCCCCGCAGTCCGGCGGTGGTCGGTGGTCGATGGATGGGTCCCGCGCCACGGGCATCAGGATACCTCGCTGCAATCCGAGTGTCCTGGTCGTCGGAAATTAGCCCGCGATCAGCTTTTCGTCAGGTCTTCCGCGGCTCCCTGGCCACCTTGGTGAGTGGCGCCGCGCCCATCGCGGCGACCACAGCTCATGGAGGAGCCAGTGGACCACCGACAGTCGTTTCTGCGCCGTGCCGTCGTGACCGGAATGATGCTCGTGCTCACCGGAGGGGTCGTGGGCTCCGCCGAAGATCAGGACGCCGTCGGGCGCGCCGAGACCCGCAGCCGGCTGCAGGAAGCGCTCGCGGCGGGCGATCTCCACAAAGGCGCCCAGCTCGCCGAAGAAGTGGCCTTTGCCGAGCTCGTCGACTACATGGACGCGAGCTACGAGCTTCTGCGCATCCAGTGCCAGCTCAAGGACGAGAAGAAGGCCTTCGAAACGTTGGACGCCATGCTCGATGCCGGGTTCTGGGACTTTCGCCGGCTGCGGAAGGACCCGGATCTCGCCCTGATCAGCTCGACCGAGCGGTTTCAGACTCGAGTTCGTGGGGCTTGGGCGAAGCAGTACATCTCGATGCTTGAACGGGACAGCCGCGGCGCCATGCAGCATCCGGCGCAGATCATGGAGCTACTGTCGATCCGTCCGGGAGACGTCGTTGCCGACGTTGGCGCGGGATCGGGATACTTCACGATTCCCATCGCCAAGGCCGTGGGTGCGAAGGGAAGGGTGATTGCGACCGACATCCGTCAGGAGATGCTCGACTACATCGCCGGCCGCTTGGAGAAGGAGGGGCTCGAGAACGTTCAGCTGCTCAAGGTCGAGCCGAACGACCCCGGGCTGCCAGTGGGCGCGGTCGGCACCGTGCTGATGGTCGACGTGATCCACTACGTGAAGGACCGGGTGGACTTTGCCCGCAAGCTCAAAGGGGCGTTGGCCCCAGGTGGACGGGTGGTCGTGATCGATTTCCGCTACGACCCAGAGGCGAAGCGCGAGTTCGCACCCCCGCCGGAGCAGCAGGTGCCCCGCGAGACGCTCGACCGGGAGATGGCGGAGGCTGGGTTCAAGGTTGTCGAGTCCTACGACTTCCTGCCCGAGCAGTACTTCGTGATCTACCGTGTGGCGGAATGAGCCTATGACCGAGGGCAGCCCCCAGCGGGTCCTGTCGCTCTTCGACACCACCAACCTGATCGTCGGCATCA
>CAZQYU010000344.1:0-3937 GCA_964597585.1 uncultured Thermoanaerobaculia bacterium
CGGCGCAGGCGCCGCAGCCGTCGAGCCCGCCCGTCATGTCGGGCACCATCGAGGTCACCACCACCAAGGCCCCGATCGCCGTCGAGCGCGTCCCGGCCTCAGTCACCGTCATCACCGGTGACGACCTGCGGGCGCGCGGCGCGACCGATCTGGCGTCGGCGCTGGACCTCATCGCGGGCGTCTCGATCGCCCCCGGCGGCGACGGCGGCCCCGCGGGCTCAGTGCCCGAGCTGTGGGGGCTGCGCGAGTTCGATGCGTTTCTGCTGGTCGTCGACGGTGTCCCCTGGGGCGGCGCCTTCAACCCCGCGCTGCCGGCGATCGACATGGCCGGCGTGGACCGCATCGAGATCGTCCGCGGGGCCGCCCCGGTGATGTACGGCGCGACCTCGTTCTCCGGCGTCATCCAGATCATCCACCGTGCGCCGGGCGCACCCGGGGGCGAGCTCACCGCGTCGGCGGGCAGCCACGGCAGCGGCAGCCTGTCGTGGGCTGCGCCGCTGGCGTCCTCGGGAGGCGTCACGCAGTTCCTGGCGGCGAGCGCCGAGCGCCGCGGCTTCCGCGACGACCGCACCAGCTTCGACCGCGGCCACCTGCTCTACCGGGCCGCCGTCCCGACGGCGAACGGCAGCTTCCGCTTCGACCTCGACGGCGTCATCGTCAACCAGGAGCCGGCAAGCCCTCACCCGCGGACGGGTGCGGTGCTGTCGCCGCTGGTCCCGGTCGACGCCAACCACAACCCGCTCGACTCCAAGATCGACGAGAACCGGATCGCACTGATCGGCGGCTACGAGCGGCCGTTCGCCGACGGCACCTGGTCGACCACGCTGTCCTACACCCACACCTCGCGCGACACCGGGCGCGGCTTTTTGACCGACGTCACCTCAACCGACCCCAACGCCAACGGCTATCGCCAGGACCTGACCCTCGACGACGTCTACTTCGACACCCACCTCGCCTTCAACGCCTCGCCCGACCTCGTCGTCACACTCGGCGTCGACCACCTCTACGGCTCGGCAGACCAGGACTCGGAGGACTTCGACTACTTCGCTTCCCTCGACGGCTCGACGGTGCCGCGGCTCGGCGATCTCGCGGCCGCCGGACATCTCAAGGTCAAGGACACGCGCAACTTCTCGGGCGTGTACCTACAGACCGACTGGACCCCGGCGCCGCGGTGGACGGTGCAGGTCGGGTTGCGCCTCAACCGCACCCACGAAAGCCTGGACGCCGAAAGCGAGGAACTGGACGCAGGGATGGCGAGCCTCGAGGAGGAGGGCGAGGGCGGCAACGGCCGCGACTCGCGCTCCTTCACCCGCGGCAGCGGAGCGGCGGGGGTGAGCTGGCTGGCCTGGGCCGAGGGCGCCCACGCGGTCTGGGTCTACGCGGACTACCGCAACACCTTCAAGCCCGCGGCGCTCGACTTCGGCCCCGACGCCACCGGCAAGATTCTCGACCCCGAGACGGCGACGGCGTGGGAGGTCGGCCTCAAGGGACGGCACGGCCAGGGAGTGTTCGACTGGGAGCTGAGCGCCTTCCAGATGGACATGGAGAACCTGGTCGTGTCGCAGCTCAGCGACGCGGGTCTCCCACAGCTGGTCAACGCCGGCAAGGAGCGCTTCAAGGGCGTCGAGCTCGAGCTCGACGCGCTCCTCGCCACCGACCTTCGGTGGCGCTTCACCTACGCCTACCACGACCCTCGCTTCACCGACTACGAGCGTCTCTTCGACGGCGTGCCGACCCGCATCGACGGCAACCGGCCGGAGATGGTCGCGCCGAACCAGCTCTCGACCGGTCTGCTCTACCTGCCCAAACGGGGTGCCACGGCCACGGTGGTCTACTCCTGGGTGGGCACGCGGTACCTGAACCAGCGCAACTCCGCCGAGGCGGCCGCCTACTCGACCTGGTCCGCCGGCATCGGCTACCGCTTCGAGCGCTGGGACGTGCGCCTCGACGGGGTCAACCTCGACAACACCCGCCCGCCGGTCTCGGAGTCCGAGGTCGGCGACGCCCAGTACTACCTGCTGCCGGCGCGCAGCGTCCGCCTGAGCGCCCTGCTCCACTTCTGACCGAATGCGACCGCCCGGCCCGCCGGCGACCTCCGACGGGCCGGGCCCCTTTCGGCTCGTCTTTCCACACCCCTCCACCGGCTCCGTTCCGCCCGGCCGGCGGCGCCGCGCCGGGACCGGGCGCGGCGCTTTGGTAGGCTCGAGGCACAAGGAGGGCCCGAGTGCAGCTCATCGACATCGCGATCTTCGCCGTCTACATGGTGACCATGCTCGGGATCGGTTTCTTCTTCCTGCGCCGCAACGCCGGAGCCGAGGACTACTACGTCGGCGGCCGTGAGATGGGCGCGCTCCACGTCGGCATGTCCGTGGTGGCCACCGACGTCGGAGGCGGCTTCTCGATCGGCCTCGGCGGGCTCGGGTTCGTGATGGGCCTGTCGGGCTCGTGGATGCTGTTCACGGGCCTGCTCGGCGCCTGGCTGAGCGCCGTGGTGCTGATCCCACGGGTCAAGCGCAACCGCGCGCTCGACTCCGCGCTGACCTTCCCCGACGTGTTCCGCCACTTCTACTCGCCACGCGTCGCGCTGCTCGCCGGCATCATCTCGGCGATCGGCTACGTCGGGTTCACCGCCTCGCAGATCCTCGCCGGCGCCAAGCTCGCCGACGGCACGTTCGTCGGGGTCAGCTTCTCGACCGCGCTGATCGCGATGGGCGGAATCGCGGTCGGCTATACCGTGATGGGCGGGCTCAAGGCGGTCATCTACACCGACACCGTGCAGTGGATCGTGCTCCTCACCGGGCTCGCCTTCGTCGGCCTACCGGTCGCCCTCCATGCGGTCGGGGGCTGGCAGGCGGTGCGGGCGACCCTGCGGCCGGAGATGCTCACGCTGACCAATCTCAGCTGGCAGGACATGGTCAACTGGACGGTCACCATCGTGCCGATCTGGTTCGTCGGCATGACGCTCTACCAGCGCATCTACGCCTGCGCAGACGAGCGGACCGCGAAGCGGGCCTGGTTCGTCGCCGGACTCCTCGAGTGGCCGGTGATGGCCGGCCTCGGCGTGTCGCTCGGGCTGCTCGCGCGGGTCGCGGCCGACCAGGGCATGCTCGCCCACCTCGGCGCCGAGAGCATCGCCGCAACCGACCCCGAGACCGGGCTGCCGATGCTGCTGCGCACGGTCCTGCCCGCCGGCCTCATGGGGCTCGTGATGTCGGCCTACTTCTCCGCCATCCTGTCGACCGCCGACAGCTGCCTGATGGCCTGCTCGGGCAACGTCGTCAAAGACATCATCGGCCACTTCCGCGCCGGGACCGAGTGGCTGGACCGCTCCCTGCGTCTGTCCCAGGTCGTCACCCTGCTTCTCGGCATCCTCGCCCTGCTGCTCGCCTCGTCGATGACCAACGTGCTCGGCCTCATGCTCTACTCCTACGCCTTCATGGTCTCGGGCCTGCTGGTGCCGATCATCGGCGCCCTCTTCTGGCGCCGCAGCAGCAACGCCGGCGCGCTGTGGGCGATGCTGGTCGGCGGCGGTACGACCGTGACGCTCGAGCTGCTTCCGATCCGGCTACCGCTCGGGCTCGACGGCAACGTGTTCGGGATCGCCGCCTCGGCGGTGACCTTCGTCGCGATGTCCTACCTGGTTCCCGGTGAGGCCAACCGCGCCGGTGAGCCGCCGGCGCCGCCCGGCTGACACCGGCTCCGGGTCCGCCGACCGCGAGCCCCGCCGCCTGGAACCCATCTTGCTTACTCCACCTGCAGCGTCCGCCGTGAGGCCCCACACCTCCGCTCCGGGGAGATCAGGAGCCTCCCGGCGGCGCCCGGAGGTGACCCTCGTGTGTGACCAAGAGCCGATCCTCGTCCCCGGCGACACCGTGTGGCGGTTGGCCCATACCGACCGGCTCGCGTTCCTGGTCGACGCGGCACGATACGCCGCGGC
>CAZQYU010000345.1:0-3928 GCA_964597585.1 uncultured Thermoanaerobaculia bacterium
CCCTCGTGCTCGAGCAGACCGCGACCGGTCGCTCGACCGAGTTCCTGGTCGTGCTGCGCGACCACGCCGACCTGACTCCCGCCTCCGCGCTCGCCACCAAGACGGACCGCGGGCGGTTCGTCGTCGAGGCGCTGCGCGCCACGGCGGACCGCAGCCAGGCGGACCTGAGGGCGACGCTCGACGTCCGCGGCGTCCCCTACCGCGCGTTCTACATCGTCAACGCGATCCTGGTGACGGGCGACCGCGCGCTGGTGGAGACGATTGCCGCCCGCCCCGACGTCGCGCGAATCGAGGCGAACCCTCACATTCACGTCGATCTGCCGTCACGCGAGGCGCCCGCCGCCGACGCCCCATCGGGCATCGAGTGGAACATCGCCAAGATCCATGCACCAGAAGCGTGGGCGCTCGGCTACACCGGTCAGGGCATCGTCGTCGGCGGCGCGGATACCGGTATCGACTGGGACCATCCCGCCCTGAAGGCGCACTACCGAGGGTGGAACGGCGCCAGTGCGAACCACGACTACAACTGGCACGATGCGGTCCACGTCGCCGGAAGCTCGTGCGGCGCCGACTCGCCCGAGCCGTGCGACGACTATGGGCACGGAACGCACACCATCGGCACCGCCGTCGGCGATGACGGCGGCAGCAACCAGATCGGCGTCGCTCCGGGTGCGAAGTTCATCGGCTGTCGCAACATGAACGCCGGTGTCGGCACCCCCGCCCGGTACCTCGAGTGCATGGAGTGGTTCCTGGCGCCCTACCCCGTCGGCGGCACGCCCGCCCAGGGCGACCCTTCCAAAGCCCCGGACGTAACCAACAACTCGTGGACCTGCCCGACGTCGGAGGGCTGCTCCTGGGACACCCTTCGAACAGGTGTCGAGGCCCAGCGAGCGGCCGGGATCATGATGGTCGTCTCCGCCGGAAACTCCGGCCCGTCATGCGGCTCGATCTCGGATCCTGCGGCGATCTACGACGATGTCTTCACGGTCGGCTCGACCACGTCGAGCAACTCCATCTCGAGCTTCTCGAGCCGCGGGCCGGCGTCCGCGAATCAGGGCGACCCCTCCCTCGGCAAGCCCGACATCGTCGCGCCGGGTTCCAGCATCCGGTCCTGCGTACCCGGAGGCGGGTACGAGGGCGGCTGGAGCGGCACCTCCATGGCGGCCCCCCACATTGCGGGAGCGGTGGCGGTGCTGTGGTCTGCGCGTCCCGACCTCAAGAACCACCCCGCGCTCACCGAGTCTGTCCTCGACGGAGCCGCGACACGGCTCACCAGCGTGGTCGAAGGTTGCGGCGGTGACTACGTCCACGGTCCCAACAACACCTGGGGCTACGGGCTGGTGGATCTCGAAGCCGCAGTGGCCCCGGAGGTCACGCTGGCGCCGACGGACCTCTCCATCTCCGAGCTCGGGGCCTCGCACAACGGCGTCGTCGAGCCCTCCGAGTGGGTCACCGTGAGCCCGTCGTGGACCAACACCTCGGAGGCGTCCTCGCCCAACGTCACCGGCGGTGTCACATCACCCTCCCCCCTGTCTTACCTCAGCGACGAGGCAAGCTACGGCACCATCCCCGCCGGAGCGACGGTGTCGTGCTCGGCGTCGAACGACTGCTACATCGCCAAGACCACCGGAGCGCGGCCCGGGACGCATTGGGATGTGACCCTTCACGAGGCTCTCAGCACCGGCGACGCCGCAGACTGGACGCTCCACATCGGCTCGTCGTTTCCCGACGTACCGGTAGGGTTCTGGGCGTATCGCGAGATCGAGACTTTGCTCCACAACGGTGTCACCTTGGGCTGCGGCTCCGGGATGTACTGTCCCTCCCAGCTCGTCAGCCGTTGGCAGATGGCCGTCTTCCTCGCGCGCGGCATCGCAGGCGGCGCCCAGATCCCCCCGGTCGGTACGGTCGACGGCAGCGACTACAACTGCGTCCCGGGTGGCGTCTCACTGTTCTCCGACATTCCGCCCGAGGACCCCGGCTGCCCCCACATTCACTCGATTGCGGCCCACGGCATCACCCTCGGTTGTGGGTACGGTAGGTACTGCCCGTACGAGAATGTGCCGCGCTGGCAAATGGCGGTCTTCCTTGCCAGGACCCTGCTCGACGGGGGTCCGATTCCGGACTCCGGGATCGCCGGTGCATTTGGGCCGTACGACTGCTCCCCAGGTGGCGTCTCGGTATTCCCGGATGTGCCTCCGGACATCTGGTGGTGCTCCGCCGTGCACTACATCGCGTCCAAGAGCGTCACCCTGGGCTGCGGCAATGGCCTGTACTGCCCCTATGACGACGTCCCCCGCGACCAGATGGCGGCGTTTCTGACCCGCACCTTCGCGCTGACACTGTACGGGCCCTGACAGCGCGGGTCGCTCAGAGGTTCAGCCTCGGCTGCAGCTGCCGGGCTGCCGGCGCTCCGGCGCCGCGTGGTACCTGCTATGCGAGGCGGCGTAGGGCCTCGACCAGGAGCTCGTCGCGCTTGCCGAAGGAAAGGCGCAGGAAACGCCCGCGTCGGTCCGACGGCCGGTCCTCGTGGGGCAGCCCGTCCCACAGGAACGCCGAGCCCGGGACCCCGGCGACGCCGCGCGTCCGGGCCAGGTCCACGGCCCACGCCCGGTCGTCCTCGACTCCCATCCCTGCCAGGTCGACGAGCAGGAAGTAGGAGCCCTGGGGCCGGTTGACCCGCCACCCGGCTGCCGTCAGCCCACCCGCGAGCAGGTCATGGCGCCGCCGGTAGGTCGCCGCCATCGTCGTGTAGAAGCTCTCCGGCAGATCCAGTGCCACGACCAGAGCGCGCTGGAACGGCGCCGGGGCGCACACGGTCAGGAAGTCGTGGACCTTGCGAATGGCCGCCATCAGAGGCGCCGGCGCCGCCGCGAAGCCGACCCGCCACCCGGTCACGGCATAGGTCTTCGAGAACGAGGCGATGCTCACCGTGCGATCACGCAGCCTCGACACCGTCGCGGGGGCGACGTGCCGGTGTCCAGGGTCGGTGATCCAGGCGTAGGTCTCGTCGGTGACCAGGAGGACGTCGTGGCGCTCGAGGATCTCGGCGAGGACCTCGATCTCCTCCCGCCGCCAGACCTTGCCGTGGGGGTTGGCGGGGGTGTTCAGGACCAGCACCGCGGCGCCGCGGCAGAGGCGGTCGAGCTCGGCCGCGTCCCACGCCCCGGTGAACGGGTCGATCGGGAGAATGGCGGGGACCGCCCCGGCGAGGCGGACCGCGGGCAGGTAGTTCTCGTAGATGGGCTCGGGCAGCACCGCCGTGGCGCCCCGGGGCAGCAGTGCGAGCAGGCTGGCCATGATCGCCTCGGAGGCGCCGCAGGTGACCACCACCTCGTCCTCGGGATCGTAGGCCATCCCCCACGCGTCATAGAGGAAACCAGCAAGACGGCGGCGGAGCATCGGGTCGCCCCATGTGCGGGTGTAGTGGTTGTGGCCGGCGTCGATCGCGGCGTGGACTGCCGCGCGGACCCCCTCGTCGAGCGGGTACTCGGGGAAGCCCTGGGCGAGGTTGACCGAGTCGTGCGTTTCCGCCACCCGCGTCATCTCGCGGATGATCGACTCGTCCATGTAGGTGACCGCCGGATTGACCCGATCCCTCATGACGAATTCCTCCGGGAGCCCCCGACACTAGCAGAGACCGCCACGAGCCGACGCCCGGCGACATGCCCCGAGACCCCGAGTTTGCCAGAATCCCCCGCCGAACTGCGCGATCATGAGATGAGAGGGCTAGAATCCGATCCGTGCAGGACGAACACGTCGGTCCCTATCGGATTCAGAGGCTGCTCGGAAGCGGCGGCATGGGGACAGTCTACGAGGCGTGGGACGAGCGCCTGCAGCGCTCGGTGGCGATCAAGTGCATCCACGTCGCCAAGGAGCTCTCGCCGGACCGGCGCCAACGCCTGCTGCGCGAGGCCCGCTCCGCAGCGGC
>CAZQYU010000346.1:0-3912 GCA_964597585.1 uncultured Thermoanaerobaculia bacterium
GCGACCGGCGCCAGCCCTACAACCTGCTGCTCACGCGCCACTGGATGCTGCTCGTACCCCGGGCGCGGGAGTGCTGGGAGGGCACCTCGGTCAACGCGCTCGGTTTCGCCGGCTCGCTGCTCGTTCGCGACCGCGAACAGCTCGCCAGGCTCCGCGAGATCGGGCCGATGCGTGTCCTGTCCGCCGTGTCCGGCGCCCACCTCTCACCCTGATCAGGTGCTCCGTCAGGCTTGGGCGATCTCCGCCCCCGACGCTCCCGGCTGGCGCTGAATGGCGACCAGCGTGAGATCGTCGGAAGGTCGGGCTCCCTGCCGGAACCAGGCCGCCTCGTCGACACAGGCCTGGGCGATCTCGCGGGCGGACTGGTCCCGCCAGCCTGCGACCACCCTCTGCAGGGGGGGCACGCCGAGCTCCTCGCCACTGGGGGCGGCGCTCTCGGAAAGGCCGTCCGTGTACAGCACAAGGCCGTCCTCGGGACCCAGCGCCAGGGTCCTCGAGGTGTATCGAGCATCGGGCACCACTCCGAGCGGCAGTCCGTCGGGCGCCAGCGTTTCGACGCGGCCCCCGCGCGCGACCAGGGGCGGCGCCTGGCCGGCGGTCACCACCTCGACCTCGCCGCAGCACGCCAGCCGAGCCGCGGCGAGGGTGGCGAACGCGTTCTCCGGCGACACCGTGGAGAACAGCCGGTTGGCACGCTGGACCATCTCAACCAACCCCATCCCTGACCCGGCCATGCCCCGGAAGACCGCGTGCAGGTGCGACATCAGGAGCGCCGCAGCCACCCCCTTTCCGGACACGTCACCGACCAGGACCAGGAGCTCGTCGCCGGAGGTGCCGACCTTCAGCACGTCGGCATAGTCGCCGCTGACCGCGCCCAACGGCTGCCAGTGCAGATGGAAGGTCCATCCCCCCACGCTCAGGTCGCGGGCCGGGAGCAACCCCGACTGGATCTGCGCCGCGAGCTCGAGGTCGCGCTCGAGGGCGCGGCGTTCAGCCGGCGACATGCAGTCCAGGCAGATCCGCAGGCTCGTGTCGGAGCGCAGTCGCGCCGGCTCGACGAGGCCGTGGCAGACCTCGCAAAGGCCCATCTCACCACGATCGAATCGCTCCAGCGCGTCGTCCACCTCCCGGAGGAGGTCGGCGAAGACCGGGACCTGATGGTGCTCGACGAGGCGGGTGAGACGCCACCGCCGAGCTTCGAGTCCGTTTCGGATCATCGCCCGCTCGCTCGCGGTTCCGTGCAGTGCTGCGAGGTCGTGGTCCGGCATGGCTGCTCTCCCTTCACACCTCTAAAACTCATTAGACAGGTTAGAATATAGATCGGGCGCTCTAACCTGTCAAGTGCCCTGAATGAGTTACCATGGAGTCGGAGGTGCCATGAGCTCGACGGCCCCGGACGGCCCGATCTGCCTCGACTTCGCCAACACCTGTAGCGACCGGCCGGTCACGTCGAGCGAGGCGCTGCATGACTACGGCGACCTCCTCGCGTGGGCCGAGCGGTCGGGCCTACTCTCTTCCTCCCAGGCCGCCGTTCTCCGCGAGGCTGCACACGCCCGCCCGGCGGATGCCCAGGCCGCTTTCCGCAGAGCGCTCGAGCTGCGTGAGGTGGTGTATCGGCTGTTCTCGGCCACGGCGCGCGGCCGATCGCCCGATGATGAGGACCTCGGAGCGATCAACCGGCTTCTCGCCGCGACCCGCCTCCGGCTGCGCGCCCAGCCCGGTGACGAGGCGCCGTGCTGCGCGCTGGAGTGGACCGGGTCCGGCGAGGAGCTCGACCGCCTGCTGTGGCCGGTGGTGCGCTCCGTAGCCGACCTCCTGACCTCCAGCGAGATCGGCCGCGTCCGCGAGTGTGCGTCCGAAACCTGCAGCTGGCTGTTCGTCGACCGCAGCAGGAACGGACGCCGGCGCTGGTGTGACATGCGCACGTGCGGCAATCGGGCCAAGGCCCGGCGCTACTACCGGCGGCACCGCGAGACCGGGTGAGCTGGACGCGACCCGCACCCTTCCCGGCCCTTCCACTGCTGCGCGACGATCCAGGGGCGGAAGGGCATGGGCGTCCGCGTCCCGCAGGGCGAGCGATCGAGCGGTGCGGAGACCGGGATGATGCGGGCGGCCCCACGACGTGAGATCCCCACGTCTCCGGAAAGACACGGGGGCCCGAAGGCCCCCCCGTGCAAGCGGGTGAGTGCTCGGCAGGCGCGGGCGCTTACCTCGCCGCAGCCGCCGCCGCAACCGGCTCGGCCGGCGCCGGCTTGAGGCCGCGCTTGATCAGCAACGGCTCGACTGACGGCTCGCGGCCGCGGAAGGCGAGCCACATTGCGCCAGCGTCCTCGGTGCCGCCCCGTTCGAGGATGTTCTTGCGGAATGAGGTCGCCGTGGCCTTGTCGAACAGGCCCTTCTCCTTGAAAGCCTGGAATGCGTCGGAGTCGAGCACCTCGCTCCAGAGGTACGAGTAGTAGCCTGCGGAGTAGCCGCCGCCGCCGCCGAAGATGTGCGCAAAGTAGGGGCTGCGGTAGCGTGAGACGATTTCCGGGATGAGTCCGATCTTGGCCAGAGCTGCGCTTTCGAAAGGGTTGGAGCTGATTCCCTTGGCTTGCTTGAGGGTGTGCCAGCTCATGTCGAGATAGGACGCCGCCAGGTACTCGACCGAGGCGAAGCCCTGGTTGAACGTCCCCGCCTGCTTGATCTTCTCGACCAACTCCACCGGCATCACCTCGCCGGACTTCCAGTTCTTGGCGTAGACCTTGAGCACCTCCGGCTCGAGCATCCAGTTCTCCATGATCTGGGAGGGCAGCTCGACGAAGTCGCGCGGCACGCCGGCGAGGCTGCGGTAGTGGATCCTGGAGAGCAGCGAGTGCAGGCCGTGGCCGAACTCGTGGAACAGGGTCTCCGCCTCGTCGAGGCTGAGCAGTGCCGGGGTGTCGCCGGTCGGACGAGTGAAGTTGCCGACGTTGACCACCACCGGTCGGATGTCCTTGCCGTCCGCGATCCACTGTCCGCGATAGCGGCTCGACCAGGCACCGCCCCGCTTTCCGGGCCGCGGGAAGTAGTCGAGCATCAGCACGCCCAGGTGGGACCCGTCGGCGTCCTTGACCTCGAAGGCGCGGACCTCGGGGTGGTACACGGGGATATCGGCGCGCTCCGTGAAGGTCAGACCATAGAGCCGGTTGGCGACGTAGAACGCGCCCTCGCGCACGTTGTCGAGCCGGAAGTAGGGACGAACCGCCTCCTCGTCGAAGTCGTAGCGCGCCTTCTTGATCTTCTCCGCATAGTAGCGCCAGTCCCACGGCTCGAGCTTGAACTCCGGCGAGCCGCCTGCACCCATCGCCTGAAGTGCCGCCGCTTCGGACTTGGCGACGTCAAGCGCTGGCTGCCACACCCGATCGAGGAGACCATAGACGCCGGCGGGGTTCTTCGCCATGTTGTCCGAAAGCACGAAGTCCGCCCAGGTGTCGTACCCCAGCAGCTTCGCCTTCTCGGCGCGCAGCTCGGCCTGGCGGACCAGGTTGGCGGTGTTGTCGAGCTCACCGCCGTCGCAGCGGTTGATGTAGGCGGTGAGGATCTGGCGCCGCAGCTCGCGGTTGTCGGCATACTGCAGGAACGGCCAGATCGACGGAGAGTGGAGGGTGAACACCCACTTGCCCTCGAGGCCGGCCTTCGTCGCCGCCTCCGCGGCCGCCGAGACGACACCGTCCGGGAGCCCGGCAAGGTCCCCGCGGTTCTCGATCACGAGCCTGTAGCTGTTGGTCGCCTTGAGCAGGTTCTCGCCGAACTGGAGACCGAGCAGCGACTGCTCGGTGTTGAGCTCCCGTAGGCGCGCCTTCTGCTCGTCGTTGAGGTTCGCGCCGCCGCGGACAAAGTCCTTGTAGGTCTCCTCGACCAGGCGGAGCTGCTCGGGAGTCAGATCGAGCC
>CAZQYU010000347.1:0-3906 GCA_964597585.1 uncultured Thermoanaerobaculia bacterium
GGCGGTGTCGCCTGACACGCCCGTCACTTCGACCAGGTAGCGGCGCACGCGATCGACGAGGAACTCCCGCATCGCCTCCGCGACGGGCGCGTCCGGCACGCCGGCGATCGCGGCCGCCCGGTGTGCGGCGTCATCTGCCGCCGCGTCGAGATCGATGTTCCAGCCGGACTCGGCGACGATCCGCACCAGGCCCTGGGCGGCCCGGCGCAAGCCGAACGGGTCCTTGGAACCGGTCGGCCGCTCACCCACAGCGAACATCGCCGCGAGGGTGTCGAGCCGGTCGGCGGCGCCCACCAGGCAGCCCTCGGTCGAGGCCGGAAGGTCACCGTCGAACCCGGTCGGCGTGTAGTGGTCGCGCACCGCCGTCCACACGGCCTCGCTCGCGCCCTCGAGCCGCAGGTAGTGGCCCCCCATGACCCCCTGGAGCTCGGGGAACTCCCCCACCATGTGGGTGGCGAGGTCGGCCTTGGCGAGTCGGGCGAGCCCGCCGAGGTCACGTCCACCGCCGACCCGTTCGGACAGCTTTGACGCCAGCTCCCCGACCCGCTCGGCCTTGGCGCCGAGCGAGCCCATCACCCGGTGCCACTCGATTCGGTCGAGCTTCGGCGCCCAGCTCGCCAGCGGCTGCTTGCGGTCCTCGGCGAAGAAGAACTCGGCGTCGGCGAGCCGCGCTCCGATGACCCATTCGTTGCCCTGCCGGATCAGGCCCTCGGGATCGTCCCGGCGATCGACCACGGTCAGGAAGCGCGGCTCGAGCCGGCCGCCATCACCCTCGAGGACGAGGCACTTCTGGTGGTGGCGCAGGGTCGTGATCACGACCTCCCGCGGCAGCTCGAGAAAGCGCGCTGCGATCGCGCCAACGGCGAGGCCAGGGTACTCGACCAGCTCGACGTGCTCGGCAACCAGCTCGGGGTCCGGATGGACAGCCAACCCGTCGGCAGACGCGAGCTCGGCCGCGGTCCGCTCGAGGATCGCCCTGCGCTCCTCCGGGTCGACCAGCACGGACCTCTCCCGCAGGGCCACGACGTAGCCGTCGGCGGCCGCGAGCGCGAACGGCTGGGGCGCGTGGACGCGGTGGCCGACCGTCGTGCGGCCGGCGGTGACGCCGAGTAGCTCGAGCGGGACCACGTCGTCGTCGAGCAGGGCGACGACACCGTGCACCGGGCGGACGAACTGGTGCTTTCCGAGCCCCCAGCGCATCATCTTCGGGAAACGCAGCCGCTCGACCACGACCGGCGCCAGCTCGGCCATCAGATCGGCCGTCGCACGGCCGGCGTGGGTGACCGTCGCCGCCAGGTACTCGCCCTTGTCGGTCGTCACCCGTCCGATGGCGTCGAGCGGCAGGCCGACCTTCGCGGCGAATCCCTCGGCCGCCTTGGTGGGCCTGCCGTCGGAGGAGAAGGCGACCCGCATCGGCGGCCCCGTCACCTCCTCGGTACGGTCCGGCTGCCGCCCGGGGAGGCCGGTCAGGAGCAGGACCAGCCGCCGGCTGGTGGAGAGCGCGGTCACCGTCGCACCGTCGAGCCCGAACTCGGCGAGCTGCCGCCCGGCGAGCTCGACGAGCTGGCGGCGCGCCCCGGGCAGAGCATTGGCTGGGATCTCCTCACAGCGCAGCTCGAGCAGGAAGGTCGCCATCAGCCGCCTCCCTGCACGGCGAGCGGGTTGCCGAGCGGCCAGCCGAGGTCCTCCCGCTGGGCGACGTAGGCCTTCGCCACGCGGATCGCGTTCCGGCGCACCCGCCCGATCAGCCCGACCCGCTCGGTCACCGAGACCGCGCCGCGGGCGTCCATGAGGTTGAACAGGTGGGAGGTCTTGAGCGTCGCCTCGAGGGCGGGAAGCACCAGGGCCGGCTCGTGCTCGAGGCAGCGCGCAGCCTCACGCTCCCAGTCCTCGAAGTGACGGCGCAGCATCTCGACGTCCGCAACCTCGAAACCGTAGGTCGACGCCTCGCGCTCGTCGGCCAGGCGGATGTGACCGTACGGGACGCCGCCGCCCCACTCGATGTCGTAGATCGAGTCCTTGCGCTGGAGGAACATGGCGATCCGCTCGAGACCGTAGGTGAGCTCGGCCGAGATCGGCGCCAGGTCGATGCCGCCGGCCTGCTGGAAGTAGGTGAACTGGGTGATCTCCATGCCGTCGAGCAGGACCTGCCACCCGACCCCCCAGGCGCCCAGCGTCGGCGACTCCCAGTTGTCCTCCTCGAAGCGGATGTCGTGCACCGCAGGGTCGATGCCGAGCGCCGTCAGGGAGCGCAGGTAGAGCTCCTGCACCTCCGCAGGCGACGGCTTGAGAATCACCTGGAGCTGAAGGTGGCGGCCGAGCCGGAACGGGTTCTCGCCGTAGCGGGCGTCTGCGGGCCGCCGCGAGGGCTGGACGTAGGCAACGCGGTAGGGCTCGGGCCCGAGCACGCGCAGAAAGGTCTCGGGATGCATGGTGCCGGCGCCGACCTCGAGGTCGAGCGGTTGCTGGATCACGCAGCCCGCGTCGGCCCAGTAGCGTTGCAGAGAGAGGATCAGGGTTTGAAGGTCCACGGGAACGGGCCCTCCCGGTCCGTACGGAATCGGCAGGATACCACGGAGGCGCGGCGGTGGCTCGATCGGCTGGAATCAGACGCCAATGGCGGCAGGCGCAGGGTCTGAACGGTCTCCGAGAGGCCCCGTTCCGACGAATCCGACACGCCAGATCGACGGAGTTCAGGGTCGATGGACCGTGTCCCCGGAAGCGATGACGAGCCGGTCGAACAGCGGGTCGACGGGATACCAGCGCACCCGGCGATGCTCGAGCCTCGCCCCTGGGAAACGCCGCATCAGTTGCGTGCGCAGCGCCTTTTCATTCTCGCCCAGTACGACCACGATCCGGTCGAAGGCTTCGCCAGAGGGAACGGCGACCTGCTCCGGGTCGGTGAACGCCTCGACCGTTCGGCCCACGGCCAAGAACTCGTGGGTGCGGTGGTGGAAGTCGTTCGGCAGCACGGCTGCGCTGACGAAGGTCACGGTCGATGGGCCGTCGTCGCGCGCGTCGCGCGCGATGACGGTGCGCTGTACTTCGGTGACCGGCGAGGTTCTGTCGTGTCGGACAAAATAGAGGTCGAAGTTCACCCATCCGACCCATGCCAGGGCGACGGCGAGCACAGTGATCACTGAGCGGCGAACGACACGGCCCCCAGCGAGGTCCGCGGCTGCGAGCAGCGACGTCACAGTCCACGTCTGGGGGACGCACACCAGGAGCATCAGTCCGGCGACGCGGGAGTACTGCACCGCATCCATCGTCAGCACCGCCCCGAGCAGCCACGTCAAACCGAGACCGGCAAGCACCGGCCAGACCTGGCGTCGGCGCCACCAGGCCAGTCCGACGCCGAGACCGGCTATCAGCAGCACCGCGCTCGCGTCGTCGAGCATGCCGCCAAGCCCATAGCCATACTGCAGGTTGCTGTCGCCAGTGGTACTGAACAGCCGTAACGCTCGGCCGAGGTTGTGCTCCAGGACCGCCGGCTGGTAGCCCTCGCCGTACACCGCCTTCATATGGCGGACGGACTCCGGCTCAGACGTGAAGATCATCGACCCCCTGCGGGCGACGAAGCTCTCCGGATGCGCGGTCCAGGTCCCGATCATAGGTGCCAGCACCACCACGACGGTGACGGCGGCCAGGGCCAGGTTCGAGGTGTACCGGGCCCTCAGCCGGGGCGAGATGAACCACGCAAGACCTACCGAGAGCCCGAGCCACAGCGGGACCACCAGGGCCGCGTGGTAGGTGAGCGCACAGCAGGCTATGGCTGCACCGGCAGCGACGAACCAGCCGCTCCGGTTGCTCCTCAGCCCCCGCCACAGGAACCAGGCGCAGGCGATCGTCAAGAAGCCCGCATGACCACTGTGGATCCCGCTGCGCGAGAAGTGGACCGAAAAGTGG
>CAZQYU010000348.1:0-3824 GCA_964597585.1 uncultured Thermoanaerobaculia bacterium
TCGAGGTTGAGGGCATGATGGACGGCGAGAAGGCCCACGGCACGATCACGATGGAGAAGAAGGGCGACCTCTGGATGTCCACCGGATCGTCCTGGTAACACCCCGACCGCCGTCGCAGGCGGAGGCCGAGCCGGGGCGGAGCCAGGCTTCGCCCAACCTGAGCCCTCCGGATCGGATCTCGCCGGATGAAAAAGGGGTACCTCCGATTTTCATTCGGCGCCCCAATGCCTCCCGGCTCTGACTGTCCCCTGGGTGGCGGTCCTCTGTTTTCGCCCCGTGGCGGCGCACCGGCCCCGGGGTCGGCCCTGGGGAGGAGGCCCTTGACAACGAGCCGAAATCAACGCACTCTCTCTGACTGAACGTATGAATAATACGTTCAGGAGGTGAACATGCCACAGCACCTCGACCGCGAGTCCATCCTCGAGGAGGCCCAGAGGGTGTTCGCGCGCCACGGCTTCCGAAAGGCCTCACTGACTGACGTCGTGCGCGGTCTCGGCGTCGGCAAGACAGCGATCTACCACCACTTCCCCGGCGGTAAGGGCGAGATCGTCGACGCCTGCCTGCAGCGTGAGGAGGAGGCGGTGCTGGCCACGATGCGGAGCGCTGTCGCGGCCCATCGCGACCCTCGCCACCAGCTGCGAGCCATGGTCGCGGCCAAGCTCGAGCACATCACGAAGCTGCGCGACGTTCTCTCGATCGGCGGTGACGTCGGACACGAGCTCGGCCAGCTCTACCGCCAGCACGAGCGGCGCTTCACACTCTACGAGGAGAGCCTGATCGAGAGCATTCTCCGTCGTGGTCAGGAGATGGGCGTCTTCAGGCCCGCCGACCCGCAGCGCCTCGCCCGTGGCCTGCGGACTCTCCTCGGACAGCTGGAGGTCGAGATCGCCTTCGACGCGGAGTCCGACAACCCCGAGAGCCGCCTCAACACGACCCTCGAGCTGCTCTTCTACGGGCTGGTCGCCACTGACCACCAGCCGAGGAGCAGGTCATGAAACGGCCCATCGCACTCACACACCTCGTCGCGCTTTCTCTCCCCCTGATCTGCCTCGGCCCGCCGGCAGCGCTCGCAGCTTTCCCGGCTGGTTCGGAGGTCACCGCCCCCGCCTCGCAGCCCGACGACACGACGCCGGAGGCCGCGCCCGAGGCGACCAAGCCTGTGCCCCTGAGCTTCGTCGATGCTGTCACTCTCCTTCATGAACGCAACCAACAGCTGCTGGCGGCCGCCGAGGGTCAACGCCGGCGTGCGGAGGAGCAGGCCGCGACCAGGGGTCTCACCCTGCCTCGGGTCGACCTTCGCGCCCGCACCACCCAGATCGACCAACCGATCAGCATCGACCTCGCGCCGATCCGCACTGCGATGCTGGCCCTGCACCCCGAGGTGCCGCCCGCAGCGATCCCGCCGTTCGAGACCGAGATCCAGAACGACCGCTTCTTCAAGGCCGAGCTCGAGCTGAGCTGGCCGCTCTACACCGGCGGTGCGATCCAGGCCGCAAACCGCGCCGCCGACGCACGGCTCGACGACGCCCGCCAGCAGTCCCGCGGCACCCAGCAGGAGCTGTTTGCCGACCTCGTCTCGCGCTACTACGGGCTGTGTCTCGCTGAGCAAGCGCGGGCGGTCCGGCGCCGCGTGCTCGACGGCATGGACCGGCACCTCTACCAGGCGACACGGCTGGAGGAGGAAGGCATGATTGCCCGCGCCGAGCGGCTCCATGCAGAGGTGGCGCGGGCCGAGGCTTCGCGCGCCCTGCAGGCCGCCGAGCAGGACGTCCAGCTCTCCCGCGCCGCGCTGCGGGCTCTCCTGGTCGTGCAGGGCGACCTCCATCCCACGTCCGAGCTCTTCATCGTCCACGACCTTCCCTCGCTCGAGGAGCTGCAGCGCAGTGCGGAGGACAACAACCCTGACCTCAGCCGCCTCGCCGCCCAGCAGGAGCTGGCGCGCTCTGCGCTGGCCGCCGAGCGTGCCGCCTACCGCCCCACGGTGGCCGTGTTCGCCATGCACGAGCTCCACACCGGCGACCTGACGATTCTCGAGCCGCGCTGGGCTGCAGGAATCGACGTCCGCTTCAACCTCTTCGACGGGAACGCACGGGGTCACCGGGTGGAGGCGGCCCGGGCCACCGCCGGGATGGTCGAGCACCTCCAGGAGGGCGCGCGGAACGACATCGCCCTGCTGGTCGAGCACCACTACCGAACGATGCTCAAGGCGATCGAACAGTTCGACAGCCTGAGCGCCACCGTCAATCTCGCCGAGGAGAACCTGCGGGTTCGCACTCACGCGTTCGAGGAGGGGTTCGCCACCTCACTCGACGTGGTCGATGCGCGCACCACGCTGGCCGGCGTCCGGCTCGCCCGGCTTGCCGCCGCACACGAGTTCGTGACTGCCCTGGCCGACCTGCTCGCCGTCACCGGACACGCCGCAACCTTCGAACAGTACGCCGCGCGAGCGGACGTGGAGGTGACATCATGACCCCGCGACGGGCGCGCATCGTCCGCATCCTCGTTGTCTTCGTCGTGATCGCAGTGGTGAGCATCCTGGGCTGGATCGCGGTCCGGCCGGCGCCCGACCTTGTCCAGGGCGAGGTCGAGGCGACCGAGGTCCAGGTGGCGAGCAAGATCCCGGCCAGGGTCCAGGAGATCCACGTTCGCGAAGGCGACACGGTTTGCCGCGGCGACGTGCTGGTCACCCTGTCGAGCCCGGAGATCGAGGCCAAGCTCGAGCAGGCTGTGGCGGCGCACGAAGCGGCCGCGGCCCAGCGGGACAAGGCCGACAACGGAGCCCGCGAGGAGGAGATCCGGCAGGCCTACAACATCTGGCTGCGTGCCAAGCACGCCGCCGATCTCGCCGAGACCACCGCCGGGCGGGTCGAACGCCTGTACCACGACGGGGTCCTCCCGGAACAACGCCGCGACGAGGCGGTGGCCGCCTGGAAGGCCTCCAGGGAAGCTGCCGAGGCCGCCAGAGCTGTCTACGACATGGCGTCGAGCGGCGCCAGGAGCGAGGACCGGAGGTCGGCCACCGCGTTGGCCGACCAGGCGGCCGGGGCCGTGACCGAGGTCCGAGCCTACCTCGATGAGACCAGCCTCACCGCGCCGATCGACGGCGAGGTGAGCGTGGTGGTCGCCGAGGACGGGGAGCTCGCCGCGTCGGGCTTCCCGATCGTGACTCTGCTCGACCTCAACGACCTCTGGGTGACCTTCAACCTCCGCGAGGACCGTCTGAGCACGGTCCGCATGGGCAGCCGCCTGCGGGCCCGCGTCCCGGCTCTCGGGGATGACGACGTGGAGTTCGAGGTGACCTACATCGCAGCACAGGGGGACTACGCGACCTGGCGAGCCACCAGCGCCTCGGGCGGCTTCGACCTCAAGACCTTCGAGGTGAGGGCGCGCCCGCTCGCCCACGTCACGGGCCTGCGCCCCGGGATGAGCGCGGTCGTCGACTGGGGCGAGCTTGTCCGCTCCTCCCGCAAAGGGTCGTAAGGCCCCGGAGGCGACCGTGAACAACCACCCTGGCGTGCTCAACGTCGCGAGGAGGGAACTGCGACGCATTGGCAGCCGGCCTCTCTACCCGCTGTTGCTGGTGGTGCTGCCACTCGCCTCCTTCGCTCTGCTGTGGGTCATCTTCTCAGCCGGGACCATCCACGACCTCCCGGTGGCTGTGGTCGACCTGGACGGCTCGCCGCTGTCGCGCCAGCTCGTCCGAACGCTCGACGCCAGCCCGACGATGGCCGTCACCCGCAGCGTCGGCAGTGGGCTCGACGCCGAGCGGCTGCTGCTCTCCGGCAACGCCTACGCGGCGCTGCTGATCCCGAGCGACTTCGAGC
>CAZQYU010000349.1:0-1752 GCA_964597585.1 uncultured Thermoanaerobaculia bacterium
CGCCTACGACGGCCGCTGGCGGACCTCGCTGCCGCTCGAAAAGCCGGACAAACCATAGAGGCACAGAGGAGCACAGAGCCCCCGCCCACCCAGTGATGAACCGCCAAGACACGAAGACACCAAGAGACTTCGCATGAATGACTTGAGGTATTCCGGTGACCATTGCAAAGGGGCGCGGAGCCAACCGCTGCCACTCCCCCACTCTTGCGTGAACGTCCCTCACCGGTCCGTCCCCCGAAGCTCTGCACGCAGTAGCCCGTAGATCAGCCCGCCCAGCCGATCCGCGAGACGGAGGGCCACCGCCGGAAGCTCGACACCGCGTGCTCGCATCAAGGTGAGGTCGCACTGCACCTCCTGGTTTTCGGCGTACGCCGCTTCCAGGTGCCGATACCGGTTGCCCAGCGTTCGCCCGGTCGCCTACGCACTCCAGCTGAGCCAGCACACTCTCCGTCAAGACAGCCCGGCAACCTGCGGAACCTCGATCCTGACCCCGCCGCCGGCTGCCCGCTGCCCGGCCCCCGGATTCAGGGGACCGAGGCCTCTGGCTCACAGCCGGCACCACCGGCTCTCAGAGCCGTTTCTGGATCGCTCCTGGGTTGCGGGCGAGGCCCACGTTGAGCCTTTGCGGTTCAGTTTGCTCGCTTTGGGTGGCCGGGTGGTCTCTGTCCCTGAGGTTCCTTCCTTCTCCCTCGGGTGGGAGGGTGGTCTGTGTCTCTGTGCCTCTGTGGTTTGGCTTTCGTCCCGCTACGCCTTCGCCAGCAGCCGGCCGCGGGGGCGGTCGCGGTCGGTGAGGGCGCCGTCGCGGACTACCTCGACCCCGCCGAGCAGGACGTGGCGGATCGCGAGCCGGGTGGTCGCCGTGGGGAACGGAGGGTAGGCGTCCGCGAGCGTCGGCCGCACCGGACGGGCCGGTCCCGCCGGGTCGACCACCACGAGGTCGGCGTCGGCGCCCGGCCGGATCGCCCCCTTGACGCCTGCGAGACCCAGCACCCTCGCCGGGGCGGCCGAGAGCAGCGAAGCGAAGCGCGGCAGCGGCCACTGGTGGCGCTCGACGAGCAGCTCCCAGGCCAGGGGCAGCAGGGCGCCGACCCCGGGCAGTCCGCTCGGGACCGCGCGCAGGTCGCCGGCGAGGACGTCCTTGTCGGCGCGGCGGAACGGGCAGTGGTCGGAGGCGAGCAGGTCGACCGCCCCCTCGGCAACCACCGCCTCGAGGGCGGCGCGGACCGCCGACGGACGCAGCGGCGGGGTGCACAGCCGGCGGTGACCGCCATAGCCGGCGAGCGCGCGCTCGTCGAGCAGCAGGTAGTGCGGCGCGGTCTCCGAGGTCACCGCAGCGGAAGCCCGGGAGGCGGCGATCCGGGCTGCCCCGTAGGCGGTCGAGACGTGGACCACGTGGGTCGCACAACCGGTGCGCTCGGCGAGGTCGAGCAGCTTGGAGATCGCCGCGATCTCCGCCCGCTCCGGGCGCAGGCGGGCGTGGTTCTGCGGGCTCGAGAGGTCGAGGTCCGAGGCATCGACCATGTCGAGGATCTCCTGGTCCTCACAGTGGACGAGCACCGTGGCGCCGAGCTCGGCGAAGCGCCGCATCGCCCCCTCGAGCCGGTCCCAGGGCGTGAACAGGCCGGCCTCGCGGTAGGTCGTGTAGAGCTTGAAGGTGGCGAAGCCGTCCGCGACCAGGGCCTCGATCTCATCCCAGTCCCAACTCTCCCCGGTCGGCGTCAGGTGCAGGGCGAGGTCGGCGTGGAGGCGCCC
>CAZQYU010000349.1:1852-3822 GCA_964597585.1 uncultured Thermoanaerobaculia bacterium
CCTCAGATCCGGGCCCAGAGCGCGGCGGCGCGCTCCCTCGCGTGGGCCGCGACCTCGGCCGGGTCGAGGTCGAGCTCGAGTGAGCCGTCGGCCATCAGGACCCGGCCGGCCACGACCGTCGTGACCACCGGCGCCAGCGCCATGCCGAACACCAGGTGGCCGGCGAATGTGCTCGCGTCGAACGGGGTCGGCGGGTCGTAGTCCAGCACGATGAGATCTGCAGCCCGACCCTCGCGCAGCTCGCCGACCCCCTCCGGCCACATCCGGGTGGCGATCCCCGGGTTGCCCGCGGTCAGCGCCGCGACCGCCTCGCCGAAGCCCGCGCCCGGGTCGCGCCGCGCCAGGCGCTGGCTCCACACCGCGGCGCGCAGCTCCTCGCGCATGTCCACGGTCATCGCATCGGTGCCGAGCCCGACCAGGACTCCGGCGGCCGCCATTGCGGGCACGTCCGCGACGCCGACCGCGTTGTTCATGTTGGACTGCGGGTTGTGGATCAGGGCGGTGTCGGTCTCGGCGAGCAGCTCGCGCTCGCTCGGGTCGAGGTGAACACCGTGGGCCGCCACGCTCGACGGACCGAGCAGGCGGTGGCGGTGGAGGCGCTCGACCACCCGGCAGCCATGCTCGGCGAGGCAGTGGGCCTGGTCGGCGGCCGACTCGGCGACGTGGACGTGCGCCCCGACCCCGTGCTCGGCGGCGATACCCGCCGCCCGTTCGAGGGTTCCGTCGGAGAGGGTGAACGAGGCGTGGAGCCCGACCAGCCCGGCGAGCAGTGGCTCGGGGTGCGCGCGCAGCCGGCGCAGGAAGCTCTCGTTCTCCGCCAACCCGGCGTCGCGGATGTCGGCGCCGTCGCGGTCGGAGACCTCGTAGCACAGGCAGGCCCGCACTCCGGTAGCCCGCACCGCCTCCGCGAGCACCTCGAGCGAGCCGACCACCGCGCCCGGGCTGGCGTGGTGATCGACGAGCGTGGTGGTGCCGTGGCGGACGGCGTCGAGGAGGGCGACGAGGGCCGAGACCCGGCAGTCCTCGAGCTCGAGGGTGCGGTCGAGGCGCCACCACAGATGGCGCAGGACCTCGACGAAGTCGCGCGACGGCTCGGCGCCGCCGAAGCCGCGCACCAGGCTCGAGTAGAAGTGCATGTGGGCGTTGATCAGTCCCGGCATCACCACCCGGCCGCGGGCGTCGAGCTCGCGTCCCGACCCGCCGATCGCGTCCCCGTCGGGCACCACCTGGACGATCCTCCCTCCCTCGCACACCACGGCGTGGTCCGGCAGCACCTCGCACGACCCTCCAAAGGTGACCACCGTGCCGTGGCGCACCACCAGGCGGTCGCTTGAGCTGCGACCCACTCAGGCCTCCTCGAGCATCGCCGCCTCGGCGGGTGTCCGCGGCCGCATGGAGAGTGCTCCCGACGGGCACCGTTGAACGCACAGCGAGCAGCCGATGCAGCGCGCCGCATCGGTGTACGGCACCACTTCGTCGTCGAGCGCGATCGCGAGGTACGGGCAGCGTGTGCAGCTGCCGCAGTGCAGGCACAGGCGGCGGTCGACGTCCGACACCGCCTTGACCGGGGAGAGCGCCTCGAAGGCGGTGATCGGATCGGGCAGCGCACGCCCGATGAGCTCCGCCACCGAGTGAAGCCCGCGCGCCTCGAGCAGGTGGGACAGGCCCGAGTGGAGGTCGCCGACGATCCCGTAGCCCCAGCGCAGGACGACCGTGCACACCTGCACAGTGGCCGCCCCCAGCGCGAGCAGGTCGGCGGCGTCGCGACCCGACATGACGCCGCCGTTGGCCGAGATCGGCACCCTGAAGGGCGCCGCCTTGGCAATCGCCAGCGCGGTGATCGGGAGCACGCCGGCGCCCGACATCCCGACCACCACACCCTCGTCCCATCGCGCGTCCGGGCGCGGTCGGAAGGCGAGCGTGGGGAAGGTGTTGGCGAGGGTGATGCCGGCCTTCGCCGCGGGATGGCG
>CAZQYU010000350.1:0-1471 GCA_964597585.1 uncultured Thermoanaerobaculia bacterium
GAGATCGCCACCGTGACCGCGCTCGACGCCGACGGCGCGTGCGATGCGGTCGCCGCCGCGAAGGAGGCGTTCCCGGGCTGGATGGCGACCTCGATCTCCGAGCGGCAGCACATCCTCGGGCGCTGGCTCGAGATCATGCTCGACGAGGCGGAGGAGCTCGCACGCCTGGTCTCGGAGGAGGGCGGCAAGCCGGTCAACGAGGCCCTGACCATCGACGTGCTGCCGGGTCTGGAGACACTCAAGTACTACATCGTGAAGCTCCCCGAGCTGCTGGCCTTCCGGCCGGTCGAGCCGGAGGTGCTGCTGTTCAAACACTGGAAAGCGGGCTACCGCTTCGACCCGCTCGGCGTGTTCGGGGTCGTCACGCCGTGGAACTACCCGGTCGCGATCCCGATGGCGGAGCTGGTCCCGGTGATCGGCGCCGGCAACACGGCGGTCTTCAAGCCCGCCTCGGCGACCGTGCTGATCGGGCTCGCGCTCGGCGACATGGCCCGGCGCGCCGGCCTGCCGCCCGGGGTGCTGAACAGCGTCGCCCTGCCCGGCTCAGTGACCGACGCGGTGATTGACCACCCGGACGTGGTCAAGGTGCTGTTCACAGGCTCGGTGGAGGTCGGACGCCACGTCGCCCACCGCTGCGCCGAGCGCCTGGTACCGGCGCAGCTCGAGCTCGGCGGCAAGGACGCCGCAGTGGTCGCTGCCGACGCCCCGTTCGAGCGCACTGCGCGCGGCCTGGTGTGGGGCGCGTTCATGAACACCGGCCAGACCTGCGCATCGATCGAGCGCGCCTACGTCGAGGCGCCGCTGTACGACCGGATCGTCGAGCGGGTCGTCGAGCTCACCCGGGAGCTCAATGTCGGCGACCCGAGCCTGCCCGACACCGACATCGGCTCGATGACCACCAAAGGCCAGCGCGAGGTCGTCGCGCGGCAGGTCGAGGCGGCAGTGGCAGCGGGCGCCCGCGCCCTCACCGGCGGTTCGCTCCCAGACAGCCCCGGCCTGTTCTACCCGCCGACCGTGCTGGTCGACGTCACGGACGACATGGAGGTCATGGTCGAGGAGACCTTCGGCCCGGTGCTGCCGATCGTCAAGGTGCGCGACCTCGACGAGGGCATCCGGCGTGCCAACGCGTCACGCTTCGGCCTCACCGCCTCCGGCTGGACGCGCTCGGCGGCCACCGCCGCTCGCCTTCAGCGCGAGCTCGAGGCGGGAGTGGTGACGATCAACGAGCACGTGGTCGCGTTCGGTGAGCCGACGGGAACCTGGGGCGGCGTGCGCGAGAGCGGCGTCGGTCGCGCCCACGGCGAGTTCGGGTTCCACGAGGTTGTCAACGTCAAGTACGTCGCCCACGACCCGGGCAACGACGCCGCTGCGCCGTGGTACTACCCCTACGACGAGGACTTCGGCCGCTTCCTGCGCAGCGCACTGCCGCTGCTCTACGGCAAGGGGCTCGACCGCTACGCCAAGCTCGACA
>CAZQYU010000350.1:1571-3819 GCA_964597585.1 uncultured Thermoanaerobaculia bacterium
GGCGGCGAAGGTCAGGGTCACGGCAAGGATGGATCGCATCGGTTCGTCACCTCCGGGCGGTGATTGTACCTGCACCCCCCGGATGGAGGAACCCGAGGCCGAGATCCCTAGCGTCGCGGGTGCCGTCTGGACTCCTGACGGTGTTTTTCCTCGACCGCGTGCCGGTGGGCCTCGCGGTTCTCGATCCACGGCTTGCGTTGGAAGTAGCTCTTCGTCAGCTCGGCGACCTTCGGCGACAGCAGCAGCAGGGCGAGCAGGTTCGGCAGGATGACGATGCCGAGGAAGACGTCACCCAGGGTCCACGCCACCGACAGCGTCAGCACCGCGCCGACGAAGTGCATGAGCACGAAGACAATCTTGTAGGGCAAGATCATCTTCTTGCCGAACAGATAGTTGGCGCAGCGGTCGCCGTAGTAGCTCCAGGAGATCGCGGTCGAGATCGCGAACAGGAAGACGCTGATCAGGACGATAAAGAGCCCGAACTCCCCAGGCAGGCCTTGTTGGAACGCAAGCATCGTCAGCGGGGCGCCGTTTTCGGCGGCCAGGCCGTAGAGCGAGGTGTAGGTCTTCCCGTCGCTGCTCGTCGCCATGCCGCGTCCGCTGTCGATGGTGCCGGTGAAAGGCATCGTCTGAGCGGCGTCCGTGTAGAGCGTTTCGACCGGGACCTCGTGCCACGCGACCTCGGCCGCTCCGGGAGCCTCGGCGAGCTGCCGCCCATCCTCGATCCGGATGGTGGCGCTGTCGCCGATCTTGGCGAACCGCCCCGGTGTCGGCTGGGAGACGTAGGAGACGTCGCCACCGCCGAGTGTGATCTCGGTCGGGATGCGTGCGTTCCAGACCCCGGTGAGGATGATCACGAGCCCGGTCATCGTGCAGATCACGAGCGTGTCGATGAAGGGTTCGATCAGCGCGACCACGCCCTCGGAGACGGGCTCGTCGGTCTTGGCGGCGGCGTGCGCGATCGGCGCCGAGCCCTGGCCGGCCTCGTTGGAGAACAGGCCCCGCTTGACGCCCCAGATTACGGTCAGGATGAAGACTCCCATGCCGGCGCCCGCGATGCTCGCCGAGGGGTGGAATGCGTCGTGGAAGATGAGCTTCAGCGACGGAATCACCCGGTCGTACTCGAGTCCGATGATGATCAGGGCGCCGCACACGTAGATCGCCGCCATCAGCGGCGCGAGGATGCCGGTCACTCTGCCGATTCGGGTGATCCCGCCGAGAATGACGAGCGCCACCAAGCTCGCGGTGATCAGTCCGGTGATCCAGGGTGAGATGCCGAACTGGGTGTTGAAGGTGTCCGCGACGGTGTTGGCCTGGATCGCGTTGCCGGTCAGGAAAGCCGTCAGCCCGAGCATCAGCGCGAAGAACATCGCGAGCGGCTTCCAGCGCGGGCCGAGGCCGCGCTCGATGTAGTACATCGGCCCGCCGGAGACCGTGCCCTCCCACTTGTTCGGGTCAAGGTCCACGCCCTCGAGCTGTCGGTAGTGCTGGGCCAGGGTGACCTCGGAGAACTTGGTCGCCATCCCGACCAAGGCGGTGATCCACATCCAGAACAGCGCGCCGGGACCACCCCAGTGGATCGCGATCGCGACGCCGGCGATGTTGCCGATACCGACCGTCGCCGAGAGCGCGGTGGTCAGCGCCTGGAAGTGGGAGACGTCGCCGGGCTCGCTGGGGTCGTCGTAGATCCCGCTCGTGACCGCGAAGCCGTGACCGATGTGGCGCAGCTGCACGAAGCCGAGCCGGAGGGTGAGGAAGAGCCCGGTTCCGATCAGGGCCACGACGACCCAGGGGATCTCTTCGCCCTGGTACGGGATGCCACTGTCCCAGATGAAGCGGGACATCGCATTGACGACCGACTCCAGAACTTCCATGTGCGCTCGCTTTCCTGTCGGCGTTACGGGCCAGGGCACCTTATGCAGGCCGCCTGCACGGTGTCAAGGGAAAAGGGGACGAGGCGGAGCCGAGAGCTCAGCGCTGGCATGACGGGCACCATACTGTCTGGCGAGCGGCCAGCATGCCGGCGGTGAGCGAGGCGCCGCACCGCGGGCAGCAAAGACCGGCGCGTCCGTAGACCGCGAGGCGGACGGCGAAGTAGCCGAAGTTGCCCTCCGGTGAGGTGAAGTCGCGGATCGTCGTGCCTCCCTGCTCGACCGCTTCGGCAAGCACCTCCTCGACCGCCTCGGCGAGCGTCGCGAGGCGAGCCATGGATGTCCTTCGCGGTGAGCGCAGCGGATGGATGCGGGCC
>CAZQYU010000351.1:0-3811 GCA_964597585.1 uncultured Thermoanaerobaculia bacterium
GGATCGAGCAGGACCCGCACCAGCGAGGCGGCCCCCACGACCTCCCGCTGGCGGTAGTAGGCACGCTCGCGCGTCACGGCGAACGGCACCCCGGCCGCCCGCATCGCCTCCAGATACACGTCGAGGTCCGAGGTCGAGCGCAGCAGGACCGCGATCTTCGCCCAGCTGACCTGGTGCCGACTGTGAACCGTGAGCAGATCGGCGACCAGGGCCTGCGCCTCAGCCTCGAGCCGCTCGGCCGCTCGCGCATCCGTTCGCAGCCCACCGCCGTCGCCCGCCGGCCACGTGAGCCACGCCTCGACCGGAGCCCGGGCCTGGTCCCGGAAGACCCACGCCAGCCGCCGTTCATCGCTCGCCACCAAGGGCAGGAACTCCGGCTGCAGCCCGGGTCGGCGCTGCATGACGGGTGCCACCATGCGCTCGACCTCGGCGAGCACCGGCGGCACCGAACGGAAGCTGACCGCGAGCCGGACCACTCTCCCTTCGGCCCGTTCCAGCTCCGAACGGAACGCTTCGTAGGCCGCGAGGTCGGCGCTGCGCCAGCCGTAGATCGACTGCTTGGGGTCGCCGACCACGAACAGGCCCGGCCGGTCCTCACCCTCCAGGCCGAGCCGGCGCACGATGTCGCACTGCAGGCCGTCGGTATCCTGGAACTCGTCGACCAACAGCTGACGAATGCCCCTCCTGATCTCCTGCGCCACGTCCGGGTGCGACGCGAGCAGGCCGTGGGCGCAACGGAGGAGATCGTCGAAACCCACGACCCCGTGCTCGACCAGCCGCCGCCGGGCGGCCGAGACAAGCGGCCCGAGGACCCGGGCGGCCGCGCGATAGAGCTCGGGATCGAGGCTCTCGAGGTCGGCAGCGTTATGCACGACCCGCGTCGCCGCCGCGCGCAGCAGACCCGGGTCGACACCCTCGAGGGCTCGCCTTTCACCCAGGGTCAGGTCCCCTTTGGCCCACTTCTCGACTCGACTCCGCGGTGCATCCCCTCGCCGCCCGAACGGTCGCGCCGCACCGAGCCAGGGCACCTCCGGCGACGAGGCGAGCACCTCGCGTACGCCGCGCAGGAGCTCGACGTCCGCAGACGTCGAGCTCCGGGGGACCGCGTCCAGGCGGTTCCCGACGACCGCGAGCAGGCCGTCGACGGACGCCACCGCCTCCGCGCGCAGCGAGGCCACAGCGTCCGGCGAGAAGGGATCCCCGTCAAGCTCCTCACCGGCACCGGCCGCCGCGAGTGCGGCCACCGCCTGCACCAGGCGGTCCGGTCCAGCGCCGCCCGCGGCGAGGAACGCCCAGTCGGGATCAGGGGGATCGGCGAGGGCGCGACGCATCGCCTGCTCGACGACATCGAACGCCGCCGCCTCTCTCAGCGTCCCGTCCGCATCGACCTCGAAGCCGGGGGCGACGCCGGCCTCGATCGGCCACCGGCGAAGCAGCGACGCACAGTACGAGTGAATCGTCCGTGCCTCGAGCCGGTGGGTCGCCGCTGCCAGGAGCCGGGCGCGCTCCCGAGCGGACGGCGGCAGCAGATCGGGGTCGACGCCGAGAGGGGTCGCGCCGACCGCCACCGTGGCCATCGCGCCCGCGACCCTCCCGGCCATCTCTCCCGCCGCCGCCTCGGTGAAGGTGATCGCAACGACCCCTTCAAGAGTGCGTGCGGCGATGTCGCGGGCCGGGGCATCCGGCCCCAGCTCAGCGGCGGCGCGCTCCCACCCCCGGCCCAGACACCACACCACCACGCGAGCGACCAGGACGCCGGTCTTTCCGGTCCCCGCGCCCGCCTCGACCGCCATCGGGAGATCGAACTCGCTCTGTGCGAGGCGACGCGCCGCTGCGTCGTCCCGGACCAGGCGATCGGCCCCGGCGCTCACTCCGCTCCCTCCTCGACCTCGGCGCCCAATCGCCACAGGCCGACGGCCGCGACGTCGAGCTCGCCGCCCGCTTCGCCCCCACCGAGCCAGGCCTCGAGCCGACCACGCAGCCCAGAGTCGTCGCGCAGGCACGCCTCGCGGACGGTGCAGCTGCGGCACCAGGTCGACTCGCGGAGGTCGAGCGCCGGGACCTCTCCCTCCCGTGTGGCGCGGACGACGACCCGGCTCGTTCGGGGCACCACCGCGCCCGCGCTCCACGCCCTGCGCAAAGCCGCGACCGCTCCGTTCAGCCTCGCGGCCGCCTTGGCGTCCGTGCTCTCGACCCGGACCTCGACGCCGCCGTCGTCGACATCGGGCTCGAGAAACAGATAGCGGCCCGAGGCACCCGGCTCGGCAGCGGCGTAGGCGGCCGCCTGCAGCAGCTCGCCCCGAGCGATCCGCTCGAGCAGGTGTTTGCGACGGCTGGAGGTTCTCTTCCGCCGGGTCCACGGAGGTCTGCCGGTCTTGTAGTCGGTGAGCACGGGGCCGGACTCAGCGGCATCGACCCGATCGGCCCGGAAATGGAGGTCCATCCCGCCCGCTTCGGCATGACCATCCGCCTCCACGGCGAGCACCTCGACACCCGCGTCGAGGTCGAGAGCGGCCGCCACGAAGGGTCGGGCGAGCACCGCGAGGATCGGGGCAAAGCCGGGGTACGGTACACCTTCCCGGCGCCCGGCCTCGACCGCCGCGTCCCGCACGTTCGCGTCGATCCAGGCGTCGTCGGCGGGCATCAGTCTGCCGGGTGGGCGCCCCACTGCCTCGGAAAGCCCGAGGTCGCAGCCGGCGCCGCACGCGACCGCCCGGCGGGCAAGGACGTCATGGACGACCACGCCGACCAGGCGGCGGTCGACCGCCGGCAGCGCGAGCATGGGGTCCGCCATCGGCGAGACCCTGAGCACGCGGGTCACGAACGCCTGCCACGGGCAGCGCGCGAAGGCCTCGAAGCGGGTCACGGTCGCCGCGCCTGTCCGGGCGAGGGCGCCGGTCCCAATCACTCCGAGAAGGGGGCCCGCGTCCCGGACCGGTCGTTCGAGCTCTCCGAGCACGCGGACGAGGCCGTCGGCGGCTGCCGCTCCGGCGGTAGAGTCGGCCGGAGCATCGGCGTTGGCGCGCCGCCATCCCTCATCGAGGGCTCCGGCCATCGCCGCCGCCCAGCCTCTCCGGTCGCCCAGCACCCCGCGCGACACGGCACTCTCCCACGACGTTGCGGGGGCACCGGCGAGCACGCCTCGACGCACCGTGCCGACAGGCCCAGCCACGGCCCTGAGCTCTTCCACGAACGGCGACGCGGGGCTCGACCCCTGCCCGCCGTTCGCCGCCCACGACAGCGTGACTTCCGGTGCAGCGGAAAGAAGCTGGGCGAAGAGGTACCGTTCTTCGAGATGCCCGCGAGCCTTGATCGGCACCTCAGGCAGCACGGTGGCGAGACGGGCCCGGACGCCGTCAGGCAGCAGCGGGTCCTCCACCACCTGCCGCGGGAAGGCGTCGCGCTGCAGCCCGAGGACGAAGAGGTGGTCGAAGGTCCGCGCCCTCGCCTCCATCGCGCCCAGGACCTGCACGCCGCCGCCGCGACCACCGACGGCGACCCTTCCGAGGTCACGTGTGCTTTCGGCGAACGCCCTCGCCCACTCCGGTCTCGACACCGGGCCGAGCGGTGCGAGACCGGCGGCGCACGCCTCCAGGACCTCGTGCAGCGCGGCCTCGGACCCTTCCGGCCATCCCCCCTGACACTCGAGCAGGCGCGCGGTCTCGATCGCGTGCACCGACGGCCGGGCACTCTCGGGCCACCGCGCCAGGAGCTCGACCGCCGCTCGTGCGCCGTCCCGCTGGGCCTCGAGCCGCCCGGCCGGGACTCGCAGCGGCTCGACGCCAGACTCCTCGCCCTCGTCGTCGGGATC
>CAZQYU010000352.1:0-1634 GCA_964597585.1 uncultured Thermoanaerobaculia bacterium
AGGTCGGCGAAGGGCCGAAAGCCGGCGCAGCCGTCGAAGTGGTCGTCGTCGAACTCGACCGCCTGGTATGACCTCCGTCCGAGGTAGGCGTTGACGTTGGCGTGCGACTCGTAGGGGCCCTCGTAGTTGAACCAGAACGTGGCCGAGCGGTGGAGCAGACCGCCGTCGGCGTTGTGCTCCTCCTCGTAGCCCGAGCCGACGTTGAGGATGGTGTACCAGGAGCCGGGGTCACGGTTCCAGGTATGCCCCCAGCCGACGTCGACGAAGTCGTAGCCCACCTGGGGGACGTAGCCGAGGTCGGCTCGGAAGCCGGGCGTGACCCGCTTGTAGACGCCGTACCAGTCCCAGGACCGCGTGTCGTGCAGGTACTTGACGTCGAGGGCGCTGCCGCCGAAGTCGCCGTCGGGCTGGTCGAAGGCGGAGCTGACCTCCTCCGGGTAGCGGGTGCTCGAGCCGAGGAGCTGGAAGCGGACGGCGTCGGTCGGCGTCGCGCGGAGGACGCCATCAATCCCGGCGACGCGGTTGAAGTAGCCGGGTCCTTCGCGGTCGGTGGCGAGGAAGCCGATCGTGGACGACTCGCCGACGTCTCGGCGATAGCGGAGGACCGTGTCGGTGGTGGGCTCGTCGAGCGAGGTCGTGCTCGACGACTCGGTGCCCGGGATCACGAGGTTGGTCACGCTGTCGCGCGCGGTGAAGAAGCCGAGGGCGTGGGCGCCGGCCTTGCCGGTCAGCTTGGCGCCCCACTCGGGGTCTGCGACGGTGCGGGTGTAGACCGCATCGATGCGGGTCTCGAAGAGGTCGCCGCCCTCGAGGAAGAACGGGCGCTTCTCGGGGTAGAAGAGCGCGAACTGGGTATTGATGTCGAGCTGGGCGGCGTCGGCCTCGACCTGCGAGAAGTCGGGGTTCACGGCGCCGGCGAGGGTGAGGTTGGGCGTGACACCCCAGGTGCCGGTGAGGCCGAGGTCGACCGAGCGTTCGGTCTCGACGAAGGGTCCGTCAGGTACGCCGTCGCGGACGTCGGCGGCGAGGGCGGACAGGGTCGGATCGAGCTCGATGTTGCGGCCGGGCGAGGCGCCCGCAAAGCCGACCACGCGGTCGGCCTGGCACAGGTAGCAGTTGTTGTTGCGGTCGCGAGGGAATAGTCCGATGCGGTGGTCGACGTCGCGGGGCCAGCTTCGGATGAGGTCGATGCCCCAGGTCTGGTCGCCCGAGCCGCGCTGGAAGCGGAGCGAACTGAACGGGATGACCATCTCGACCTGGTAGCCCTCGGCGGTGATGCGACCTGCGGAGTCCCAGATCGCATCCCACGCCATGTCCTCGCTCTCAGTGCTCTCCACGAGGTCGGTCTGGACGCCGAGTGGGTTGCACAGGAAGTCGACCGACTTGCGGTGATCGTTGAAGGTGTCGAGGATGATCCCGACCCAGTCGTCCCCGTCCATGGTGTCGCGGTCGCTGAGGCGGGCGCGGATCAGCTCGGGCTCCGGGTCGGAGGCCTTGAACGCGACGTAGAGCGCGGAGGGCCCGTAGGCGAGGAGGGCCTGGGTCCGGACAGGCGCCGGGATGTTCTCGCCCGGGCGGATCTCAAGGACGAGATCCAGCACCAGCGCCTCCTGCCACAGCGGCTCGTCGAGGAC
>CAZQYU010000352.1:1734-3809 GCA_964597585.1 uncultured Thermoanaerobaculia bacterium
GCGGCCAGTGCTCCATCAGCGTGTCGATGAGGAGGAGGCGCCCGTCGAAGCGGCAGGCGATGCGCCCGTCCGAGCGCGGAATGTGGCCGACCACCATGCGCGCGACGCCGAAGCTGTCGAGCAGCTCGGCGAGCTCCTCGGCGTCCTCCGTCTCATCCCAGACGCTCGGCGCCCCGTTCCACAGCGGTCCGCTGGGATCGGCGATGAACCAGCTCTCCCAGCCGGACAGCGGTCGCAGCGCCTCGGCTCGAAGGGCCCGCCGCCGGTCGCTCGGGCTCGGATGGGGCCCGAGCCCCTCGGCCCGTTCAAGCTCGGCCGAGGCGGCTGCCGCGACGACATGGATCGAGGAGGTGGGCTGCACGAGGTTGCGCTCGGCCAGCTTGGCACGCAGGTGATCGAAGGTCGCGAGCTCCTCGTGAACGCGGCGCTCGATCTCGTCGAGCGAGGTGCCCTTCATCGACGGCCCGAGGCCCCCGTGGACGAAGACGGTGTCGCCGATCCGGAGTAGTGCGGGTCGGTTGCGAAGCCAGCGGCCGTAGACACCGTCGGGGCCGAACGCGGCGAGGAACTCGACCATCCCGAGCGGGACCGCCGCGAGCCATTGGCGGTGGGCGTCGATGGTCACCTGGGGTTCAGGAGCGTTGAAGGCGCGCGTCCGAGCGCGGGAGAAGTCGACGAGCTCCTGCCAGGCGCGCTTCCGGCGCTGCTCGGACTGCTCGTCGGTAAAGGCTGCATAGGTGCCGAGGTCGACCTCGCGCAGCACACCGAGAAGGTCCATGATCTCGTGGTTGCCGAGCAGCACGACGACCTTTCCACCGGCCGTTTCTGCCTCGGTTTCGAGCCGCATCAGCAGGTCGAGGATCTCGCGCAGCCGCGGCGCGCGGTCGACGATGTCGCCCATCTGGACCAGGGTTGTGTCGCCGCCGGTCCAGCGCAGGGACTCGTCGACGAGGCCGGTCTCGCGGAGGATCGAAGTGAACGCCTCGACGTTTCCGTGGAGATCGCCGACTGCCACCACTCGTCCGCTCGAGCGCGCCGCCGCCGGTGATAGACACAGGAAGAGAGCGGTGAGTGCGCCCGCCGCCCGTGCGGTTCGACCTGCCCTCAAGGATCGGCCCATGACGGTACCTCCGTGAGGCGTGGTACGGCGGGCCGACGGTGCGGGTTGCCGGCTGGAATGCCACGGAGGTCGCCGGTGCTGACAAGTCTGACGGCTCCGGCCCGCCATCGGGCGGGCCACCGTCGGGAAGGACGATGATGAGCAACGATGTGAATCGCCAGTGGTTGTTGGCCGCGCGCCCGGAGGGCCTGGTGGGTGAGGAGCACTTCCAGTGGGTCGAGGGGCCGGTGCCCCAGGCGCGCGAGGACGGCCAGGTCCTGGTGCGGACCCTCTATCTCTCCTGCGACCCGACCCAGCGCGGGTGGATGGCGCGTGACACCTACATGCCCGCGGTGCCACTCGGTGAGGTGATGCGCTCGTTCGGGGTCGGCCGCGTGGTCGCGTCCCGACATCCCGACCACACGCCGGGCCAGCTCGTCCAGGGTCTGCTCGGCTGGCAGGACTACGCGCTCGTGGACGCCTCGGCAAACCGTCTGACGGTCCTCCCGACCGGAGTGCCGATTCCGCTCGCGATGAGCGTGCTCGGGCTCACCGGCCTGACCGCCTACTTCGGTCTGCTCGAGGTCGGCCGTCCGCAGCAGGGCGAGACGGTCGTGGTGTCGGGAGCCGCCGGCGCGACCGGCTCGGTGGTCGGCCAGATCGCCCGGATCAAGGGCTGCCGTACGATCGGGATCGCGGGTGGACCCGAGAAGTGCCGGTGGCTGGTCGAGCAGGCGCGCTTCGACGCGGCCATCGACTACAAGGGCGAGGATGTCGAAGCGCGCCTCGGCGAGCTGTGCCCGGACGGGATCGACATCTACTTCGACAACGTCGGCGGGGAGATCCTGGACGCGGCCTTGGCGCGGCTCGCGTTCCACGGTCGGGTGGTGGTGTGCGGCGCAATCGCCGACTACAGCCGCTCCGAGCTGCCGCCCGGTCCCAGCCACTATCTCAACCTGCTCGTCCAGCGCGGCCG
>CAZQYU010000353.1:0-3801 GCA_964597585.1 uncultured Thermoanaerobaculia bacterium
GGACCTTGCCGTCCATGGGCATCTTGTGCGGCTTGTCGCGGCTGGTCCCCAGGATGGTGCCGCCCACGGTCAGGATCCCGGACAGGGTGCTCTTGTTGAGGCGCACCGTCCGGTTCTCCGCCAGCCCCCGGAAGCCGTCGCGGTAGCCGATGACCTCCATTCCGTAGACGCTGATAGCCGCCTTTCCGAACCCGCGGATGGCGGCGTTGAGGCCGGGGCTGTCGCCGCCGGCGGTAAGGATGCCGACGCGGCGCTTGGAGGGCATGCCCGCATCGTACGCCAGTCGCGCCGAGTCGACTCACTACACGCCCTCGGGCGATGGTCGAGCCGTTGGCGAAATCGACGGGCCGTGGATGCCTCAGCCGGTACGTCGATCGAGGAGCAGGCCGGTCACCGTGTCTTCGAGCCAGCGAGCGTAGGTGTCGATGTCCCACCCGGCCTGGGTGGCAGCCATGAGCATGGTCGGGCCGGCCAGTAGCCAGAACCCGCGTTTGAGGTAGTCGACCGAGACATCGGTTCGGAGCAGGCCTTTCTCGCTGAGGATCTGGACGAGGAGCTGCTGTGCCTGGTAGCGCCGCTTCTCGTTGCGCTCGAACTCGTTGGCGACCTCTGCGTCGACTGCGGCAGCCTCGAGCGTGATCTTGAGGATGGGAAGGCTTCGCCTGGCGACGCCGACGTGTGCCCGGATGAATGCACCGATGATCTGGTCGGGCCGATCGAGCTCCTTGACGGCCTGTTGGTCGGACTCCTGGGACCTCTCCTCGGCACCGACGACACGGTCGTTGATGGCGGCGATGAGAAGAGCAGCCTTGGATCCGAACTGGTTGTAGATGGTGCGCCGGGCCACCGCGGCGGCGGCGGCGATGTCGTCCATGGTGGTCGCCACGTAGCCCTTCTCGAGGAAGAGGTCGATCGCGGCGAGGACGATGAGCCGACGGGCGTGCTCACCCTGACGGTCACGCAATGTCACGACCCGATTCTCCTCAGCCCTGCGGGGACTTGCACTCTCGGTGCACCCAGTATATCCTCCGTGCATCTTGCGTGAGGGAGTGGATGGTGGACTCGGTCAAACCCGTTGCACGGATACGGCGAATCGCCTTCTACGCGGTTGTTGGGCTGCTGGCGCTGGCCCTGCTCGCCCAGTGGTGGGTGGTGACCACGCCCGCGCTGGTCTGGTTCCCGGACGGGTTCGTCAATCCGTTCTTCGCCTCGAGGGTGGACACCTTTGCCATCCACCGCATTCACCGCCTCGCATCGGGCCTCACCACCGACCTGGTGCTGGTCGGGCTCCTCGTCCAATTCCTGCGCCCGTCCACCAAGGAGGCGCCGATGTCGCAAGTGTCGGCCTTCTTCGTCATGGCGGTCATCCTCAACCTGATCATCCGGCCAACGTCGGAGCAGCTGCCCCCATTCCTGTGGATTATCTTCGCCCTTGGGATCCTGGCGGGTCTTCTCCACCCGTCGTCACCGCTGCGCAGGATCCCGAAGCTGGCGGACTGGCGCCTGCTCGTGCTCACCGCGGCGATGGCCATTCCGTATGCCTTCTACGCCGTTCAGAACGTGGGCCTCCAGATGAGCGGCGTACCGTCCGACCCCCACTGGGCCGGCAGCCATTACCAGTTCGTGGCGGAATACCCGTTCCACCTGATCCTGCTGAGCCTGGTCAGCAGCACCACGCTCACCGGGCGGGGGATCACGATCTGGATGGCGGGGGTATCTGCCGTACTGATGGGCCTGGCCTCAGCGGTCTTTTCCGGCCAGACCTCCAGTCTCGGTGTCGCGTGGGGACTCGCCCTCGTCGCCTGGGGTGTCGCCTTCATCGCAGTGGGCAGATCGTCCGCCCGTGCTCCGGCGTCTGAGCGCGCCCCCGAACGATCCACGACCTCGGTCTAGGGAGCGATGTCCGTTCAGGCAGGGGTCACAACGCAATCATCACTTCGCCTGCGGGCGCTGAGCGCGCTGATCACCGCGGGGACGATGGCGGGTGCCGTCTTCAGCCTGTTCTTGGTGCTCCTGAATGTGCAGCCCCCGGACTTCATGGCAGCCCTTCCCCCATACATCTCGCTCCCGCTGGGCCTGCCGCTCGTGGCGGGACCGCTGCTCGTGGGCGGGGCGGCGTGGGGAGCTCTCCTGGCCCAGCTGGTGGGAGCAAAGCCGCTTCCGGCGGCACGCACCGGTGCCTTGACCGTCACCGGGATGGTGGTCCTTCTCGAGCTCCCGGTGCACATGACCCAGGCGCTGCCCTTCCCCGGCTGGTTCCCCTTCGGCATCCACGGCGCGTTCACGCTGGTGTTCATGATCGAGGTGGCCCTGGTGTCGGGTGTCGCGTCGGCACGACTTGCCAGGCGCCTGGACCTGGGTGAGGCGCCGCGCCGAATCGGACGACAGGTCGGCCTGGCGGGCGCCCTCGGCTTCGCAGGTGGTTCTCTGATTGCAGCCACGCTGGGCTTCGTGGTCGGTGAACCTCCATCCGGCAACATGGTGTGGGCGTTGCAGGTCAGCAACGTGGCGGCCGGCCTGGCCGCGGGGTGGCAGCTCGGCGGCCACCTGGACAACGGGAAGACACTGCGACGACCGTGATCTGAGCGCCGGGGGCGATCAATCCCGTCAGGTCCTCGCGGCCGTGGATCGGCCGGTGGCGCGCGGGATGTGAGCCGGAATCGCACGGTAGACGGGTGATTCCGCTCGTGAATCGGCGAAGGTCCCGTTGCGCATCGGCAGCTGACTCGCGATGGTGGTAGGCACGGGCTCACGCCGCCGAATTCATTGGTGACGCCACTCGGCCTTCACGGGTGTCGAAATGCGTCACTTGGTCTCCCGACCGACGACCGGCCTGTTCTCGGCGCAGACGAGTCGAACACGCCTTCGCGGCGCGCGGTTGCCCTTCTGGGCAGTCATCCTCGTCTCACTCGCCATCGGCGTCCTCGCCGTTGCGCCAATGGTCCACGCTGCCGGTCCAACGGCTATCGGACTCGGCACCGCCTCGTCCTTCGGGGTCCTCGCCGGCACGACGGTGACGAATACCGGGGCGACGACCATCACCGGCGACCTGGGGGTCTCGCTGGGTACCGCTGTGACCGGGTTCCCGCCCGGAACGGTGATCGGGGCCACGTACACCGGTTCCGATGCGATTGCCGTCGGGGCCAAGGCCGATCTCGCCGGGGCGTACACGCAGGCAGCAGGTCTGACACCGGACGCCACGTACGCGACCCTTGGGGGTCGGACCCTCACTGGTGGCGTCTATAGCTCCGGCGCAGCCATTGATCTCACTGGCACCCTGACCCTGGATGGCGGAGGTGACCCGACTTCGGTGTGGGTCTTCCAGGCCGCGTCGACCCTGACCACCGCCGCGTCGAGCGAGGTGCGGCTCACCGACGGCGCTAGCGCCTGCAATGTCTTCTGGCAGGTCGGCAGCTCGGCGACCCTTGGCGCGGACTCCACGTTCGCCGGCACGATCATGGCCTTCACCGCGATCACCGTGGGCGCCAGGGTCACGCTCACCGGTCGCGCCCTGGCCAGCGGCGCCGCGGTGACCCTCGACAGCGACACCATCGATGCGTCGACCTGCGCGGCCGCGATCCCGACACCGACGCCGACGCCGACACCGACGCCGACACCGACACCTTCCCCGACGCTCACGCCGACACCGACGCCAACACCTACCCCGACACCTGTTCCCGCACCGGCCGCTACGGCTGACCCGACAGCCACGCCCACGCCCATGGGAATCCCCGCGGCCGCTACGGCTGTCCCGACAGCCACGCCCACGCCCAGCGTGACTCCCACGGTGACCGCCACGGC
>CAZQYU010000354.1:0-3789 GCA_964597585.1 uncultured Thermoanaerobaculia bacterium
GGTAGCGGCGGAAGACGGCGGCGACGGAGTCGGCCTGGGCGAGGTACTGCGGCGCACGCGCGAGCAGGACCTGCTCGAGGTCGCGACCCGTGTTGACCACGAAGCTGTAGAGGTCGACCAGGAGCCGAGGTCTCGGACTGCGCCACTTCGGCAGCTCGCGCTCGGCGTCGGCAAGGGCCGAGCCCATGAGGTCCGCGGCGTCCTCCCGATCGAGGATCGAGAAGCGGGGGGAGTAGCCGAGCCGTTCGGCGTAGCGCCGCAACAGTCGGTGGCCGACCGAGTGGAAGGTGCCGCCCATGACCCGTGCGGCGCCGCGTTCGACGAGCTGGCCGACTCGGTCGAGCATCTCGCGGGCGGCCTTGTTGGTGAAGGTGAGCAGCAGGATGCGGTCCGGCGGCACACCGTCCTCGATCAGGCGGCAGACCCGGTAGACGAGTGTCCGGGTCTTGCCGGTGCCGGCACCGGCGAGCGCGAGCATCGGTCCACCCGGGTGAAGGACGACGTCGAGCTGCGCGGCGTTGAGCTCGTCCTCGTAGCGGACCCGGCGCCCAGTGCTGCCCGCCGAGCGCTCGAGGGCGTTGCTCACGGTAGACCCGGCGAGCCCGGTACCGAGCGATCGAACGAGGCCTGCAGCCCGCGGCCCCAGTATGAGAGGGTGGCGGCGACCCGTCCGCCAAACTCGAACGCGGCATCGACTGCAGGCGCGAACGTCGCCGGCAGCAGCACGTCGAGAGAGGACCCGCTGGCCGTTTTCAGGGCCAGGCTGATGGCCCAGCCGAGGCCGGTGAGGGCGGCGTCCTGGGTGGTCCCGACGACCGGGCCGACCTGTCCATGTCCGCCATAGGCAAAGGCCGCGATCCGCTCGCCCTGGCGGACGAAGGCGACGCGGCGTCCCCGCGTCTTGATCCAGTACTGGTGGTCGACATTGCGGGTGATGGAACGTGCCAGGCGGTCGATGCGGTCGAGGTCGGCCTGCCCGCGGCGGGAGAGCAGATCCGAGGTCATGTCCTGTCCCGGCAACAGTCGGGACAGCGCGGTCGCGAGCTCGGTGGCGGCGGCGCGGGGGATGCGGACCAGAAAGACCGGCACGAGAGGGCGTAGCTCGTGTCTGTAGAGGAGCGCCTGGACGGCGTTGTCGACCGGGACGAGAGCGAGGTATTCGCGCGCCCCCGAGCGCTCGCCGTAGGCCAATGTCCGCGCGAGGAGCGCCTCGCCGGCCCCCTTGCCGCGGTGCTGTGGCAGCACCCAGAGCTGCGACAGTACCCACTGTCGGGAGCGCATGTGGGCCGCGGCGAAACCGAGGGTTTCGTCGCGTTCGACCGCGGTGAAGCAGCCGTCGGGATCATGGTTCAGGAGGTGAAGGAGATCCGGATCGATCTCCATGTCCAGATCGAGGGTGCCGTGGCTGGCCGGAAACGCTGCCATCGACGAGGCCGCGGCATCGCGCAGCACCGCGATTCCCGGCAGCTCCTCGCGCAGCGTACGCCGCACCTTCACCTTCGACATGGCGTTCCTCCGCGCGCGGCGCTGGTTCCTCGACAGTGGCCGGGAGGCCGCGTGCCCGGAGTGTACCAGACGCTCGGCACAGGCCCACCGGCGCTCCGGAGGGCGATTCCAGCGGTGCTACACTCCCGGCGAGCGCCTGCCCTGGAGGACTCCCGATGCCGAAAACCCTCGACGGCGCCGTTCGTCAGGACGTCGCATTTGCCGCCAACCGGGATCACTGGCTCAACGAACTTCGGATCCTCGAGGCGCAACGCACGAGGATCGCCGAGGGCGGCGGCGAGGCGGCCGCCCAGCGCCAGCGCGGCCACGGTAAGCTGCTCGCTCGCGAGCGAGTAGCAGCCCTGATCGACGAGGGGACACCGTTTCTCGAGCTCGGCAGCTTTGCGGCCTGGGGCTTGTACGAGGAATGGGGCGGTGCGCCTGCGGCCGGCGTCGTGGTCGGGATCGGAAGGATCCGCGGGCGCGAGACGCTGGTCGTTGCCAACGACGCCACCGTCAAGGCCGGTGCGTGGTTCCCGATGACCTGCAAGAAGATCCTGCGCGCACAGGAGATCTCGCTGGAGAACCGGCTGCCGATCGTGTATCTGGTCGACTCCGCCGGCGTCTTCCTTCCGATGCAGGATGAGATCTTCCCGGATCGGGAACACTTCGGACGGGTCTTCTACAACAACGCCCGCCTGTCGGCGGAGGGGATCTACCAGATCTCGGCCATTATGGGCTCCTGCGTCGCGGGCGGAGCTTACCTCCCGATCATGTCGGACGAGGCCCTCATCGTCGAGGGGACCGGGACCATCTTCCTCGCCGGCGCCCACCTGGTGAAAGCGGCGATCGGTGAGCCGATCGACAACGAGAGCCTCGGCGGCGCTCGTGTCCAGGTCGACATCTCCGGGGTCGTCGACGACCGCTTTCCAGACGACCTCTCGGCCATCGCGCGCTTGCGCGAGCGCATTGGAGAGCTTGCACAGCCGGCTCCGGCGCTCTTCGACCGCATTGCACCCGAGCCGCCCGCCGCTGACCCCGACGACCTGCTCGGCATCATCCCCGTCGACCGGTCACGCCCCTACGAAACGTCCGCTATCCTCGCGCGCCTGCTCGACCGGTCCCGCTTCACCGAGTACAAGGCGACCTATGGCCGGACCCTCATCTGCGGTACCGGCCGGATCGACGGCTGGGCGGTGGGCATCGTCGCCAACTCGCGAACGATCGTGCACCGTGCCCGCGGCCTGGGTGCACGGGACCGCGAGATGCAGATCGGCGGGGTGATCTACCCCGACGCCGCCGACAAGGCGGCCCGCTTCGTCGAGCTGATGAACCAGAAGGGCGTCCCGATCGTGTTCCTCCAGGACGTCGCCGGCTTCATGGTCGGCTCGGCGGCGGAGCGGGAGGGGATCATCAAGGACGGGGCGAAGCTGGTCAACGTGGTGGCCAACACCGTCGTGCCCAAGATCACGGTCTTCGTCGGCAACTCATTCGGCGCCGGCAACTACGCAATGTGCGGCAGGGCCTACGGGGCGCGTTTCTACTACGCGTGGCCGTCGGCGGCGATCTCGGTGATGGGCGGCGACCAGGCGTCCAAGACCCTGCTCGCGATCCAGCTCAAGAACCGCGGCGACGAGGTCTCCGACGAGGAGAGGGAGCGCCGGCTCGAGGAGATTCAGGCGAGCTACCGTGCCGCGACGGATCCTCGGTACGCCGCCGCGCGCCTGTGGGTGGACGAGATCATCGATCCCCGGGCGACGCGCGACGTGCTTGCGCGAAGCCTCACGGCAGCGGCCCATCAGACCCACCTTCAGCCGTTCCGCCAGGGCGTGCTGCAGACTTGAGGGACGGAAGGTGAAGAACGCCTCGCGCTGGCTCGAACGCATCGCTGCCGGACGGATCGAGACCTTGGGCCCGGAGGAGCTGCCCGACCTGCTCGCCGCAGGCCGATGCATCCGGGACGTGGATACGCGCCTCGCGGGCGTGTTGAGGGTGCTCGAGGTGGGAGGCGTGCTCCTGGTCCAGGAGCAGACGACGCGGGGCCAGATCCTGGTGCGCCGGATCGCCTCCGTCGAGGCAGCCGACGCGCTGATCGCCAGCCGCCTGGAGATCTACGAGCGTATGTGGGACGGCTGCGGCTGCAAGGTCGACTACTTCACGGACACCACACCCGGATAGCCGGTCCGGCTTCACGCCAGACGAGGAACCACGGGTCCACGGTCGGCTACACGCTCTGAGCCGTCTCGAAGTCCTTCGGTACGCGGGCCGCGAGGGCCGTGAGCGGCTCACCCGTGACGCGGAAGA
>CAZQYU010000355.1:0-3787 GCA_964597585.1 uncultured Thermoanaerobaculia bacterium
TGACCACCCACAGCGACACCCGGACGTCGGCGACCGGGAAGTAGATCATCGGGTGAAGCCGAAAACGGTTGAGGAAATCGACGATCTTCCGCGACGGCCCAAACTCGCCCTCGGCGCGACGCGAGCTCACGATGTCGCGCAGCATCGAGATCGACACCACGGCCAGGATGACGACAAAGACGACGCTGATGTAGAGGTCGGCCCCGGCGCCCCGCGCGGTGGCGTGACTGTCGCCCCCGTCGTGGAACATGAGCTTCATCACCCACACGGCAAGGCGGATACCGATCGCCGCGGTGGCCAGCATGAACACCGACAGCTTCTTGTCCACGTGGCCCATCTGGCCGTGACGCCGTGACCCGACCAACGCCTTGCCGAACTTATGGGTGATGTTGGAGCCGACCGCGATCGGTCCCAGCACGCCCAGGTTCATCATCCCGGGCGTCATGAAGAAGGCGCCGCCGCTGCCGATGAAGCCGCTCAGCACGCCGCCGATGAAGCCGAGCATGACGACCTGAGCTGCAGTGGACCAGCTCAGGTGGATGAAGAGTCCTAGAATCGCGTCCGGTTGCATGCCGTCCCCTCCCTCACCACCGGGTCGTCACCGCCCCACGGTTCACTCAAATCGCACCAGCCGCAGCAGATTGTGCGCCGCCGTGCCCCACAGGTAGGCCACCAACGGCGCGGTCAAGGTCACCACGGTCACCGCCAGTACCCGTTCGGTCGTGCCCTGGCTGCGCAGGAAGGCGAGCAGCTCCTCCTGGTGGGTGAAGACCCCGAAGTAGAGGAGTGCCGTGAGACCGCCCGTCATGAGCAGCTGCAACCACTGTTTGGCGCCGAACAAGTAACGGGTCCTGAGCTCCTCTGCTCCGATCACAGGCACACGAAGTCGCTCCCCGAGACGGCCGGCGAGGTCCCGGGTCAGGCGCTTACGAATCGCTTCCCCACGGCTCAGGAAGAGCTCGTCGACAACGACGAGGCTGACATTGGCGACGTTGCACAGGCTGCCGATCAGAGACTGCTGACCGCCGCACACGTTGCACTGGGCGCCTGCCCTGCCGGCCTGGATCAGGCGGTGAACGGTCTCCCGAACGCCGCCGTCGTCACTGTCCGATGCCATGACCCCGGCATCGTCGAGGATGCCGCCGTCTCCCCCGGACAGGCTCGGCGCAGCCTCGGCCACCACTGGTTCGACCGCGTCCGTTCCTTCCGTCTCGGGCAGCAGTCGCACCACGTCAACCGCCGCGTCCCAGCGGCCCGCCAGGTCGAGCAGGCTGGCCATGGTCGCCGACTCCGGGTCGAAGCGCTCCTGGACCCACAGGATGGTCGATGCGGCGACAGTGCACCGCAGCTGACGAATCTCCGCGTCCCCCGAGAGCACCTCGCCGACCGCATCGGCGATGGCGGACTGCCGTGGCGGGTAGGTGACTGACACGCTTCCGGAGTCCGCACGCACCTGGGCGTTGAGGTCCCGGGTCCGCGGGTCGTCGGCGAGGACCAGCCGGCACCTCGCGGCGAGCAGCAGGTTCTCGAGCCGACGCTCCCCGGCCGGAGTCGCCGTGAACTCGGGGAGCTGTGCCATCGACACCAGGGCCGTCGCGACGTTGGCAACCGTCAGCTTCGAGCAGTTGACGGTGAGGTTGAAGAGAGCAGGGTCGTTGATGTCGAGGTCGTACATCGTGCGGATCCACCGCCGGATGTCGTCATCGACCTGACCAACGTACTGCTTCGCCTTCTCGCGGCTGAGATGGAGACGGTCCACCACGCCGTCATAGCGGTCCTCGACATCGGTCAGCGCCCGGACGCGCAGGATATGTTGGACGCCTGGCAGCACCAGGTGCCCGGCTCGCCCGTGGTACACGAGCGGGGCTTCCAGCACGCGCTCGCACAGCGTCATGGTCACGAACGCCTTGTAGCGTTCGGCCAGCAGGCCGAGCGCCTCAGTGAGGGGCCGCCGCTTGACGACCGCTTCCTCCAGCTTGCCGACCGGGATGCCGTGCTGGGTCGCCGCCTCGATCACGTCCTCGCGGCTGAGGCAACGGCATCCCAGGCAGTCGGCCAGGCGTTCGGCGAGCTCACGCCCCCGCCTGTAGCTCCCGCGTGACACGAAGATCGTCTGCATGCGCCTCCCTCCCAACCGTGACCGCGGGATCCGCACACGCCCAGGCGGGACTCCGCGTCATCTCCGATCCGCGCCGACGGCGCGATCCGCTCCTATCACTGAGGTACGCGGCCATGTCAAGCCCATCGTATGCAAGAAGCCGATCACCACAGGAACCGAGAAGACAGCGTTCCAAGCGCATCTGGAGAAGAGACCGCGGACGGTGGCGAGTGAAGCTCGTAACCTGATGCGAGGCGATGTTACGTCTCTGTAACCCCGGGGTACCTGCCCGGGATAGTGCCTACCGTCGCACTGCTCTCGCCTGCACTTCTCACCACGCCACGCTGCGGGCGCACCGAGGTGGCTGTCAGTGCTGAGTCGTTGAGCAGCGAGGAGCCGAGTCGCGAAAGGGCCGGCGATGGCGGGTAGATCGGCGCCCACAGTCGGGAGGTGGCCAGACGTGCAGGCTAGCCGTCCTCACCGGTGATCTTCAGCACGAGGTCACGGAGCTGGCTGATCTTGAAAGGCTTGGCAAGGAAATCGACGGCACCGCCCTTGAGGGCCTCTCGGGCGGTCTCGACCGTGGCGAATCCCGTGATGATGATCACCTTGGTGTCCCGGGAGTGCTCGCGAACAAAGCGCAGCACGTCGAGGCCGTCCGGCTTACGCATCTTCAGATCGGTGATGAAGATGTCGAAGTGCTCGCGGGCAAAGCAGTCGATCGCCAGCTGGCTGTCGGTGAAGGTTTCCACGCTGAAGCCGACCTTCTCGAGTGCGGGCCGCAGTCGCTCGCAGACGATCGCCTCGTCGTCGAGGATGATGATTCGTTTTCTCGTCTTCATCGCCGTCCTCCTACCGTCCCGAACCGCTCGACCCGGGGGGCGTGCCGGACACGAGGCCTCCCCGCACTCTCCAAGGCTAGGATGGCCCGCGACGGGCCAGGCGTCCCGCCTTCTTGGCCGCCTTCTTCACCATCGACCGGACCTCGTCGAGGCGGAAAGGTTTTGACACGAAGCCATAGACGCCGCTGTACTCGGCGTCTCGCTCCGACTCGATCGTGGCGTAGCCGGTCACGATGATGACCTGTGTCGACGGGCTCGTTCGGCGGACATGATGCAGAACGTCGAGACCGTCCGGGGCCTTCATTTTGAGGTCGGTGACCACGACGTCGAACGACCGTTCGCTCAGCCGAGCGACCGCCTGCCGGCTCACCGTGTACGTCTCGACCTCCAACCCGTCCTTCTCGAGGTGCTCGCGCAGTCGGTTGCAGACGATCTCCTCGTCATCGATGACCATCACCTGACCATTTCGTTCCATGACACCCTCCCCCTGCCTCCGCTCACGATCAACATGAGAAAAGGTCGTAGTGACCGCTCATAAAGCTCTCGAAACATCTCTCGACGACTGCGTCGTCGTTGAGCATGATATCGAGCTGACGGGTGAAACCTATCAATCGCCCTACCATCTCCATCCGCCGATGGATCGCCTCGGCAGAGATCTTCTTGATCCGACCGATCACGAGATCGCCGCTTCCCTCGACGACGAAGTCGTGGGTCTCGAGGATACGCTGCAGCAGGGTGGCCCGCCGCGAACGACGCGTGAGCTCGGTGACGCCTCCCGTGAAGCGGAAGTAGATGTAGTTGTCGTTGCGGTTGGTGCCCAGGTAGCAATCGACGATGTTGAAGTGGA
>CAZQYU010000356.1:0-3755 GCA_964597585.1 uncultured Thermoanaerobaculia bacterium
TTCGTTCCTGGGGGCGAGGGTAGCAGGTCCGGTTCGCGATCTCAGGACGATTCGAGACGACCGAACAGCTCTCCGAGCTTTTGCGTGCGGTAGGCGAAGATGCGCTCGACGTCGCGGCCGACCGCCAGGCGCTGCACGAGCACGCCGCCCGGCACCGCGTACTCAACCCGGTCGTCGCAGCGGGTCCCTCCCTCGACGGCGGTGAAGGTGTGCTCGTGGACCCACAGCCGATACGGTCCCTTGAGCATCCGGTCGACGAAGCGGTGCGGGGGCTCCCACACGTCGATGATCGTGCGCCATCGGATCGGCAGCCCGTGCCACGCGAGGCGGTAGTCGATCAACGTGCCAGGACGCATCTCGACCGGCCCCGGAGTGAGGACCTTGAAGCTCAGCCACGACGGTGTGAGGGTCTCGAGGTTGCGCGCTTCGGCGAAGAACGGGAACAGCTCGTCGAGGCCGCGCGGCAGCATGATGCTCGAGGAATAGGTGAAGGTGCTCATGCCGCAGCCCTCCCGACATCGCACCAGCACAGAATGAACCACCAAAACACAAAGACACCAAGCCATCGCAGGGGTACAAGGGCGGTCTCACCGGTCCCGGTGGCTGCTTCTCGCAGCCGCCCTCGGCAGGAGGGGCGGGCTGACGTAAGTGCGGTACTTTCGTCACCCCGCTCCTCCTGCCAAGGTCGCGCGCAGAGCGCGCGATGGGACCCCACATGGTCGATACCGGAACAGGACGCCCGGCGTTCGTCGCCGAACGGGACCGAGGGATCCTCGAAGCGCCAGTTCCGTGGCACCTCCCTCGGTCCTCTTGGTGTCTTTGTGTCTTGGTGGTAGGAAACCACCGCGACCGACAGCCCATGACTCAGGAACGCCCGTGCGCTCGAATCAGCTGCCGACCTCCGCACACGCCACGTCTCGCACCGCGGGTTGCGGGCATCGCCCGCGCAGAGTCTCCCTGTCTCTGTGGTTCTTCTCATGCCGTTCCCTCCGTCTCGGCGGCTCGGACGACCGCCTTCGCCATGTCGGAGAAGATCAGCTTGTGGAACGGGTAGAGCAGCTTCCAGTAGAGGATCCCGGACAGGCCCCGGGGTGCGAACAGGGCGGTCTGGATCAGGCGCGAGCCGCCGTCCTCGGGGACGGCCTCCCACTGCAGCCAGGCCTTGCCGGGGACCTTCATCTCGGCGCGCAGGCGCAGCAGCCGCGGCGCCTCGACCGCCTCGACCCGCCAGAAGTCGAGCGCGTCCCCGGGCAGCAGCTCGCGGGGATCGCGGCGGCCGCGCCGCAGGCCAGGTCCGCCGACCAGCCGGTCGAGCAGCCCGCGCAGGGCCCACGCCCAGCGCCACACCAGCCAGCCGCGCTCGCCGCCGAGGGAGGCGAAGGTGGCGAAGACCCGCTCGGGCGTCGCCGTGGTCGCGAGGTTGCGGACCTCGCGCACCATGCCCTCGGCCTGCTGGAGCTCGTAGGCCGGCGTTGCACCGAGCGCCCCGGACCAGCGGGTGGCCACGGCGTGGGACTCGGTCCGTTCGAGGGCGCGCTCGACCGCCTGCCGGTACGAGACCGGCTCGATCTCAGGGAAGGCGGCACGGGAGCGGCGGGTGTCGGCGACCACCGGGTGGACCACGCCCTCGATGAGGGGCACGGCAAGGGTGTTGGGGATCGGGGTCACCAGCCCGACCCAGAGCGCGGCCAGGCGCGGCGCGAGCACCGGCACCGGCACGATCACCCGCTTCAGCCCGCGCACGCTCGCGAACTCCTCCATCATCGCCTTGAAGGTGAGGGGCTCGACGCCGACGTCGTACACGCCGGGCTCACCGCGATCCAGGGCGGCGAGCAGGTAGGCGAGCACGTCGCGGACCGCGATCGGCGACACCGGGTTCATGATCCAGCGCGGGGCGATCATCGCCGGCAGCCGCTCGGTCAGGTAGCGGACCATCTCGAACGACGCCGAGCCCGACCCGATCACCGGACCGGCGCGTAGCTCGACCGTCGGCAGACCCTCGCGCAGGATCTCCCCGACCTCGGCACGGCTCGCGAGGTGGCGCGAGAGCTTCACCGCCTCAGGTACCAGACCGCCGAGGTAGATGACCCGCTCGAGCCCCTTCGCCGCCGCCACGAAGGCCCGCGCCCCACGCCGGTCGCGCTCGGCGAAGTCGGCGCCGGCGTCCATCGAGTGGACCAGGTAGTAGGCCGCGTCCATTCCGGCACAGGCCGCGCGCACGGCCGCCTCGTCGTCGATCGAGCCGGTCGCGATATCGACCCGGCCGGCCCACGCCCGGCCGACAATCCGCCGCGGGTCGCGCACCATCACCCGCACGTGATGCCCACGCTCGAGCAGGAGCGGGACCATGCGGCCGCCGATGTAGCCGGTCGCGCCGGTGACCAGGACACGCTTCGGGTCGGTCATGACGGGTCCTCCCCGTACCGCTCGAGGTAGCCGGCCACCGACATCTTGCGCGCCGTGTTGGCCGAGGACATGTAGCGCACGGTGCCGAAAATCTCACGCTCCGGCCCCCACGGCCGGTCGTAGCGTCCCAGGCACCAGAAGATACCGGAGCTCGAGTTGGGATCGCGCCCATCGAGGGCCCAGCGGTTGTTGAGCTCGGTCATCACGTCGAGCGCCTCGCGCGGCTCGGCGGTCCACTCGAGGATCTTCTTGCCCCACAGCATCCGCAGGTAGTTCTGGATCGTGCCGTCGCGGAGCAGCTGGCGCTGGGCGGCGTTCCACAGCGGATCGTGGGTGCGGGCGGCGGCGAACTCGTCGAGCGAGTAACGGTGCTCGCGGCGGTCGCCGGCGTGGGCAGCGAGGGTGCGTAGAGCCCACTGGGGCAGCGACTCGTAGCGCTCGTGGTCGGGGTCGTGGTAGCAGCCGTTGAAGCCGAGCTCGCGCCAGGTGACGAGCTGGTCGAGGAAGGCCTCCGCGGAGGGCGCCATCCCCCACCAGCCCGCCCGGCGCCCGTCCGCCCGCGCCGACAGGTCGTCGGGCGTCCAGCGCTGCCGTGTCGCGACCTCGAGGAAGACCCGGTGGGGCGCGACGTGACCGAAGTGCAGGTACGGGCTGAGCCCGCTCGCGGCGTCATCGTCGGGCCGGTTGCGGTCGTCCGCGTAGCGCGGCAGCCGCTCCTCGAGGAAGCGCGCCAGCACGCGCTCGCCGGCGCCCGCGCCGCCCTCGACCGGGGCCGGTCGCACCGAGTGGTCGATCGGCAGCGCGGCGAGGGCCGCCGGGTCGCCGCCGAGCAGGTCGTTGTCCACCTCCGGCCAGCGCTCGCACACCTCCCGCGGCAGCTCGACCGGCGCCGGCAGCGGCGCAGCCAGCGGGTCCTCGAGTGGCATCTCCACGAGGTGACGCGGCAGCTCGCGGTGGAGGAACCGACGGAAGGCGTAGGCGGTCGGGAAGGCGCGGTCTGCGGCCGCCATCGGCAGCAGGCCGTTGCCGTCGACCACCTCGAGCCGCACCGGCAGGCGGGCGGCCGCAGCGGCGACCATGCGCGGCAGGAAGAAGGTCGGGAACTCGTCGGTGACGACCAGCGCGGCGTCGGCCGACAGGGCCGCGAGCAGGCCGCGACCAGCCCCGTGCTCGGGCTCGGCGTAGGCGTGGTAGGTCACAGGGCGGCCAGCGAGCTGGCGCCGGGTGTCGGTCATGCCGTCGAGGACGAACCGGTGGAGGCGATCCGAGGCCCAGGGGTAGCCTGAGCGCAATGCCTCGAGGATCACCAGCGGCATGCCGAGCTCGCGGGCGCGCTCGGCGGCGTGCTG
>CAZQYU010000357.1:0-3750 GCA_964597585.1 uncultured Thermoanaerobaculia bacterium
TCGGGGCGTCCGCGTCCGCAACGCGGACCACGAGCACCGTCGCGCCGATCGTGATGACGTCGCGGTCCGAGAGCTCCACCACGCTCATCACCGGCCGGCCGCGCAAAGACGTCCCGTTCTTGCTGCCGAGGTCTTCGAGGTTTGCGACGAGGACCGAGGCGCCACGCCGCGCGGCGCCGAGGCCGCAGCCCGAGCCGCCATTGCGCTCGAAGAAGGGTGACGGTGGCGCTGCGACGCGGCCGCAACGCCACCGTGCACCAGAGGAACTTGCGAGGATGAGCGCTTCAGTGCCATGCCTCGACAATCGGGCTCGGCACGGGGCAAGTGGTTACGGAAGTGCTTGCGGGACGCTCGCTTCGGGCTCGGAAAGGAGTCGGGAGGGCAGGAATGGGCAGGATACGAAGGGCTCTTCTGTGGGACGGTCCGAGCGTCGGAGAGGTCAACTCCGGCAGGTCACAGGGCGGACAACGTGTGGAGCCGACGACTCAGCGGCGGACCGCATCGTGAGCGCCGGTTTGGTGGTCTGGGATAAGGCGGGTTTGCGAGGTCACGCCGCGCCGCCGAGCGCGGTGCGGTTCCTACTCACTCACCAGGCTCTCGAATTCTCTGCCAGGCGCAGGTTTCAACGGCGATGGCGCCGGTAGGCAGGACCCTTCAGTGAAGGGGGATGATACTGCTTCCAGGGGGTGAGGACGCGAGGTGTTCTACGCCCTGCTAGAGATCACTATCCGAGCGTCACCTCCGAGCCCACCTCCCGCCGGTGGCGCCCATTCCCTGACGGCCGTACTTCCATCGCCCGAGACAACGGTGATGCCGTAGGGGACCGGAGTGTCTTCGGTGCCGTTGTCCACCACCTCGATTGTCACTTCGCCGCTGGGCTGCAGGCTGTCGATTGTCGGGGGGTCGATGCCCACCCCAAAACTGATGGTCACAGTCGCGCTGGACGCATTTTTCAGAGTGTAGGTGTCCCCGCGGTACAGAGTCAGCGGAAGACTCTCGAACGCGAAGCCGATGGGGTCCAGCCCCGGGGTCACATCGACAACTGTAATCGTGGTCGGCACGGTCCTGCTCCTTTCGTACTCTTAGGGCGTGAGGAGACTCTCACACATCCACTCCTCATCGTCGGGGCGGGCCTTTCAGGGATCGTCAATCTCGACGTCAGGCCGTCCCATTATGGGGGTGACCCCCGGGGACCAGCTCGTCGTGACGCGACCTCCGGCTGGGCACGTCTTTGTCAAGGTCCACGCTACGGTTGTCTTGCCAATTGGATCCGGCTTTTTGGCGTCGACGTTGATCACCTGGGAGGCGCCAGCTAGCAAGCTAAAATGGCTCGGGGTGATTTCTGGGGTATCGAAATGCACCCCGACCTCGCAACCTGAGTCGTTCCGGACGCTGTACGGCCTAGGGTCACCGTCCAAACCGCGTCTGAGTACCAGGGGGAGCACGCTGAACTGAGCCCCGTAGCCGGTAGGGTCATCCACGATAACGATCAGCATCGTCGCTCTCCTTTCAGTTCTCCGGACCAGCGGTCGGCCTCTGGATCAGACCCCGATACCGCGGATCCGCGACCAGCTCGCGCATCGCGGGGTCGGTGTTGAATCGCCTCGGCGAGACGCCCTTCGCGAGTGCCTCGGCTACCCACTTGAGCGCCCGTTCGCGGTCGCTCGCGGACTCCCACCCTTCCGCCAGGACGGCGCAGGCGATAGCGTTCGTCGGATCGAGCAACTCTGCGCGCTCGAGCAGAGAGACTGCCGTCGCTCGTTCACCGAGGAAGGCTTGGTACTGGGCGATCCTCGCGATCTCCTCCGCGTCGCCTGGGTCGGCTGCGACCTCGGGGGCGCCGAGCTCGATCGCCCGTCGAAATGCCGTGTCTGCCTCGCTCCGGTTTCCGGCCCACAGCCACGAGAATCCCAGGTATCCCCAGTAGTGCGAGGCTTTGGGGTCCTCGTCCACGGCGAGCGTGTAGAGGCGAGCGGCGTCCGCGAAACGCCCCATGTCGTAGTAGATCTTGCCCAGGTTCGACTGCGCCTTGACGTTCCCTTTTGCCTTCAGCTCGAGCGAGTGCTCATACATGCGGCGAGCGTCGTCCGGCCGGTCAAGCTCGTCATAGACGGCGCCGAGATTGGTGTGGGGCTTTGGGTTCTCCGGCACCAGCTCGAGCGCACGCCGCCAGTGGACCGCCGCCTCTTCCTTTCGGTCCTGGGCTTTGTCGAGACTGCCGAGCCAGTGGTAGGCGATCCAGTAGTTCGGTCGGAGGTAGACGCTGCGCTGGAGGGTGGTCTCGGCGTCGTCGAAGCGTTGCGCTTTCAGAAGCGCCTTGCCGAGTCGGAGGTACGCCTCTGCGCTGCGAGGTCGCTCGCGGACGGCAGCTTCGAGGGCTTCGACTGCCTCCGCGGGCCTACCGGCATCGGTCAGGATCGACGCCAGGGTGAGCTGGGCGCCGCGGGGATCCCACCCGACGGCGACCGCCCTGCGGGCGGATGCGAGGGCCGCGTCGAAGTCAGGCGAGGGCGAACCCTTGGCGAGCGTGGACTGGGCCCGCGCCAGGGCGGACCAGGCGGCGGCGAAGCCGGGGTCGGCGGCCGTGGCGCGCTCGAGCTCGCGAACCGCCACGTCGAGTTGGGGCGGATCAGACGCGAGCGCTCCCAGGCCGAGCAGAAATGCGGCCCGGGCCGCTCCGACCGTCGTGCCCGACCGCCGCAGCTTCTCGAGGGTGTCGCCGTCGAGCACGATCCCGAGCATCGCAGCCACATCCGTGACCGCCTGCCTCCGGCAGGCGGCCACATTGGTTGGGTCCTCCCTCACCACCGCGCGTCGCACTACCTGGTGGCTCTTGGGTTCTACCAGTGAAAGATCCAACTGCAGCCTTCCTGCCGGCGTGGAGACCGAGCCATCGAGCACGAGGGTGATGCCGTTGCCTTTGATGACATCGGAGAGCTCGGCGGTCGGGACCGTCGCCGGGGACTCGTCGGGCAGGACCCACATCGACCCTTTCTGCTGCTCCTCGAGCAGTACAAGGTCGGCTGCAAGGCACTCCCCGATGCCGATCGCCGTGAGCTGTCCGTCCGCCGAGTCACCGGTGCTCGTAAAACGTGCGACCGCCAGCCGGACCTCGTCGGGAAGAGGCTCCGGGAGCGGTGGCGGGCCACGGCCCAGGAGGACCGCAAGGAGGCCGGCCACCGTCAGGGCGACCGCGAGCGCAGCCAGCGTCGCTCCCCACCACCGTCGTGCGCGCGGGGCGGCTTGCAGCTCCTTCGACGAAGTGAAGAGAGCGTGATCTGAGGCACGCAGCGCGAAGGCGACATCCGCTGCGGACTGAAAGCGCTCCCCAGGCTCCTTTTCGAGGCATCGCATAACGACGCGGTCGATGCCGGCCGGAATCTCGGGTACCAACGAAACCGGCAGCGGCGGCTCGTCGTGGAGAATCGCGGCCAGGGTCTCGGCGGGGGTCGTGCGGTGGAAAGCGCGCTGGCCGGTGAGCATCTCGTACAGCACGCAGCCGAGGGCGAAAACGTCGGAGCGGGCGTCGGCAGCCTCGCCCCGCACCTGCTCCGGCGCCATGTAGCCGATGGTTCCCAGGAGGCTGCCGGCGGCGGTGATGGTGGAGATCTCGCTCGCGTCAGGGCCGGCAGCTTGCACCTCCGGCTCGTGCAGGCTCGCGATGCCGAAGTCGAGCACCTTGACCCGGCCGTCGGAAGTCAGGAGCACGTTCTCCGGCTTGACGTCGCGGTGGACGACACCCTGGGAGTG